>NZ_KV789919.1:0-2313 GCF_001807705.1 Klebsiella sp. HMSC25G12 | reverse complement strand
TACCCGAAATCTGATTTATTCAACAAAGCCGTTTGGTTTCGAAATTATTCAGAAGTCGGGCGCAATAATAGCCTTTGTTTTTAATATTTCATCCGGAGGTTTAATGAATAATAAAAGAACGATTACCACGCGAGAGCAGATTAAAATTAATGGAGAAATTCGTGAGAGAACAGCAACCCATATTGTTACAGGTGCTCATGGGTACGAAACCCTTTGCATAAGTGGTTATATTGTTGACACAAACGAGATGGGTGAGGTTATCCATAACAGCGAAAAATTAGCGGAAGATTTGTTACCTGTTACTTGTCCTACATGCAGGGTCATTTGGTATCACACGCATGAATTTACACTCGATGATTTTGACAGTCTTTCAGGTAAAGGGGATTTTGTTGTGACAGATTTGAAAGAACTGAATATCTGAAAAGTAAGTGACCAGCGCTCAGTAACATGTTGCTGAGTGCTGGTGTTTCTCTTAGTAAAATCTATATATCGTCCAGATGATTACGCATAAAGCTTACCATGGCTTTTTCACTGGCAAGATATCCACGGATATAACGGAAGACCATCTTTGGATCAGACCAGTTCCCCATCTCGGTAATCTTTTCCAGGGAGTACCCGGCCTTAAACAGCTCTATGGCTCCCCCCACACGCACACTGTGTCCTGTCCATGTCCGGTACCGCCCGGACTGTCGGTTACTGTCGCCGACCTTCCCGGCAATCCCCCAGAGGCGTGCAAATGCCTGGTTCAGTGAATTAGAGGACAGCATACCAACATCTTCCCGTGATACCTTTGATTCATTCTGTAGCTGCGTCAGTAACCCCTGACTGAATCCTGCTTTGACCAGCATCCTGTCTATGGATTTACCCCGTGATAGCTTACTGCTGGTGGGTGGGAAATATCGGTTTGTATGGATGTTCACAGGCTGAAAAAGAAAACGGTGCCCGAAGGTTTCAGTATCGGTGTATTCCACCGTCTCAATCAACCGTCTGACATGCTGACTGCATTGTGGTGAGAGCTGAAATGCCAGGTTACTTGAGAGGCTTGTCTTGGTCCGCATGACGTCCAGAAGGTAACAGGACGTGTCATTTTGCCATTTCAGGTCGCCGGTTTTAATCCTTCGAATTTCCACGTTACGCAGCAGGGTTTCAAACCCAACCCATATCATTGCAAGGTCGCGTATGTCTCTCAGGTCGTCGCTTTTATGCAGTGACCGGCGAAGAATATTGAGATCGGATATAAGAAATGGAAGGGCCTGACCGGTGACGATTTTTTTCTCATTCTCCCCCGCCCGCCATACCTGAACCAGTGCTTTGATCAGAACGTTGCGGAAGTCTGGAAAACCCAGGCTGCTGTTTACGCTTGAAAGGCATGCAATAAAATGAGAAATGGTCGCCATTTTAACGGATCCATTCAGCCCATTAATATAGCGCTCGACATCAACTGCTGTAACGGGGAAGGGGGGCAGACCGTGCCTGGCGCACCATGCAGACCAGACACTTGTGACTCTTAACTGACTTCTTGCCGTATTGTAAGGGCGAAACCGTAACAGCTTGAGTGCTTCAAGAGCGCTCATGTCATCGGTTCGTGCAATCGCAACCAGCTTAGTTTTATCTGTCATGGGAAGATCTCATGTCTTATCAATGGCACTGTTTTTATAACCAGTATAGTAGCATTGTTTTTTTTCAAATCTAGGGAGAATGGGAAATTAATCAAGATGATTCTCTTGCCTGTCTGTGGTACTTCGTTTAATGTTATTCGATAATAGCCATTGTTTTTGGACATGCCCCGGAGCGTTGTTGTTGAAAAGCCTAAATGTGCACAGTAGCCTGAGAGAAACCTATCTCCTGAAGTTCAGGAAGTGCAGCACGGCAGAAACTCTCGATAAAGTTTTTGAACGTATCCTGGATAAATTAAATGATGAAGGAGGGGATATAAATAAGATAACCAGCTTGAATGGAGCGTATGATCACCGCAGAGCTGAGATCTACATGAAAAAAATCTATGACAAAATACCTGCCTCTGTGTGGCATCTCATCCCCGATGAGATCTGAATAATGTAAATAAGGCACTGTTATTCCATGTTTGATAGAAGCGAATAATGTAGAATCCTTTATTCGTTTTTAACGAGGAATATTCATGCGACGTAATTCACAAAAATGGATACCATTTGGATTCGATACGGTTTCAAATAAAATTGTTGATATCGCCAGCGTTGAGAATGGCCTTTCATGCAACTGTGTCTGTCTCATTTGTGGAACATCCTTGATTGCAAAACAAGGTGGCTTTGTTGAATAAATAAGATTTCGTGCGAA
>NZ_KV789918.1:0-521 GCF_001807705.1 Klebsiella sp. HMSC25G12 | reverse complement strand
CCGTGCCTGATATCTTGCCCGGCGGCGCTGCGCTTGCATGGGCCTAAGCGCCAGCCGGACGGTTCCCTCTCCCTTCGGGAGAGGGCTAGGGTGAGGGGAAGCACTGCAGTGTGGTTGTTTATGTTATCTGTGGCTTCAGCGTAGTTTGCGCTCCCGGTTAATCGTCTGCGTTATGTCACTTATGGTGCTGGGAGCGCACAGGGGGCGGCCAGTCGCCGCCGCCCCCTGTACCCCCGGGCTCCGGCCAGCAACATCGCCACTGCGTGGTCCCTTCGACTTATCCCTGCAGGCTTCGGGTCGGGCCGAGGCAGCGTCCCTGCAAAACACGGCCCTCAGCCCGCATCCATGCGGGCTGCCCCGGCCTGCCGGGAACGTCTCAGCGATGTTGAGGCCGCCAGCACCGGCAGTTTCAGCAGCCCCAGGACCCGCGGTGATTTGGGTTTGTAGGCCGGGTAAGGCGTACGCCGCCACCCGGCGAAATCAAGGATACCGTGCCTGATATCTTGCCCGGCGGCGCTGCG
>NZ_KV789917.1:0-7610 GCF_001807705.1 Klebsiella sp. HMSC25G12 | reverse complement strand
CAGCAAAAGTTCGATTTATTCAACAAAGCCTGAATATGGTCAGAAAGTAAGTTGTAATCTTCTGATGACGCTGCATCCATCGCTTATCACAAAGCTGGAAAAGCTTTCTGAACAGATTGGTCAAGGCGTGGTATCAGAAGACCAACGTTTAACACTGGCAATCGGGGAGATGCTCAGGAGGTTTGAATGACGCTTTATCCGTGTAATCCTCTGAAGTCTCAAGGGGATGCAATTCCGTTAACTCAAAATCTCGCCCTGAATATTCCTGTCCCAATGCTACAGAAGCTGGACAGAGTAGGTTATGAACTTGCGGGACGTTACAAATTGGGCGGATTATCAGAGCAGCGCGTGAGATTGCTGGCATTGGCTCACCTGATTGAATCGGCATGAGTGATTTCAAGGCAATAGCAGCCATTTAGCGCCGTGATGGGACACCATAACAAGCGCCTTATGCGCATCTTTCAGTTAACCGTTCTCTTATCGAGTACCGTTCGTTTATGGCACGGTGAACACCACGAGAGAGCCAGCCCCTTTCCCGGACTGGTTAGGATTCCCATCATTTGCTCGTTTATCCGTGGCGTGTCATCACGACAGGCTGTTACGGGACACCGCGCTAAGTGTGGAACGGTTAAAAGTGTTGGGATTGATTAGAGACGCTGGCAACGTCATAGGCTTCGAGTTGAGCTTGTACCTGTTCGAGCTGTACAACTACAGGCCGTTACAGTTAACATTCCCAATTGCCATATCAACCATAACGGCAGTTATGAGGGATGATTTACCGATTCTTATAGATGAATAAAAGACAGATTTTTAAGTCTAACTTATTGATTTATAAGGATTTTTACATGATGGTGCCGATAATAGGAGTCGAACCTACGACCTTCGCATTACGAATGCGCTGCTCTACCAACTGAGCTATATCGGCCCTGCAAGAGGTGTTCACGAGCGTGAATCACGAGGCAAAAGGTTAGAACTTAGCGGGCGATGCGTCAATAGCCAGTGGAATCAACTGCCTATTTTTGCATCGCCCGTTCTCATTTACGCACGAATAGTATCGTCGCCGAAACCAATCCACTTATAGGTGGTTAACGCTTCCAGCCCCATCGGGCCGCGAGCGTGCAGCTTCTGGGTGCTGACCGCCACCTCCGCGCCAAGGCCGAACTGGCCGCCGTCGGTGAAGCGCGTGGAGGCGTTCACGTAGACGGCGGAAGAGTCCACTTCATTGATAAAGCGGTTGGCGTTACGCAGGGTGCGGGTCAGGATAGCGTCGGAGTGCTGGGTGCCATGTTCCCGAATATGGGCGATAGCCTCATCCATATCGGCCACCACTTTGACGTTCAGATCCAGCGACAGATACTCGTCGTCATACTGCTCCGCTTTCACCGGCTCGACTTTCGCCGGGCCGTTCTGCAGCGTGGGGAGGGCGGAAGGGGCGGCATGCAGGGTGACGCCGCTCTCGGCCATCTGCTTGCTCAACGCCGGCAGGAAGGTGTCGGCGATGTTGCGGTGCACCAGCAGCGTTTCCACGGTATTGCAGGTGCTCGGCCGCTGGGTCTTGGCATTGACGATGATCTTCAGCGCAGGGGCGATCTCGGCGGTTTCATCAACGAAAATATGGCACACGCCAATCCCGCCGGTGATCACCGGGATCGTTGACTGCTCGCGGCACAGCTTGTGCAGGCCAGCGCCGCCGCGGGGGATCAGCATATCGATGTATTTATCCATCTTCAGCATTTCGCCCACCAGCGCGCGATCCGGGCTCTCAATGGCCTGTACCGCGGCGGCCGGCAGACCGCACTCCTGCAGCGCCTGCTGGATCACCTTCACCGTGGCGGCGTTGGTGCGCCAGGTCTCTTTCCCGCCGCGCAGGATCGCTGCGTTGCCGGTTTTCAGACACAGGGAGGCGACGTCGACCGTCACGTTGGGTCGCGCTTCATAAATCACGCCAATCACCCCCAGCGGGACGCGGCGACGTTCAATACGCAGACCGCTGTCCAGTAGCCCGCCGTCGATCACCTGGCCGACCGGATCGGCTAGATTGCACACCTGGCGCACATCGCTGGCGATGCCGCTCAGACGCGCCGGGGTCAGCGCGAGGCGATCAAGCATCGCTTCACTCAGGCCATTGGCGCGAGCTTCGGCTAAATCTTCCGCGTTGGCGCGCAGAATATCGTCGGTCTGCGCTTCCAGATAATCGGCGATCTTTTCCAGTACCTGGTTCTTTTCCCGGCTGGAGAGTAACGCCAGCTGCCAGGAGGCCGCTTTGGCGGCAATGCCCATTTGTTCCAGCATTTTCAGCTCCTTAACGGATGATCATATCATCGCGGTGGACGGCCACCGGGCCGTATTCATAGCCCAGAATGGCATCGATTTGCTGCGAGTGCTGGCCGGCGATAAGGCGCAGCGCATCGCTGTTGTAGCGGCTAACGCCGTGAGCGATATCGCGTCCTTCGCTATTGCGGATGCGGATCACTTCGCCGCGGGAGAAGTTGCCGCTGACGATTTTGATGCCTTTTGGCAACAGCGAGCTGCCCCTTTCGAGGATCGCTTGGGTCGCGCCCGCATCGACGGTCAGTTCACCGGCCGGCGGGGCGCCGAAGATCCAGCGCTTACGGTTCTCCAGCGGAGACTCCTGAGCGTGGAAGCAGGTGCCTACTGGCAGGCCTGCCATCGCATGGCCGATGACGTCCGGGCGGTTGCCGGCGGCGATAATGGTATCAATCCCCGCGCGGCAGGCGACATCCGCGGCCTGCAGCTTGGTGCCCATGCCGCCGGTGCCGAGTCCGGAGACGCTGTCGCCGGCGATGGCGCGCAGCGCGTCGTCGATGCCGTAGACGTCTTTAATCAGCTCCGCCTGCGGGTTGCTACGCGGGTCGGCGGTGAACAGGCCTGGCTGGTCGGTTAACAGCAGCAGCTTATCCGCTCCGGCGAGGATCGCGGCCAGCGCGGAGAGATTGTCGTTATCGCCCACTTTGATTTCCGCGGTGGCGACGGCGTCGTTTTCGTTAATGACCGGGACGATGCTGTTATCCAGCAGCGCGCGCAGAGTGTCGCGGGCGTTGAGGAACCGTTCTCTGTCTTCCATGTCGGCGCGGGTCAGCAGCATCTGGCCAACGTGAATGCCATAGATAGAAAACAGCTGTTCCCACAGCTGGATCAGACGGCTTTGTCCCACCGCCGCCAGCAGCTGCTTGGAGGCGATGGTGGCGGGCAGTTCCGGGTAACCAAGGTGCTCGCGCCCGGCGGCAATGGCCCCGGAGGTCACGATGACAATACGGTGTCCCATGGCGTGCAGCTGTGCGCACTGGCGCACGAGCTCAACGATATGGGCGCGGTTCAGGCGGCGGGACCCGCCTGTTAAAACACTGGTGCCCAGTTTTACCACCAGCGTCTGGCTTTCACTCATGATTCTCTGCCGTTCAAAAGGAATATCGATATCGAGCTGATGTTGTAGCAGGAGTCGGCCCGCTTGCCAACACCCGGGGCGGCGGGCGCGCCATTTTATTGCGCGGGATCGGGCATTCTGGAGAGGGGATGTGACAAAAATATGTCAGATACATTTAAATACTCTTTTTTATAAAAAGTTCCACCTTGTCATAAATATTTAATCTCCCGGCGTTAAAAAACCTCCTGTTTTTGATGGGCGAGCGCCCGCAATTGAATAGCGCGTATAAATAAATCACCAGGACTGAATAATGAAAAAGAGTACTCTGGCATTAATGATGATGGGCTTTGTGGCTTCAACAGCGACGCAGGCAGCGGAAGTTTATAACAAGAACGCGAACAAACTGGATGTGTACGGCAAGATCAAAGCCATGCACTACTTCAGCGATTATGACAGCAAAGATGGCGATCAGACTTACGTGCGTTTCGGTATTAAAGGCGAAACGCAGATTAACGATGACCTGACCGGCTATGGCCGTTGGGAATCTGAATTCTCGGGTAACAAAACCGAGAGCGACTCGAGCCAGAAAACCCGTCTGGCATTCGCCGGGGTGAAGCTGAAGAACTACGGCTCCTTTGACTACGGTCGTAACCTTGGCGCCCTGTACGACGTGGAAGCCTGGACCGATATGTTCCCGGAATTCGGCGGCGATTCCTCTGCCCAGACCGATAACTTTATGACCAAGCGCGCCAGCGGCCTGGCGACCTACCGTAACACCGATTTCTTCGGTCTGGTGGATGGTCTGGATATGACCCTGCAGTACCAGGGTAAAAACGAAGGCCGTGAAGCGAAGAAACAGAACGGCGACGGCGTTGGTACCTCATTAAGCTATGATTTCGGCGGCAGCGACTTCGCCGTCAGCGCTGCCTACACCAGCTCTGACCGTACCGATGCGCAGAACCTGCTGTCCCGCGGTCAGGGTTCGAAAGCGGAAGCCTGGGCAACCGGCCTGAAATATGACGCCAACAATATCTACCTGGCGACCATGTACTCTGAAACCCGCAAAATGACCCCGATCAGCGGCGGCTTTGCCAACAAAGCGCAGAACTTTGAAGCGGTGGCGCAGTATCAGTTCGACTTCGGTCTGCGTCCGTCCCTCGGCTATGTGCTGTCGAAAGGGAAGGATATCGAAGGGGTGGGTAGCGAAGATCTGGTTAACTACATTGACGTGGGCCTGACCTACTACTTCAACAAAAACATGAACGCCTTCGTGGATTACAAAATCAACCAGCTGAAAAGCGATAACAAACTCGGCATCAACGATGACGACATCGTCGCGCTGGGTATGACCTACCAGTTCTGATTAACCGCAGAACCACCCGCCGCAGCCCTGGCTGCGGCTTTTTTTTTAGCGGCGATTCTTCGCCAGATGCAGGGTGTCGCTGTTCATGGTGATCTGCGCGTTATACTCCTTCGGCAGACGACGCGCCTGATAGAACGCCGATTCCCAGTAAGGGTTGTCCAGCGAAGAGCGCATCACGCCCTGGCTGCTCGAGGCGTGAAGGAAATTATGATCGGTATCGTAAAAGCCAACGTGCATCCCGGCCCGGGTGCGGAAGAAAACCAGATCGCCGGGACGTAAATCGCGTTTATTGACCCGCACGCCCATGTGCAGCAGCTCGCGGGTGGTGATCCGCTCCATCGGCAGGTTAAAGCGATCCTTCAACGTGCGCCAGACGAAACCCGAGCAGTCGACGCCGCTTTGTTCAGTACCGCCCCATTCATAGGGGGTTCCCTGCCAGGTGTGCATCTGATCATGCAGGGCCGCCACCACCGGGATCAGATCGTCCGATCCGCCGTCAATGGTCATATCCGCATGAGATTTTGTGTTCTTTGCCTGTTTCGGTGAGGAGGAGCATCCTGCCAACAACAAAAAAGGAATTAAAAAGAGAGCATGCGTCAGTTTTGGCTTCATATCGTTATTTTCGAAGTAGCAAGCAGACTGCTTTGTTTTATAGCCGATTAAAAAGAACGGCTGAATAAGCCGAGGCCGCCTTTACGTTTATTTACGATTAAAAATAAACAACCAGTCGAGAGATCACCCATAAAAGGCAGTTGTCACTTCCGAACGGCCTGTGCCAGGATTCTGATTAAACATTTCACGAGGCATTCCATGACGCATTACGCCATCTCTGGTGAGACTTTGCCCGGCGCCGCTTTCGACGCGGGGTGGATGACGTCTGCGCTTCATCATTGCTTCACCACGCTCTGCCCACCGCCTCCCCCTCCAGACCGGGTTGTTTTCGACGCTTAACGCCGTCTTTAGCAGGCGCTTACCTGCCGGTATGACGCTTGATACCTTGTGTTTGACGTTCTGGAGCATGCTATGCACGTTCGCTATTCTCTGCTCGCCTCGCAGGCGACAACGGCCATTTTTGTGCTGCTGTGGGGCAGCGCGGCCATCTTCACCCGCTGGGGACTGGACAACGCTTCGCCGATGGCGCTGCTGGTCTTTCGTTTTCTGATTGCCCTGGTCGCGCTGGCGCCGCTGGCCATCGTCCGTCGGCGCTGGCTACCCGCGCCGGGCACCCGCCTGCAGACAGCGGCCACCGGCCTGATGCTGATTGGCGGCTATTCGGTCTGTTACTTCGAGGCGATGGCTAACGGTGTGACGCCGGGACTTATCGCCACCATCATGGGGATCCAGCCCATCCTTACGCTTTGCGTGGTGGAGCGTCGCCTGCAGGGGCGGCGGCTGTCAGGACTGCTGATTGCCCTGGCGGGGCTGGTGCTGCTGGTGTGGCGCAGCCTGGCGGCCTCGCCGATGGCGATGGTGGGGATCCTGTTTGCGCTGGCGGCGCTGCTGCTGATGACCTTTGGCGCGCTGTGGCAAAAGCGCAGCCGTCAGGCGCCGGCGGATGTCCTGCCGCTGCAGTACGCCGTCAGTCTGGGGCTGTGCCTGCTGATTGCCCCGGTCAGCGGCTTCCAGTTTACTGTTAACGCCGGGTTGATTATTCCGGTGCTGTTTCTCGGGCTGCTGATTTCGGTGGTCGCCCAGCTGCTGCTGTATCGTCTGCTGAGCGCGGGAAATATTGTCAATGTCACCAGCCTCTTTTATCTGGTGCCAGTGATCACGGCGCTACTGGATTATCTGCTGCTGGGCAACCGGCTGCCGGCGGCGGCGATGGTCGGTATGGTGGCGATCATCGGTGGGATCGTGCTGGTGTTCCGCACCGCGAAGGTCCGCGCCGGCTGATGGCGAGCCGGGCGCTTTGGCGTCCGGTTCATTTTCCTGTCATCTTTTTTACGCATGCTCCCGGCAGCTTATTTTGACCAGTAAGGGAAAGTACCATGGGCAACACGCTGACGATTTTTGATCTCGATAACACCCTGATACAGGGCGATAGCAGTACGGTCTGGAGCCAGTTTATGGTTCGCGAAGGGCTGGCGACGCAGAAGGGGTATCTTGCCCGCGAGGCGCGGCTAATGGCGGATTATGACCGGGGAGAGATGAATATCGCCGATTATGTGGCCCTGATCCAGGCGCCGCTGGCCGGAATACCGAAGTCGGACGTTGATGCGCTGGTGGCCCGCTGCGTGCGCGAGGCGATCCTGCCCCGGGTCTATCCGCAGGCGTGGGAGCTCATTCGTCGTCTGCGGGCCGAGGGGGAGCAGATGCTGATTATCTCCGCCTCGGTTAGCCTGCTGGTGCAGGCGGTGGCCGCCGCGCTGGAGATTGATCAGGCGCTGGGCATTGACGTGGAGATGGTCGACGGCGGCTACAGCGGGGTCATTGCCGGGATCCCTAGCTATCAGCAGGGGAAGGTGGCGCGTCTGGCGCAGTGGCGCGAGGCGCATCCGCAGTATGACGGCGAGGTGACTTTCTATACCGATTCCATTAACGATCTGCCGCTGTGCCTGCATGCGGATCGCGTGCGGCTGGTCAATCCCTGTCCGCAGCTGCAGGCGGCGGGTGCCGGATATGGCTGGCCGGTGCTGAGCTGGCGGCTGGAATAGCAACAACGGTGAATAAATTAACGGCAGGGCGCACGACCCCTGGCCGGGTAAGGCGCAGCCGCCACCCGGCGGAATAACGGTACAAGCGTAAATTTCCCTGTGCATACTGCGCCTGGCAGGGCTACAACTTCTATGTTATTTCCGGACAGATAGCGCTCCCAATATTTTTTCTGCGCTATGTCACTCATGGCGCAGGGAGCGCACAGGG
>NZ_KV789916.1:0-924 GCF_001807705.1 Klebsiella sp. HMSC25G12 | reverse complement strand
GGCAGATAACCCAGTTCGTCGAGGATGACCAGATCCATGCGCAGCAGTGCCTGGGCGATCCGCCCGGCTTTGCCGTCGTGTTTTTCGCGCTCCAGCAGATTGACCAGATCGACCGTGGAGTAGAAGCGCACGCGCTTACCGTGCCGGGTGATGCCGGACACGGCCAGCGCGGTGGCTAGGTGGGTTTTACCGGTGCCTGGCCCACCGATCAGCACCACGTTCTGCGCGGTGTCGGTAAAGCTCAGATTGGCCAGCTCGCTGATCAAGCGAGCGTCGGCGCTGGAGGCGCTGAAGTCGAAGCCGGCCAGATCGCGGTGCATCGGCAACTTGGCCATGTTCATCTGGTGGCTCACCGAGCGCATGGCGCGATCTGTGTGCTCTTGTTCCAGCAGGTGTTCGAGCAGCCACTTGGACGAGGCTGTGTTCGACTCACCCTGTGCAGTTAACTCCGCCCAGGCCGTGGCCATGCCGTGCAGGCGCAGCTCCTTGAGTTCCGCCATCAAATCACGCATGACCGACCTCCTCGGCCTGGCCACGCAGGCGGTCGTAGCGCGCCGTGTTAGCGACGGGGGCTTCCTTGAGCGACAAGTGGGTTTCGACGCTGGGTGGTGGTTCGGATGCTGTCAGCCGTGCCACGACATTGAGGATGTGTTCGGCGCTCAGGCTGCCGCTCTCCAGTACCAGCTCAACGGCTACCAGCACGGCATCGAGCCCGGCGACCGGTACGGCAGCCAGAACTTGCGCCATGATCCGGTCACCGCCGGCATGACGCCCCAGACCGTGCTTAAGCTGACGCAGCGGCGCCGGCAGATCAGCAAAGGGCGCGCCGTTGCGCAGCGCACCGGGCTTGCGTTCGATCAGCGGGAGGTAGTGCTGCCAGTCATAGCTGACCTGGTCGCGATCCAGCAAGCGGACATGGCTGGC
>NZ_KV789915.1:96293-115858 GCF_001807705.1 Klebsiella sp. HMSC25G12 | reverse complement strand
GAGGGAGAGGGAACCGTCCGGCTGGCGTTTAGGCACGGCAAGCGTACTGCCAGGTAACGTTATCCGATGCCACTCCCCTACTTCGCCAGGCTGGCAAAGCGAGCAAAGACCGCATCAAAAATCGCCAGCCCTTGCGCCACCTGCTCAGCAGTAATGGTGCACGGCGGCACCACGTGAATGCGGTTCTCCACCACAAAGGCCAACAGCCCGGCCTCGGTTAAGGCCCCTTTGATCGCGGCCATGTCGGCGGCAGTCAGCGGCGTTTTTTGTTCACGGCTGCTCACCAGCTCCAGCGCCTGGAACAGGCCGCGACCACGCACCTCGCCGATAATGGCGTGCTTCTCCGCCAGCGCCTCGAGACCGGGGCGCAGCACCTCGTTGCCGATATAGGCCGCGTTCTCAACCACCTTCTCCTCTTTCATCGCGTCGATGGTGGCGACAATCGCCGCCATCGCCAGCGGATGGCCGGAGTAGGTCAGCCCGCCGGCAAAAAAATGGTCGTCAAAATAGCGGGCAATCGGCTCGCTAATCAGCACCCCGCCCGCCGGCACGTAGCCCGCGTTAACCCCTTTGGCAAAGGTCACCAGATCCGGCACCACGCCATCCTGTTCGAAGGCGAACCAGCTGCCGGTACGGCCAAAGCCGGCCATCACCTCATCGAGGATCAGCACGATGCCAAACTCGTCGGCCAGGGCGCGCACACCCTGCATATAGCCTGCCGGCGGCACGAGGATCCCGGCGGTGCCGGGGATGGACTCCAGCAGGATCGCCGCGATGGCCGTCGGCCCCTCGCATTCAATGATCCGCCGCAGATGCGCCAGCGCGCGCTGGCACTCCTCTTCCTCAGTCACGGCGTTGAACTCGCTGCGGTAAAGGTAGGGGTTGAAGAAGTGAACATGGCCGCGGGAGAACTCATTCGGCACCCGGCGCCAGTCGCCGGTGGCGGCGATCGCGCTGCCGGTGTTGCCATGATAGGAACGATAGGCCGACAGCACCTTGTCGCGCCCGGTATAGAGCCGCGCCATGCGAATCGCGTTCTCATTGGCATCCGCCCCGGCGTTGGTGAAGAACACCTTGCTGAAGCCCGCCGGCGCCAGGTCGACGATGCGCTTCGCCGCTTCGCCGCGGGCAAGGTTGGCGGTGGCGGGCGCGATGGTGACCAGGGTCTCCAGCTGCGCCTTCATGGCCGCCAGTACCCGGGGGTGCTGATAGCCAATGTTGACGTTCACCAGCTGGCTGCTGAAATCGAGCCAGGTATTCCCCTCGTAATCCCATAGCTCGCAGCCTTGCGCCCCGGCAATCACCAGCGGATGGAGATTGCCCTGCATCGACCATGAATGAAACACATAAGCGCGATCCAGCTGCCGAACTTCATCATTGCTTACCGCGACCTCGTTCTGTAGTGCCAGCTTCATACCCTGCCCTCTCTCATGTCGTTGTGGTTGGCTTCATCATTGGCCGCGGCAACGCAAAACGGATAGAGCCAGTGCGCGAAAAACGATGTGACACGGTGTCACATCCGCGTCCGCCGTCTGGCCCTGTGCCTTGCCGTCCGGCGTTTTTATAGTGGAGGGACAACCGCACAGGAGAATGACATGGCAACGAGCAACGTAGTGTTTATCACCGGGGCGACCTCGGGTTTTGGCGAAGCGGCAGCACAGGTGTTTGCCGACGCGGGCTGGTCGCTGGTGCTGAGCGGGCGCCGCTATCCGCGACTGAAGGCCTTGCAGGACAGACTCGCCGCCCAGGTGCCGGTGCATATTATTGAGCTTGACGTTCGTGACAGCGAGGCGGTGGCTGCCGCCGTGGCGTCGCTCCCCGCCCCCTTCGCCGATGTCACCACCCTGATCAACAACGCCGGGCTGGCGCTGTCGCCGCTGCCGGCGCAGGAGGTGGCGCTGGAGGACTGGAAAACGATGATCGACACCAACGTCACCGGTCTGGTGACGATGACCCACGCCCTGCTGCCGACGCTGATACGCCATGGCGCCGGGGCGAGTATTATCAATATCGGCTCGATCGCCGGGCAGTGGCCCTATCCCGGCAGCCATGTGTATGGCGCCAGCAAGGCGTTTGTGAAGCAGTTCAGCTATAACCTGCGCTGCGATCTGCTTGGCACCGGCGTGCGGGTCACCGATCTGGCGCCGGGGATTGCCGAGACCGAATTTACCCTGGTGCGTACCAAAGGCGACCAGGCGGCATCGGATAAGCTCTATCGCGGCACCACGCCACTGAGCGCGCGCGATATCGCCGAGCAGATGTTTTATATCGCCACGTTGCCGGCGCATATGAACATTAACCGGGTGGAGGTGATGCCGGTGCGCCAGGCGTGGCAGCCGTTCGCCATCGATCGGGATTAAGCGAAACCCGACGCATCCCTTGCCGGCGCTGTCGGCAAGGGATGCAAGCCGGACTAACGGCTGCTTTGCAGAAACTGCCTGACGCGTTCAGAGTCAGGCTGAGTGAAGAACTTCTCCGGCGGCGCCTTCTCAATCAGCAGCCCCTTCTCCAGAAACACCACCTCGTTGGACACCTGGCGGGCAAAATCCATCTCGTGCGTCACCACCACCATGGTGTAACCCTCGGCGGCGAGGGCTTTCATTACCCCCAACACCTCATTAACCAGCTCCGGATCCAGCGCCGACGTCGGTTCATCGAAGAGAATAACTTCGGGCGACATCGCCAGCGAACGGGCGATCGCCACCCGCTGCTTCTGCCCGCCGGAGAGAGTGATCGGGTAAACATCGGCTTTGTGCGCCATGCCCACTTTCTCCAGTTGCTGCATGGCAATGGCCTTCGCCTCGTCTCGTTTCATGCCCTTAACGTGCAGCAGCGCCTCGCTGACGTTTTGCTGAACGGTCAGATGCGGCCACAGGTTAAAACTCTGAAAGACCATCCCCACCCGCTCGCGGATTTTGGCCAGCTGGCGGTGCGACATCGCCCGGCCTCGCTGTTCATCAATCCCCAGTCGCTGACCGCCGATATGAATTTCGCCGCGGTCCGGCTGTTCCAGCCAGTTCATACAGCGCAGCAGTGTGGATTTTCCCGACCCGGACGAGCCGAGAATACTCACCACGGTCCCCTTCTCCACCGTCAGGTTAATATCCCGCAGGACTTCCACATTATCGAACTGTTTGGAGACGTTTTTGACGCTTACGGCAATAGACTCAGGCATGGCTCATTCCTCTTTTGGCTCCCCAGGCGGTCAGGCGCTTAATCAGCAGCTCCAGCAGAATGCTGATCGCCCAGTAAAGCCCAATGGCGACGATAAAGGCGTTAAACGGAATAAAATAGGTCGCCTGGACGCTGTTGGCGGCGGCGGTGATCTCCTGAACGGTAATAATGCTCAGGAAAGCGGTGTCCTTCAGGCAAATAATCAGCTGATTGCCGATCAGCGGTAAGGCGGAAGAGACGATATTGGGTAAAATAATCCGCCGGAAAATGGCATAGCGCGAAAAGCCCTGAGCAATCGCCGCTTCAATATATCCGCCGGAAAATACCCGCCGCTGGCTGCGCAATATTTCAAAGAAATAGGCGCCATGATAAATAATCAGGGCCAGTAAACCGGCGGTCCACGGCTCCATGCTAATACCGAGCTGCGGCAGCCCGTAATACAGAAGATAAGCGAGGATCAAAAAAGGGATCGCACGCATCAGGCTGACGAAACCAATAATAATCCGGTTAATCACTTTCTTTTGATATTCGCTAAAATAACACAGCGCAATACCGATAATCAGCGCCGCCAGGGCGGCGGTAATAAACAGTTCGAGGGTCGCGAATAACCCGGCAATAAAGCTATCGCGAACCGACCAGATAACGCCCCACTGATTCATAATGCCTCCCGTTCCTAGCGCGCCAGACGCCTGGCTTTACGTTCCGCGATACCCTGCAGCTTCAACAAACAGCCGATGATCACCACATACAGCAGGCCGGCGGCGAGGATCGGCGACAGCGGCTCGTAGGTGACCGAGGAGATACGGTTGGTGACCCGGGTGAGATCCACCACGCCAATCACGGCGATGGCCGGGCTACCTTTGATCAAAAAGGACATCTCATTGACCAGCGCCGGCAGGCTCTCGATCCACATCTGTGGCAGCATGATGTAGCGGAAGTAAGTCCAGCGGCGCATTCCCACCGACTCCGCCGCCTCCCGCTGTTCGCGCGGAAAGGTGCGGAAGGCGTTGCGCCAGATCTCAGCGTTAAACGCCGAGGTGTTAAGCGTCAGCGCCACGATGGCGGCCACGTTCTTGTCGAGGTTAATGCCCATCGTCGGCAGGGAAAGGAACAGAAACAGCACCAGCGTCACCAGCGGCGTTGCGCGGGCCAGACTGATATAGACCACCAGCAGTTGGTCGATCACCGGCAGGCGCAGCATCCGTACCAGGGCGATCAGCAGGCCCGCCACCACCCCGAAGGCGATAGCGATGGCCGAAATCCAGAGGGTCGTCCATGCGCCTTCGATTAATAACTGCCAGGAAATTGCATCCATGAGGCCCTCCTTCTCAGCAACAGGCGGCGGTCGCCCGCCGCGGAATATTACAGTCCGGCGAGTTTGTGAAACTGTTCCGGGCTGGTGATCGCCTCGGTCGGCAGGTTGTCATAGGTTTCGCCAAACCATTTTTTCTGCAGCTCGGCGAGCTTGCCGGTCTCCTTCATGTGGTTCATAAACTTGGTCATATAGGCCAGCAGCTGCGGCGAGTTTTTCGGGATCGGCCACGCCATATACCCCGGTCCGGAGACAGCCAGCCCTTTGGCGAAGACCTTCGGTTTGGCTTTCGCCAGGTCGTTTACCGAGATCACCACGTTAATCACGTAATCCAGTCGCTTATTCGCCAGGTCGGCGTAAGCTTCCGGATAGGAGGGATACTCCACCACCGGTCCCAGCTTGCCGCCGGTCTTCTCCAGCATCGCCTTCAGCTCCGGCAAACGCGCCAGCAGCGCGCTCCCGGCTTGTAACCCCACTTTTTTGCCGCTGAGATCGGCAATCGTATTTAACGAAGTATCGCCAGCGCGTTTGACGAAATAGTGCTGCGCGGAGGCCCACGGTGGGGTGAAATCAAAGACCTTCAGCCGCTCATCGGTAATAACCGCCCCGGTTAAGGCCATATCGTATTGCCCGGTGGAGACAGCCGCTAATAATCCGGTCCACGGTAATATGCTCTGGTCGACATGGAATTTGGCGTACTTACGTAATTCCTCAAGCATATCTTTGTTAAAGCCATCGGCCTGGCCATTATTCATAAAGTTAAACGGCGCATAATCATCTTCCGTCGCCACTTTCAGGGTGCCGGATTTTTCTATTTCCGGAAGATCGGCCGCGACGGCGTGATAAGAAAAAGCGACCGTTAATACAGCGCTCAGACACATTGATGCCAATGATTTTTTCATTATTTCACCCCTGATGGATTGGCCAGACGGGTTCATTCCAGAACGCGAAAAGGTTTCTGCAAAATAGTGGCCGGGGACGTTCCGGTCCACGGCGGCTGAATACGTTTTTAATGTGGGAGCGTTTTTCAATTCCGTATAGAGCCAGATGGGCCGCATCGCTGTGTCAGATGGCGGCAGGGTGGTATGGAATTTGCTGAGTGTAACGGGTGGTCGCAATGCGTTATTGCCAGAGGAGCCCCGTATGATCCGTCACCTGTTACACGTTGATTTTCAGCCTGGCCGCGGTTTGCAGGAACAGGTGCGAGAGACGCTGGTGAATGCCATTCTCAGCGGGATCTTCGCCGCCGACACCCCGCTGCCCTCCTGTCGCCAGCTGGCCAGCCAGCTTCGCGTCTCGCGCAACACCACCGCGCTGGTGTTTGAAAGTCTGGTCAACGAGGGCTACCTGATTAGCCGCCCACGAAGCGGTTACTACCTGCATCCCGACTATCATGAAGCTTCGCCTGCCGCCGTCGAGAGTGCACCGCAGCGCGAAGCCGCTGCACCACGCTGGGGCGACCGGCTGCAGATGACCCCCAGCCAGCAGGAGTCGATCCTCAAACCGGCGGGCTGGATGCACTACCGCTACCCGTTTATCTACGGCCAGCCCGATACCCGGCAGTTCCCGCTGGCCACCTGGCGCTCGGCGGCGAACTGGCTGCACGGCGGGGTGCGCGACCCGGCGTGGGTCATCGACCATATTGACCAGGATGTGCCGATGCTGATCGAGCAGATCCGCACCCGGGTGCTGCCCAAGCGCGGCATTGTCGCCGCGCCGGATGAAATTCTCATCACCCTTGGCTCGCAAAATGCGCTCTACCTGCTGACCCGACTGCTGCTCTCTTCCACCACCCGCATTGGCGTCGAAAACCCCTGCTTTCGCGAAGCCATCAACACCTTTCTGCTCGCCGACGCCGAGGTGGTGCCGCACCCGGTGGATGAAGAGGGGATCGTGCTTAATGAGCGTCCCTGCGATTACTACTATGTCACCCCCGGCCATCAGGTGCCCACCGGGGTGACCATGAGCAGTGCGCGGCGTCGCCAGCTGCTGGAGCATGCCGCCCGCCATGACGCGGTCATTATTGAAGATGATTATGACTCGGAGAGTAACTTTACCCTCAACCCGCTGCCGGCGCTGAAGGCCAGCGATCGCAGCGGCCGGGTGGTGTATGTCAGCAGCCTGTCAAAAGCGCTGTCACCGGGGCTGCGGTTGGGGTTTATGGTCGCCGACCCGGACCTGATCGACGAGGCGCGCGCCCTGCGCCGGCTGGTCTATCGCCATCCGCCGACCAACATTCAGTACCAGATGGCCCACTTCCTTGCCCAGGGCCATTATGAAACCCATCTGCGGCGCTACCACTACGACTCCGCCCAGCGCTGGGAGCGCCTGCACGCCGCCCTGCAGCGCTATCTGCCGTCGTGTCGCGCGCTGGCGGGGAGCGAACATGCTAACGCCTTCTGGCTGCAGACCCCGGCGCAGATCAACACCCAGCAGCTCACCTGGCGCGCCGCCCACGCCGGCGTGCTGATTGAGCCCGGGGCGCGCCATTTTCTCAGCGCCGCGCCGCCGGATAACTACTTTCGCATGGGATTCCACGCCATTAACCCTGACGCCATCGCCCAGGGGGTGGAGGTCCTGCGCGGCCAGCTGGAGCAGATGGGTTAGCGGTATTGTTCATACCCAACGGCGTCGCGCACGCTGAGCAGCGCCTGGCGCAGACTGTCGAAAGGCACCGATCCGAGCGCAATGCGCAGCGCCTGCGGGATCGTGGCGGAGACGCAGAACGGCTCGGCGGTCGACACCGAAATACGGCGTTCCATCAGCGCATTCGCCAGTCGATCGGCCCGGCTCTCTTCACCCAGAGGCAGCCAGACAAAGTACGAATCGGGATGACTGACGACGGGAAGCCCACAAAGCACCTCGCGGGCCACCTGCTGCCGCTGTCGCGCATCCTGTCGTTTCTGCATTTCAAAGCGGGCCACCGTGCCATCTTCAATCCAGGCGCAGATCAGCGAACTTATCAGCGTCGGCGTATTCCACGTCGTGGCGCGGATGGCGCGCTCAATCTCCGGGCGATAGCGCGGCGGAGAGATCACCACCCCCACGCGCAGTCCGGTGGCGATATTTTTTGAAAAACCGGTGACATACACCGTTCTTTCCGGCGCATAGCTGATCACCGGCGGCGGCGGACGGCTCACCAGCCGGGCGTAGGCGGCATCTTCAATAATCAGCAGATCGTGTTGGCGCGCAAGATCGGCCAGCGCCTGCCGCTGCCCGGTGTTGAGCACCCAGCCCAGCGGATTGTGCAGCGTCGGCATGGTATACACCGCCCGCACCCGCCGCTGCTGGCACAGCGTATGAAGCGCCTGCAGGTCCGGCCCCTCCGGTCGACAGGGGATCGCCGCCAGCTCCAGATGATACAGCGCCGCCAGAACCTTGAAGCCCGAATAGGTCAGCGCATCCACCGCCACCACATCCCCCGGACGTAACAGCCCCATGACGGTCACTGCCAGCCCGTGCTGTGCGCCGTTGACGATCAGGACATTTTCCGCATCCGGCGTAAAGTGCTGGCAGGTCAAATGGCGGGCGATAATTTCCCGCTCGGCGAGCCGTCCGGCATGAGGCTGATAGCGCAGATGCGAGTCAATATCGCCCGCCATCGCCAGCTGCCTGAGCGCCTCGCGCAGCGCATCGCCCTGCTCCGGCAGCGAAGGGTAGTTGAAATTGAGATCCACGACATCGGCGGCCACCACCTGTTGATCGACCCCATGCCCCGGCGGCAGTGAGAGGTCGCGCACGAAGGTGCCGCGGCCGGTTTCGCCGCTGACCAACCCCATCTCTTCCAGTTCACGGTAGATGCGCGTGGCGGTGGCCAGCGAGATGCGCTCCCCGGCGGCAAGGGTACGGTGCGTCGGCAGACGGCTGCCCGCGGGCAGCTGCCCGCTGCGGATCGCCTGGGCATATCGGTCGACAACGGCTTTATATCGGGCTTTCATCGTGAAATGTATCTATGACAATAATTTGATTGTATTAGATTGGGCACATTACCATCGCCACAGACGATGCTCAAGCGGGCACAGCACATCTGATAACGCGAGGTTAACGTGGTAGATTCAACAATGGATAAATCGGTGCCCGGTCCCTGGTCCGGATGGCTTCATGGTTTACTGGGGGTGATTATTTTTAGCGGGTCGCTGCCCGCGACGCGGCTGGCGGTGCAGGATATGGATCCGTTCTTATTGACCTTTCTGCGCGCCTCCATCGCCGGGCTGCTTGCCGTCGCGCTGCTGGTCGGCTTTCGCCAGAAACGCCCGCGCCTGGCGCAGCTTGTGCCCTTGATCATCGTCTCATCAGGGGTGGTGATCGGCTTTCCCCTGCTCACGGCGCTGGCCCTGCAGCACATCACCTCGGCGCATTCGATTGTGTTTATTGGCCTGCTGCCGCTGATGACCGCCCTCTTCGGCGTACTGCGCGGCGGCGAACGCCCGCGGCGGGCTTTCTGGATCTTTTCGCTGCTGGGCAGCCTGCTGGTGGTGGGATTCGCCCTGACGCAAAGTGCGGCGGCCTCACTCAGCGGCGATCTGCTGATGCTGGCGGCGGTTATCGCCTGCGGCCTCGGCTATGCGGAAGGGGCAAAGCTGACGCGGGCGCTCGGCGGCTGGCAGGTGATCTGCTGGGCGCTGGTGATAGCCCTGCCGTTGATGCTCCCCGCCTCGCTGATGGTTCAGCCCGCGTCCTGGCATGCCATATCAGCCTCCTCCTGGGCGGCGCTCGGCTATGTGTCGCTCTTCAGCATGCTGATCGGTTTCATCTTCTGGTACAAAGGGCTGGCCGCGGGCGGGATCGCCGCCGTCGGCCAGCTCCAGCTATTGCAGCCGTTCTTCGGGCTTGGCCTGTCGGCGGCGCTGTTGCACGAAACCGTCAGCCCCTTGATGCTGGCGGTTACGCTGGGCGTGGTGCTGTGCGTGGTGGGCTCGCGCAAATTTGGCCGCCAGCGGGTTAGCGCAGGGAGCGGGAGCCGTGATTGACCGCCCCGTCATCCGCCGTCCCGGGTCGCGGCGGTGTAACCGCCTTACCCGGGTGACAGCATGATAAACGGCTGGAGGACGCGCCGCCGGGGAGGACGACCGTCTACACCGGCCGCGCGTACTGAAGCATCACCTGCAGCAGCACGTTGGCCCCGGCGGCGACGTGCTCCGGCGAGGCATACTCAATTTCGTTATGGCTGATCCCGTCCTTGCAGGGGATAAAAATCATCCCGGTGGGCGCCAGGTAGCTCATATACACTGCGTCATGCCCGGCGCCGGAGACGATCGGCCGCGCCGGATAGCCCAGCCGCTGCGCGGCATCGGCAATGGCCTGCTGGCATTCAGCATCGAACGGCGCCGCCGGATAGTGGCTTACCTGCTTCAGGGCCACCTGCAGACCGCTCTCCCGCTCAACCTCCGCGATAAACGCCCGCAGCTGGCGATCCATCTCGTCCACCAGCGCATCGCTGAGATTGCGCATATCAATGGAGAAGGTGACCTCCCCTGGCACCACGTTGCGGCTGTTGGGCCACACCTGCACGCTGCCGACGGTGCCGCGTCCCTCTTCGCTGCGCCCGGCAATGGCCACCACTTCCTGCATAATGCGGGTCGCCACCTGCAGGGCATCCTGACGCAGGCGCATCGGCGTGGGTCCGGCGTGCGAGGCCTGGCCGGTGACCACGCAGTCGTACCAGCGGATCCCCAGCACGCCCTGCACGATACCGATGGTTTTCGCTTCATCTTCGAGAATCGGCCCCTGCTCAATGTGCGCCTCAAAATAGGCGCCGATGGGATGCTCCCCCGGGGTCTGCTCGCCGATATAGCCGATCTGCGCCAGCGCCTCGCCGACGCTGACACCCTCTTTATCCGTGACGGCCCAGGTCTCTTCCAGCGGGAAGACGCCGGCAAAGACCCCGGAGCCCATCATCACCGGCACAAAGCGCGACCCCTCTTCGTTGGTCCAGAACACCACCTCAATCGGCGCGTCGGTGTCAATCTGCAGATCGTTGAGCGTGCGCACCACCTCCAGCGCCGCCAGCACGCCGTAGTTGCCATCAAATTTGCCGCCGGTGGGCTGAGTGTCAATATGGCTGCCGGAGACGATGGGCGGCAGGCCGGGGTTGCGGCCTTCCCGGCGCATAAACACATTGCCGATTTTATCGATGGTGACGCTCATCCCGGCCTCCCGCGCCCAGCCTATTACCTTGTCCCGCCCCTGGCGGTCGAGGTCGGTGAGGGTCAGACGGCGGCAGCCGCCCTTCGGCGTGGCGCCGATCTGCGCGAGATCCATTAACGACGCCCACAGGCGGTCGCCATTGATGCGCCAGCCGGTGGTGTCGGTCGCGGGGGTAAAAAGTACATCACTGCTCATGGTAGTCTCCTGACATCAAGGTCGCCGCCAGCATAACCGGCGGTGGGAATGCGCTATCAACGCCTGGTCTTCATCCTGTATGGTTTTTTGCCGCCGATCAGACGGCCAGGGCCTGGGCGTTAGCGTCAATCGCCAGCTCGCGCCAGCGGTGGCAACTCACCGCGTGGCGTTCCGCGACGGATTCCGTCGGCGGCAGACTCTGCTCACAGACCGGGCGACGGTGCGGGCAGCGCTCGGCAAAGGCGCAGCCGGGCGGCAAGCGCGCCAGATCCGGCGGCGCGCCGGGAATGCAGTGCAGGGCATCACCTTTCTTAAGCCCCTCTTTCGGCCGACTGCCCAGCAGCACCTGGGTATAAGGATGGCGCGGGTGGCGCAGGATCTCGCTCATCGACGCTTCCTCGACGATCCGCCCGGCGTACATCACCGCCACCCGGTCGGCGATCTCCACCGCGGCGCCGATATCGTGGGTCACAAACACGATCGACAGCCCGCGCTGCTTTTGCTGCTCGCGCAGCAGGATCAGGATCTGGATTTGCACCGTGGCGTCGAGGGCGGTGGTCGGCTCATCCGCCAGCAGCAGCTGCGGGTTACAGGAGAGCGCAAGGGCGATCATCGCCCGCTGGCGCATCCCGCCGGACATCTCGTGCGGGTAAGCATCCAGCCGCCGCTCGGGGCTGGGAATGCGCACCTGGCGCAGGGCCTCCAGCGCCCTGTCCCGGGCCGCCTGGCGCGACAGCCCTTCGTGGCGGCGCAGCCCTTCAATAATCTGCTGCCCGACGGTGTAGACCGGATCGAAGGCCAGCAGCGGCTCCTGAAAAATCATCGCGCAGCGTCCGCCGCGATAGCGCCGCAGCTGACTGGCGCTCATCGTCAGCACCTCGTCGTCCCCCACCTGCAGGGTGCCGGAGAGCTCACTGCTCCCTGGCGGGTGCAGGCGCATCAGCGCCCGCAGGGTCACGCTCTTGCCGGAACCCGACTCGCCAATCAGCGCCATCACCTCCCCCTTTTGTACGTCAAAGGAGACTCCATTGACCGCGTTGATGGTCTGTCCGTCGCGGCGAAAGACGACCCGCAGGTCGCGCACATGGACAAAGGCGTTATCCGACATGGCTGACCTCCTTAAGGGGGATGCTTTGATGCCAGGGCGAGGCCGGCTGCGCCATCAGGCAGGCGCTCTGGTGCCCCTCCCCGACCGCCTCCAGCCGCGGTTTCACCTCGGCGCAGACCGCCTTCGCATGCGGGCAGCGGGTGTGAAAGCGGCAGCCGCTCGGCGGCGCGATGGGGCTGGGGGGATCGCCGCTCAGCGGCGAGGTCAGGGTGCGGTTTTCCGGGTCCATGGAGGGCATCGAGCTTAACAGCGCCCGGGTATAGGGGTGGGCGGAGGCGGTAAACAGCTGCTCCGCCGGGCCAATCTCCACCACTTCGCCAAGGTACATGACGAGGATCCGATCCGACAGCCAGCGAACCACGTGCAGATCGTGGCTGATGAACACGTAGGTCAGCTCGAGGGTGCGTTTCAGCTCCTGCAGCAGCTGCAGCACCTGGGCTTCCACCGATTTATCCAGCGCCGACACTGCCTCATCGAGGATCACCAGCCGCGGCTTCATCGCCAGCGCGCGGGCGATATTCACCCGCTGCCGCTGGCCGCCGGAAAGCGCATGCGGGTAGCGGTCGGCAAAGCGCGCCGGCTCAAGGCCAACGTGCGCCAGCAGATAGCGGGCATATTCGCTGGCCTCTCTGGCGCTGACGCCATGGACGCGCTGGCCGAAGGCGATGCTCTCCTCCATGGTCATGCGCGGATTGAGCGAAGCATAGCTATCCTGAAAGACCATCTGCACCTGGCGACGGTAGGCTTTCAGCGGCAGACGCGACGAGCCGACCCCCTGTCCGTCGAAGATCAGTTCGCCGCTGTCCTGGGTGAGCAACTGCATCAGCAGCCGGGCGGTGGTCGATTTGCCGCAGCCCGACTCGCCGACTACCCCCAGGGTTTCGCCTTTCATCACCGTGAAGCTGATATCGTCCACCGCCTGCACCACCTCCCGGCCTTTGCCGCCGCGAAAGTACTTCAGCAGGTGATTAACCTTCAGCAGAGGCTGCGCCGGCCCGCCAAGGTCGATATTGATAAAGGGTTGCATCGCTTACTCCTTAATCGCCATTGCCGCACGCAGGCGGTCCGCGAGGATATTGAACGAAATGGAGGTGATAAAAATCATCAGGCCCGGCAGGGCGGCCACCCACGGCTGGGTATAGATTGCCGTGCGCAGCGTATTGAGCATCAGCCCCCACTCGGGCTCCGGCGGCCGCACGCCGAGGCCGAGAAACGACAGGCCGGAGGCGAGGATCATGCACACCGAAATCAGCCCGGTGGAGAAGACGAAGATCGGCCCGAGCACGTTGCCCAACACCTGGACGCGGATAATGGTCAACGCGCTGGCGCCAGTGGCCCGGGCGGCGTCGATATAGTCCATATGTCGCACCTGGGCGGTCACGCTCTCGGCAATCCGCGCCACCTGCGGGACAAACACGAGGGTCAGCGACAGCAGCGCATTGCCGATGCCCGCCCCCAGCGCTCCCGACAGCGCAATCGCCAGCAGGACGGAGGGAAAGGCATAGAACACATCCACGGTGCGCATAATCACGGTATTGGTTTTGCCGCCCGTATAGCCGGCGATAATCCCGATGGCCCCGCCGATAAAAAAGGCGAACACCACCGGGACAATTCCCATAAACAGCGACAGTCGGGTGCCAAGGATCAGCCGCGACAGCATGTCGCGTCCCAGCTCATCCGAGCCCAGCGGGAAGCCGTCGCTGCCGATGGGTTTCAGGCGCAGGAACATCGACGTTTGATAAGGATCTTTGACGATAAGCCACGGACCGAACAGCGCCAGGGCCAGCAGCAGGAGGATCACCACGCCCACCACCACCCCGCCGGGGTCGCGCATTAGGCGGCGCAATACCCCGCGCCAGTAACCTTGCCGGGAAGCGTGGGCCGCTGCGGCCGGAACCGCTTTCGTCGTTGCCGTATCCACCATGGTCAGCTCCTCTTAATACGCGGGTCGAGGGTGGTCTGCAGAATATCCACCAGCAGGTTGAGCAGCACGAAAAACAGCGCCAGCACCCAGATGGTGCCCTGCAGCAGGGGCAGGTCGCGCTGAAAAATGGCGGTATTGAGCAGCAATCCGGTTCCCGGCCAGGAGAAAACGGTCTCCACAAGGATCGAGCCGCCCATCAGATAGCCCACCTGCAGCCCCATCACCGCCAGCGCGGTGGGCGCGGCATTTTTCATGACGTGGACAAAGATGCGCGACTCGTTGAGCCCGCGAGCGCGCAGGCCAACGATAAACTCCTGGCTGAGGATATCGGCCACCTGCGAGCGCACGGTGCGGGCGATAATCCCGGTGGGGATCACCGACAAGGTGAGGGCTGGCAGCAGCATGAACTGCAGGTGCGCCCAGTCCCATTGCCAGCCCACCTCGCCTATCGGCCCGCCGCCGGTGGCCGGCAGCAGCGCGAACTTAACGCTGCAGAGGATCACCAGCAGCATCCCCAGCCAGTAGTGTGGCACGCTAACGCCAAATACCGACAACACCGAGGCCAGACGGTCAATGACGCTGTTGCGAAAATAGCCGGCGACAAAGCCGAACAGGCTGCCGAGGACGAAGCCGATCGCCGTCGCCAGCAGCGCCAGGCGCAGGGAGTACGCCACCGCGGTCATCACTTCGTCTATCACCGGGCGGCCGGTGGCGACCGACATACCAAGGTCGCCATGCAGCGCCCGCCACAGCCAGTGGATAAACTGCAGGGGCAGCGGCTTATCAAAGCCGTAAGCCTGCATTAATGTCTGACGCAGCGCCTCCGAGGCGTCCGGCGGCATCACCGACACCAACGGGTCGCCCGGAGCGATCTGCACCAGCATGAAACAGATCACCGCCACCCCAAGCATGGTGGGGATAGCCAGCAGAATGCGGTATAGCAGCGTATTGATCATCGGTCGCCCCTTTCACGATTACTCTTTTTTGCTCACCAGGCTGAGGTCGATAAACCAGCTCTGCGGTTGCACCACCCCGGTCACCGCAGGGGAAATCGCACGCGGCCCGACGTCGTGGGCGACAAACAGGAATGGCACCTGATCCACCAGCGCGGCGTGCAGCTCACCGGCCGCTTGGTTCATCTCCGCCGGGGTAAAGGCGTGCTTGACGGCGGCGGCCAGCTTCTCCGTCTCCGGAGTGGAGAAGTAACCCCAGTTGGTCGCCACCGGCGGAAACGCTTTGGCGGTCGAGAAGCGGATCAGGCCAAAGTAAGGATCGTTAACCGCGGCGCTGACGTTGATCGCATCGATCCCTTTCGCCGAGGGGTCCCGGGCACCCAGGCGCCAGTTGGTAAACAGGGTGTTCCATTCCACCACTTTGATATCCACATTGAAGAAGCAGCTCTTCAGGCTCTGCTGGATATACTCGTTCATCGGCAAGGGCTGCATCTGCCCGGAGCCGGAGGCCGAGGTGGCCACCGTGACGTGCAGCGGTTTGCTGGCGCTGTATCCGGCCTCGGTCATTAGCTGGCGGGCGGTATCCGGGTCATATTTGATCTGGAAGGTGGGTTTGCCATGCCACGGGCTGTCAGCCTCATAAACCCCGGTGGCCTCGGTCATGTAGCCGCCGAGGTAGCTCTTCAGCTCGGCACGGTTCAGACACAGGTTGGCCGCTTTGCGCACGCGGATGTCCTGCCACGGCGATCCTTTTTCAAAGGAGAACTGCCAGGGCCACAGGTGCGGCTGGGTATTGGCGTAGAGGTGAAAACCCTGAGACTTGATCTGATCGATGGCGTCCGGCGCCGGGGCTTCAATCCAGTCCACCTGCTTCGACAGCAGCGCCGCGGTACGGGCGTTGGCCTCCGGCAAGGGGATCAGCACCACTTTATCCACCCGGGGAATGCGATCTTTGTTCCAGTAGTCGGGGTTTTTATCGAGGATCAGCTGCTGACGCGGCACCAGCTTCTCCAGTTTGAACGGGCCGCTACCCACCGCGTGGGCGGCGAAGGCGGTCCACGCCTGTTTGCTGCGCGCGGCGCTATCTCCCGCGCTGGCCGGCACCGCGTCATACTGTTTCTGCCACGCCGTCGGCGAGACGATAAACAGGTTGGTGATGTTGTACGGCAGCAGCGCGTCTGGTTCCGAGGTGGTCAGCGCCACAGTGTGGTCGTCAATTTTCTCTGCGCCGGTGAGGGTCGGCATGCGCGACAGGGTGTTGCCGATCTGCCCCGGGGCGTACTGCGGCGCCGCTTTATTCAGCACCTTATCCACGTTCCAGACGATGGCGTCGGCGTTCACCTCCGTCCCGTCATGGAACCTGACGCCCGGACGCAAGGTGAAAATCCAGCGGCTGGTGTTCTGCGGATCGATGTGCCACTCGGTCGCCAGCCCCGGCACCAGACCGCTGGGCTTTTCACCTTGCGACAGATCCCACTCCACCAGCGCGTCGTACAGCGGGATGCCGGTAAAGCGGTTGCCCTCATAGCCTTGATCCGGCTGGCCAAGGGTTAACGGAATATCCGCGGCGGTCATGGCGATCCGCAGCGTGGAGGCGTTGGCAGGTAAGGCGGCGCCCGCCAGGGCCAGTGCGCCGCTCACCGCCACGGCGAGACGACCGGCACGCGAAAATAACGTCTTTTTGTGCATCACATGATCCCTGTTAAATAAAGTGTCACGGATTAACAGGCAAAATGCGTACCAGCTCTTACGCGGGCGATAATAGGCCAAAACCGACCAATAAAATAAGAATGACTTATATTATCACCATGATAATTATGGGAAAATAATTGCACCTTATTCCGCCGCACCGCCAGCGGGAAATATGTTGCAGAATTGCACCAGCCGCTATATGGCAAATTTCAAATAATCACTCTGCGTCACTTTTTATTCATCCCCCGTCCGCCGCCGCCGCGTATTCTCCGTCGGGATCAATCCCTTCTATACTTCAGGGAACACATCGACCGGGAGAGACTATGCCTTTAGCCGATTTTCACCGCTCCGATCCTTTTACCCTCGGTATCGAACTGGAGCTGCAGGTGGTGAACCCGCCGGGTTACGACCTCAGCCAGGATGCCTCGACGCTGATTGCCGACGTCCAGCATCAGTTGACCGTGGGAGAAGCCAAACATGACATCACCGAGAGCATGCTGGAGATCGCCACCGGGGTGTGCCGCGACATCAGCCATGCCCAAACCCAGCTCAGCGCCATCCAGCAGGCGGTTCAGCGCGCGGCGCTGCGCCATCATCTGCAGATCTGCGGCGGCGGTTCGCACCCCTTTCATGCCTGGCAGCGCCAGCAAATCAGCGACAATCCGCGCTATGTCAAAACCGTCGAGCATTTTGGCTATCTGGCGCAGCAGGCCACGGTCTTTGGCCAGCATGTGCACGTCGGCTGCCAGAGCGGCGACGACGCCCTCTATCTGCTGCACGGCCTGTCGCGCTTTGTGCCGCACTTCATCGCCCTTAATGCCGCCTCGCCGTGGTTTGACAGTACCGACAGCCGTTTCGCCTGTTCACGCCTGAACCGCTTCTCCTCCTATCCCGACAACGGTCCGATGCCGTGGGTGGCAGACTGGCAGGGGTTTCGTCGCCTGTTCCGCCAGCTGAGCTACACCAGCATGATCGACAGCATGAAGGATCTGCACTGGGATATTCGCCCCAGCCCGCAGTTTGGGACCGTCGAGGTGCGGGTGATGGACACTCCCCTGACCCTCGCCCAGGCGATCCATATCGCCGGCTTTATACAGACCCTGGCCTGCTGGCTGTTGACGGAGCGCCCTTTTAAGCACCAGCCTGATGATTATCTGCTGTACCCCTTTAACCGCTATCAGGCGTGCCGCTATGGGCTGGACGGGACCCTCACCGACGTGCGCAGCGGAGAGCAGCGCAGCATCCGCCAGGAGATCCTGCAGCTCGCCGACCGGCTGGCTCCCTTCGCCCATCAGTTGAAGGCGACGGCGGCGCTGGAAGCGGTGGTCCGCCAGGCGAAATCGCCGCACAGCGAAGCGCAGCAGATGCGCGACTTTATCGCCAACGGCGGTTCGCTTTCCGGCCTGGTGCAAAAACACTGTGAGATTTGGGCGGCATAAGGCAGCGAGGCGGGTATACTCGGCGCAGACCATAGAAAGGACTGCCCATGTTATTACGTTGCCTGCTCCCCCTGGCGCTGCTGCCCCTGGCCGCCGTCGCCAGCGCCGCCTGTACCCTCACCGACCCGACGCTGACCCTGCAGAGCTATCGGGTGGATGCGCAGAAAGAGCGCATTGCGATGTACTGGCAGGATCGGCACGGCAAAGCCTGGGGTTCCCTGCGTTCGCTGCTGGCGGGTATTGATGGCGACGGCCGGGTGCAGATGGCGATGAACGGCGGCATTTACGATAAAGCCTACGCGCCGCTGGGGCTGTATATCGAAGACGGTAAACGGCTGACGCCGGTAAACCGTTCCGCCGGCGGCGGGAACTTATTTATCCGCCCCGGCGGCGTGTTCCTGGTGGCGAACGACCGGGCGAAAATCGTGCCGCTGCCGGCATACAAGCCCTCTCCCGCCATCCGCTATGCGGTGCAGTCCGGCCCGATGCTGATTGAGAATGGCGTCATCAACTGGCGGCTGAAGCCCTCAGCCAGTTCGCGCAAGCTGCGTAACGGGGTGGGTATCGATAAGCAGGGCCGGGTGGTGTTTATGCTCAGCGATCGCGAGACCAACTTCTATGACTTTGCCTGCTATGCGCAGTCAAAGCTTGGGGTGCGGCAGATGCTCTATCTCGACGGCACCCTGTCGAAGATGTACCGCAAAGGCGGCAGCGTGCCGTGGCAGTATCATCCGTTCGTGACCATGATAACGGTGGAGAGGAAGTAGCGGGCGCCCGGCACAAAAGCGGCGCCGTGCCCGCCGTCCCTACCCGTTCACCAGCGAAGGACTACCCTTTTCTGCCAAACGCAACGTGAACGGAAAATTCCCCCTCACCCTAACCCTCTCCCACAGGGAGAGGGGACCGCCCGGCAGTCGTTGCAGCCCCGGTATACACAGCGGGGCCACGGAGAAAGGCACATACAATTTTTAACGGATATATTCTGATCGCTATGGTTTGGCCTCTGAAAACTACGGGCGTGCAGCGGGGCCGATTCCCGCTGAAATCGGCGAACCGGAGGTCGGCAGACAAGGGCTGGCCGCCACGGAGGGCGGCCAGAGGCGATTCGAGACACGACGTCGAGTTGAGCCGACCGCAGGCGGACGACCGGGAGGTGAGCGTAGTGCGCAGCACCGATTTCTCTGCGGGACCGGGGGGATTGTAAAGGGGGAGACGGTTTTCTCCCCCTTTACCCGTTCACCAGCGAAGGACTACCCTTTTCTGCCAAACGCAACGTGAACGGAAAATTCCCCCTCACCCTAACCCTCTCCCACAGGGAGAGGGGACCGCCCGGCAGACGCTGTTGCTACGGCAGATAAGGCCAAACGCAACGTGAACGCAAAACCCACCCTCACCCTAACCCTCTCCCACAGGGAGAGAGGACCGCCCGGCAGACGCTGTTGCTCCGGCAGATAAGGCCAAACGCAACGTGAACGGAAAATTCCCCCTCACCCTAACCCTCTCCCACAGGGAGAGAGGACCGCCCGGCAGACGCTGTTGCTCCGGCAGATAAGGAGGGGCTAACGCCCAAACGCAACGTGAACGGAAAATCCCCCTCACCCTAACCCTCTCCCACAGGGAG
>NZ_KV789915.1:0-96273 GCF_001807705.1 Klebsiella sp. HMSC25G12 | reverse complement strand
CCCTAACCCTCTCCCACAGGGAGAGGGGATCGACAGGCAGACGCTGTGGCGCAACGCTTACCCCCGCCGATGCGCCCACTCACGCATACGCTGAAACAGCACATACAGCGACGGGATAAACAGGATGCCAATCAACGTCGCCACCAGCATACCGCTGAATACCGTGGTGCCGATGATCCGCCGGCTCTGCGCCCCGGCGCCGGTGGCGAGCATCATCGGCATGATGCCGATAATAAACGACACCGCGGTCATCATCACCGCGCGGAAGCGGCGGGTGGCCCCCTCGCGCGCGGCGTCAACTATCGACAGCCCCTCCTCGCGCCGGCTGCGGGCGAATTCAACAATCAGAATCGCATTCTTCGCCGCCAGGGCAATCAGCAGCACCAGCCCTATCTGAACATACACATCGTTGGCATAGCCCGCGGTCCACAGCCAGAGCAGCGCTCCGCCGATGGCGAACAGCACCGAGAGCATGACGCTCGCCGGCAGCGTCCAGCTCTCATACTGCGCCACCAGGAACAGCCACGCCATCGCCACCGCCGCCAGCACGATCCACACTGCCTGATTGCCGGTCTGCTGCTCCTGCCAGGAGATCCCGCTCCAGGCGTAGTCATATCCCGGCGGCAGATGGGCCTGCAAAATCTGCTCCATGGCCGCCATCGCCGTGCGGCTGCTGACCCCCTCGGCCGCTGAACCGCTCACTGAAACGGACGGGAACTGATTGTACTGCTGAATAAACGGCGCCCCCACCGTCGGCGTAATGGTGACCAGATTGCTCAGCCGCACCCGCTCGCCGTCGCGGCTGCGGACGTACAGCTCGCTAATCTGCTCTGCCCGTTCGCGCCACTGCATCTCATTTTGCATCACCACATGATAGACACGATTGTTACGGCTGAAATCGCCGGCGCGCGTGCCGCCGAACGCCGTCTGCAGGCTGCTGAAAATCTGCGCCACCGGCACATCCAGCAGCGCCGCCCGGTCGCGGTCGACCGTCAGGGTTAGCTGCGGCACGTTGCTGCTCCAGGTGGTAAACACCCGGCTCAGTTGAGGATGCTGGTTCGCCAGCTGGAGGATCTCCCGCGTCAACTGCTCCAGCTCCGCCGACGACTGACCGGCCTGCGCCAGGATGCGCAGGTCAAACCCCGAGGCATTGCCCAGGCCCGGCAGGGTCGGCGGCGCGAAGGTCATGATCGTCGCCTCGGGTAGCGACAGCAGCTGGCGCTGAATATCTGCCATCACCGCATCCAGCGGCGGCCGCTGGTGCCAGTCCTTGAGCATTACCGAGATAAACCCGCCGTTAGAGGCGCTGGTGCCGTTGAGAATGTTGAACCCGGACACCTGAATCACATCCTCCACCGCCGGGTTAGCCATCAGCAGCTTGCGCGCCTGGGCCATCACCGCTTCGGTACGCTCCAGCGACGCCGCCTCCGGCAGCTGCACGCTGGCAAACAGGTAACCCTGATCTTCCTGCGGCAGGAAGCCTTTCGGCATCGAGGTGAAGCTAAACGCCACCAGCGCGCCTGCCGCCACCGTCGCCGCCAGCGCCAGCCAGGGACGGCGGTTCATCCAGCCTACCAGTCGGCCATAGCCGTCGCGGGTGCCGTCGAGAAGACGGTTAAACGCCCGCCACACCGCCGCTGGCCGGGCAGGACGCGGGCGCAGCAGCAGCGCGCAGAGGGCCGGCGTCAGGGTTAGCGCCACCAGGCTCGACAGGGCCACCGCGGTGGAGAGCGTCACGGCAAACTGCCGGTACAGCTCGCCGACGATCCCCGGGAGCAGCGCCACCGGCACAAATACCGCCAGCAGCACCAGGGTCGTGGCGATCACCGGCCCGGCGATCTGCTGCAGCGCCTGGGCGGTGGCCTGCAGGCGATCCAGCCCTTCCGCCATTTTGGTTTCCACATTCTCCACCACCACAATGGCGTCATCCACCACCATCGTCAGGGCGAGAATGATCGCGAACAGGCTGAGGGTGTTGGCGCTGTAGCCCAGCAGATAGAGCACCGCAAAGGTGCCGATCAGTGACACCGGGATCGCCAGCACCACGATCAGCGTCGCTCGCCAGCTCTGCAGGAACAGCGACACCACCACGACCACTGCCAGCAGGGTCAGCGCCAGCGAGACGCCGATCTCTTTGATCGTCGCCGCCACAAAGCGAGTGGTATCGAACTTCACCTCCCAGGTGAGATCCGCCGGAAAGCGAGTGTGCAGGCGGTTAAGCTCCGCACGCACTGCGCTGGCGACCTGCAGGGCATTGGCGGTGGGCGTCGGGTAGATCCCCAGATAGGCCGACGCTTTACCGTTCAGCTGCGCGCCGGAGCTGTAGCTGCGGGCACCCAGCTCAATGGTCGCCACGTCAGCGAGGCGAACCAGCTGCCCCTGCGCGCCGCGGCGGAGGATAATCTCGCCAAAGCTGGCCGCCTCGTTCAGACGCCCCAGCCCGTTGATGGTCAGCGTCTGCTGCTGGCCGTTGAATACTGGCGGGGTGCCCACCTGCCCCGCCGCGCCCTGCACATTCTGCTCGCGCAGCGCCTGGGTAACGTCATCCGTGGTGATGTTGAGCGCATTCATGCGGTCCGGACGCAGCCAGATGCGCATACTGTAATCCCGGGCGCCAAACATCTGCACCTCGCCGACGCCGGGCAGGCGGGCCAGCGCCTCGCGCACCTGGGTGCTGGCGTAGTTACTGACAAACAGCGGTGACAGCGTGCCCAGCGGCGAGTAGAGGCTCACCCCCATCAGCAGGTTGCTGGCGCGCTTGCGGACCTGGACGCCATTCTGCTGCACCTCCGCCGGGAGCTGCGCCAGCGCCTGCGCCACCCGGTTTTGCACGTCGATCGCCGCCAGGTCGGCATCGGTGCCCGCCGCGAAGGTAATGCTCAGGCGGTACGTTCCCTCATCCGAGCTGGTGGACTCCATATACAGCATATGATCGACGCCGTTGAGCTGGGTCTCCAGCGGGGCGGCGATGGCTTCCGCCACATCTGACGCGCTGGCGCCCGGCCAGCTGGCGCTGACGTTCACCACCGGCGGGGTGATCGCCGGGTACTGCTCCACCGGGATCAGCTTCAGCGACACCGCGCCGACAAAGGTCAGCAGCAGCGCGATCACCATGGCAAATCGCGGACGACGGATAAAAAAGGTCAGCATCCCTTCTCCTTACTTAGTTCAGCACCTGTACCGCGGCGCCTTCGCGTAAACGCTGCGCGCCGTCGGTGATCACCTGCTCGCCCGCCTGCAGCCCTTTCTCAACCGCAAACTGCTGCCCCTGCTGCCCCGCGAGGGTCAGACGACGCTGCCCGGCGGTGTGGTCCGGCTTCAGCACCCAGCTGAAAAAGCCCTGCGGATCCTGCTGCACGGCGGCGGCCGGGATCATCACCCGTGACTGCAGCTCCTGCGGACGGAACAGGATTGTTACGCTGCCGCCCGGCAGCAGACGGTGCTGCGGATTGGCGAACTCCGCCCGCACCGCCACGCTGCCGGTGCGGGCGTCAATCCGGTTATCGATGGAGGTCAACACCCCATCGCGCCGTTTGCCATCCACCTCAATCTGCGCCAGCCACGCCTGCTTCAGGGCGTGGATGTCGGCATGCTGGCCGGATTTGCTGAAAAATGCGGCTTCGTCGAGAGCGAACGACACCCGCACCGGATCCAGCTGCACGATGTCCACCAGCACGCCGCTGGATGGGTTAATCAGCGTCCCGACGTGAAAGGCGCTGTGGCCCACGCGACCGGTCACCGGCGCCGCAATCCGGGTGTAGCTGAGCACAATCTGCTGGGCCTCGACGCGGGCTTTCGCCTGCTGCACGGCGGCGGCGGCGACGTCGCGCTGCATCCGGGCCGTGTCGACGTCGTTGCGGCTGATGGAGTGGTTGTTAATGAGCCGCTCGTAGCGAGTGAGCAGTTGCTGCGACTGACGTAATGAGGCTTCGGCGCTTTTCAGCTCGGCCTGCGCCAGGGCCAGGGCCGCGCGGGGCTGCGCGTCGTCGAGGGTAAACAGCAGGTCGCCCTCGGTAACATACTGGCCATCCTGGAAGTGGCGCTGAACTATCACCCCTTCGGTGCGCGCGCGAATGTCGACGGCGCGGATCGCCTCGACCCGCCCGGGGATCGCGCGTTCTTCAGCATGAGGCGCCAGTTCGACCGTGGCGACGCGGACCGGCACCGCCGGCGCGGCGGTCGCCGTCAGGGCGCCGCCGGCCAGACCGCAGGCCAGCAGAGCAAAGCGGAAGGTTTTAATCATAGGGGGATCCTTGCGAAAGTAACGCGCGCCTGCAGCGAGGCGCGCGAGATCAATCAAGCCGTTTTGCGGAACCGGCGCGTCAGGCGCTTCTCAACTTCCACCACCAGGAACATGGCGACGCCGATGACCAGGGTGATAAACCAGTAGCGCAGCGGCAGCGCTTCCGTACCAAACATGCTCTGCATCAGCGGGACATAGATAATGACCAGTTGCATCAGCAGCAGGACACCGGTCACCAGCCAGATGCCTTTGTTGCGCAGCAGACCCATGCTCAGGGAGAAGCTGTCGCTGCTGCGGCAGTTGATCATGTAGACCCACTGCGCCGTCACCAGCATCTGCAGCAGCACGGTGCGGATAAACTCCGGACTGTGGCCGCGCGGCGCCAGCCAAGCCTCAAGGATAAAGGCGGCAATAGCAATCATAGACCCGACAAAAGCCACTCGCCACACGGCGAAGCCATCCATAACGTGCTGGCCGGTTTTACGCGGCGGGCGGTTCATCACGTTGCGCTCTGCGGCTTCAAAGGCCAGGCCGAAGGAGAGCGTCGCCGACGTCGCCATGTTCATCCACAGGATCAGCACCGGGGTCAGCGGAATAATGTTCCCCGCCAGCAGGGCGATGATGATCAGCAGCCCCTGCGCCAGGTTGGTCGGCATGATGAAGAGGATGGTCTTCTTCAGGTTGTCATAGACCCGACGGCCCTCTTTTACCGAGCTGGCGATGGTCGCGAAGTTATCATCGGTCAACACCATGTCAGCCGCCTCTTTGGTGACTTCGGTACCTTTGATACCCATGGCGATACCCACGTCGGCCTGGCGCAGCGCCGGCGCGTCGTTGACGCCGTCTCCGGTCATGCCGACCACTTCGCCGTTATCCTGCAGGGCTTTCACCAGGCGCAGCTTATGCTCCGGGCTGGTACGGGCAAAGATGTCGTACTCCACCGCCGCCTTCGCCAGCGCCGCATCGTCCATGTGCTCCAGCTGGTAGCCGGTCATGGCCTGGCTGCTGTTGGTGATCCCCAGCATCTGGCCGATGCTCATCGCCGTCTGCGGGTGGTCGCCAGTGATCATCTTCACGCGGATCCCGGCGGTCTGGCAGGCATGGATGGCGTCAATGGCTTCCGGACGCGGGGGATCCATCATCCCGGCGATGCCGAGGAAAATCAGCCCCTCCTGCAGGTCCTCATGGTTGAGGGTGGTGGCATCAAGGCTGGCAGGCTTACAGGCCGCCGCCACCATGCGCAGTCCCTGACGGGCGAAGCGCGCCATCTCCTCTTCCCAGTACTGCGCCTCGAACGGCACCGCGCCGTGGCGGCTCATCTGCTCGCGGCACATGGCGAAGATAACGTCCGGCGCACCGGTGATCAGCACCCGGGCCTCGCCATCGATGTGCTGCAGGGTCGACATATATTTGTACTGTGAGTCAAAGGGGATCTTGGCCACCAGACGGGCCTCCACCGCCGGGAGCTGCGCTTTCGCCGCCAGCACCTTCAGCGCCCCTTCGGTCGGCCCGCCGGTGATCCCCCACAGACCGCGCTCATCCTGGGTAAGCTGGCTGTCGTTACACAGGTCGATGGTGCGCAGCCAGGTCTCCAGCACGGTGCCGGGCTGAACCTGCACGGGCTCGTCGCTCCCCTCAAGGAAGATCCGTCCCTGCGGCTCATAGCTGTCGCCTTCCACCCGGTAGCAGCAGTCTGCCGTGATGATCGCTTTGACGGTCATTTCGTTCATCGTCAGAGTGCCGGTTTTATCCGAACAGACCACGGTCATGGCGCCGAGAGTTTCCACGGTCGGCAGCTTACGAATAATCGCCCGCTTGCGCGCCATCGTCTGCACGCCCAGCGACAGAATAATCGAGATGATCGCCGGCAGCCCCTCCGGTACCGCGGCCACCGCCAGGCTAATCAGCGACAGCAGCAGCTCGCCCATCGGGATATCCCGCAGCGCGAGGCTAAAGATAAACAGCGCCACCATCATGGCGAGGATAATGACAAAAATCGCTTTGCCGAGCTTATCCATCTGCACCAGCAGCGGGGTACGGTGCTTCTCAATGCCCGCCATCATCTGGTTGATATGGCCGAGTTCGGTCTCCGCGCCGGTGGCGGTCACCACGCCGATGCCGCCGCCAGCGCTGACGGTGGTGCCGGAGAAGACCATGTTCACCCGGTCGCCCAGCGGCAGGTCGCCCTCCAGCGCGTCGGTGATTTTATCCACCACCGTCGACTCGCCGGTGAGGATCGCCTCTTCCACCCGCAGGTTGTGGGTTTCAATCAGGCGCATATCCGCTGGTACGCGGTCGCCGGCGCGCAGGATAACGATGTCCCCTGGAACCAGGTCGCGCGTCGGGATAGTCTCATGTTTGCCGTTACGCTGGACGCGGGCATCGCTGGAGAGCATGTTGCGGATCCCCTGCAGGGATTTTTCGGCGTTGCTCTCCTGGATATGACCGATCAGGGCGTTAATCACCGTCACGCCGAGGATCACCAGGGTATCGACCCAGTGACCCATGATGGCGGTCAGCGCTGCGGCAGCCAGCAGCACGTAAATCAGTACGTCGTTAAAGTGGGCGAGAAAGCGCAGCCAGCCCGGTTTACCCTTCTTTTCCGGCAGGGCATTCGGACCAAAGGTATTCAGGCGCTCGGCGGCGTCTGCGGAATTTAACCCAGCGGCCTGGCTTTTTGTCTGCGCCAGCACTGCGTCAACGGTCTGCTGCCAGACCTGCCGTGGCGCGGTGTCGCCCGAGGGCGTCGTAAACTTTGGGTTATTCATCTTGGTCAAATTACATTTTCCTTATAAATTCCGTGAATCGGAAAGCCTGAAATCATTCCTGGCCAATGAAGTAAAACGTGGCTAAAAAGCCGGTAAAAATGTGATCCAATATCCGCCTAAATTTTTCGCAAAATACAAAATGTGTGATAAGTTAATTCACAAGATAAATATTACAGAATATTAATAAACCAAAACTAAACGAGGTTAAATATGTTTGGAATCTACCGCGGACGCCGTCTGGCGCTGTACATCCTGCTGGCCATCATTGTTGCCACGCTGGTGGGATATAGCACTTATAGTTTTGTAAAAGCGCTGGCATAATAATGACGTTAATTTACACCCAGCTGCAATTAACTTAATTACAAATTATTTCAAATTAATTAACATGAGAGCGAAAGGCAGGCAATAATATTTAAAATAGCCGTGTTATAGAGAGTAAAAAAACAAAGCATATTGCGTTAAGCATTATTTTACCGGACAATATGTTTTTTAACTGATGATTAACATGACATGAAACATCCGCTGGAAACGCTTCTCTCCGCCGCCGGGATCTTACTGCTGGCCCTGCTCTCCTGTCTGCTGTTGCCCGCGCCTTCGCTGGGCCTGACGCTGGCGCAAAAGCTGGTTGAGACATTCCATATGATGGATCTCAACCAGCTCTATACGGTGTTGTTTTGTCTGTGGTTCTTAGCGCTGGGCACCCTTGAATTTCTGGTGCTGCGCTGGGTGTGGCGTCGCTGGTTTTCCCTCGAACGGTAAACCAGGAGAGCGCGCCTCAGTGGGCGCGGCTGTGGTTTTCTTTGCGGTAGGCGCCCGGCGGCTGGTTGAAGGTCCGGGTGAAGACGCGGGTAAAGGTCTGTTGCGAATCGAAGCCATACTTCAGGCAGATATCGTAGACCCGCTGATCGGTGTCGCGCAGATCGCGGGCGGCCAGCAGCAGCTTCCTTTCACGAATATAGCGCCCAAGGCTCTCTCCCTTGTACTGTAAAAACAGCCGTTGCAGATGCCATTTCGAATACCCGGCATGGCGAGCGATATCATCAATACGCAGCGGTTGATGCAGGTTGTCATCAATCCACTCGACGATAGTGTCAATCACCTGAGCGGAAATCGTCATATGCTCTCTCCTCTGAAACTGCACTGGCGCTTAGCGCCACCAGGCGTTAAATGATTGCGTCTTATCGGCGACCCACAGCGGCTCGCCCTGCATAGGCGTCAGCAGACGCCAGGCCCTTCCTTCGCTGGCAGCCGCCAGCCGTTGATACGGTTCATCCCAGCTGTGTTTCGCCAGAACAAACCGTCCTGCATGCCCAGGCAGCACCGCGCGGGCGCGCAGGTCGTCGGCAGCCTGAGCCGTTTCATCCGGCATCATGTGAATATATTTCCAGTCCTGGTCATACTGCCCGTTCTCCATAATCGCCAGATCAACCGGACCAAATTCATCACCAATCGCTTTGAAGTGCGGCCCATAGCCGCTGTCGCCGCTGTAATAAATTTTTTGCTGCGGGGTGACGAACAGAAAACTGGCCCACAGCGTCTGGTTACGCTTCAGTCCACGGCCGGAAAAGTGCCGCGCCGGCAGAACGTGAACGGTGAATTCATCGCTGACCGGGATCGCCTGCTGCCAGTCCGCTTCGGTAATCAGCGCCCCGTCCATCCCCCAGTAGCGCAGATGCGACCCGACGCCCAGCGGCGTAATGACCCGCTTAATTTTCGGCAGCAAGGCGCGGATGGTGGCGTAATCCAGATGGTCGTAGTGATCGTGGGAGATGATCAGCAGATCGATGTCTGGCATCCCTTCCGCCCGCCACGGATAGTCGCCGGGAAAGGCTTTATTGATAAAGGAGAACGGCGCCGCGTAATCGCTGAACACCGGATCGATCAGGATACGTTTTCCTGCCAGCTGCAGGTACCAGGAGGAGTGGCCGAGCCAGACCATCACATCCTGCCCCAGGGGCAGCGTCGCCAGGTCGGTCTTCACCAGCGGCAGCGGCTGAGCGGGACGGGCGTTTTCCCGTTTGGTCATCAGGAAATCCCACCACGCCGCCAGCATATTTTTCTGCCCGGTGAACCCTGGCGTGGGCAATTGGTTATGGAACTGGCCGTCCCGGTAGTGGGGAGACGCTTCCACCTGGCTAAGCTGTGCCCCCTGCGGCGCCTTACCAAAACCGGCATTGAGGACAAACGGCAATGTCGTTGCTGCTGCGAGTAACATGATGGCGACCACGCTAAAAGTGACACGGTTCATATCCTGACCAGACAAAAGCCCCCATCCCGGAGGCTTTGTGATATAACTTGATTATGAGTGAGTACGCACTCATTATTAGGAAAGTGATGAAAGTCGTCAAGACGATTTTCAATTTTTGCGTTCCGCCGTTGCAGCGACCTGGTCAGACGTGCAAAGATCGGCGGTTTTTTTAAACCTGCGTGAGGAAAAAAGTAGTGGCTCGTCCAAAGAGTGAAGATAAAAAGCAAGCGTTACTGGAAGCTGCCACCGCGGCTTTCGCCCAGTCCGGCATCGCCGCCTCGACGTCGGCCATCGCCCGCAGCGCTGGGGTGGCCGAGGGGACGCTGTTTCGCTATTTCGCCACCAAGGATGAGTTGCTCAACGAGCTGTACCTCGCGATTAAGCTGCGCCTGGTGCGCACAATGATCGCCGGGCTGGATCCGCACGAGAAGCGCCCGAAAGAGAACGCGCGCAATATCTGGAACAGCTATATCGACTGGGGCGTGCGCAACCCGATGGAGCACAAGGCGATCCGCCGGATGGCGCTCAGCGAGCGCATCACCGACGAAACCCGTCGCCAGGTAAAAGAGAGCTTCCCGGAGCTCAACGAAATGTGCCAGCTGTCGGTGAAAGAGATTTTTCTCAGCGAGGCGTACCGCGCCTTTGGCGATGCCCTGTTTCTGTCGCTGGCGGAGACCACCATCGAATTCGCCAGCCACGATCCGCAGCGCGCCCGGGAGATTATCGCCCTCGGCTTTGAAGCCATGTGGAACGCCCTGCATGAGGCGGACGCCTAATGACCCCCGAGATGCTGCATCCCTGCGCTCATCGTATCGCCCTGACCTACCCGTTTACCGAGCACTGCTGGCCTTTTGGGCCAGAGTACGACGTGTTTAAGGTCGATGGCCGTATCTTTATGATCACCATGACCATTCGCGGCCGGGCGCTGGTCAACCTGAAGGCTGAGCCGCAGAAGGCGCTGCTCAATCAGGAAATTTATCGCAGTATCGAACCGGGCTACCATATGAACAAGAAACACTGGATCACGGTGGTGCCGGGAGAGGATATCAGCGAGGATCTGCTGGCCGAGCTGATTGACGATTCGTGGCATCAGGTGGTGAACAAGCTGAGTAAAAAGGCCCAGCAGCGCCTGCGTCCGCGCTGATTTTCAGCCAAATGCGATAAGTGTTATCGCATTTTTCACCCTTATCATTTGGCGATCTTCGCTGTACTCTTCCTCTCCTTAACGCACCGGTAAGGTGCTGTAAACTGTGAGGAAGAGTTATGGATATCGTATCGGTCGCTTTAACGCGCTATTCCACCAAGGCCTTTGACGCCACGAAAAAGCTGACTGCCAGCGAAGCCGAACAGCTGAAAACGCTGCTGCAGTACAGCCCGTCTAGCACCAACTCCCAGCCGTGGCACTTTATCGTCGCCAGCACCGATGAAGGGAAAGCTCGCGTAGCCAAAGCCGCCAGCGGCACCTACGTGTTCAACGAACGCAAAATTCTCGACGCCTCGCACGTGGTGGTGTTCTGCGCGAAAACCGCGATGGACGACGCCTGGCTGCAGCGTGTGGTGGATCAGGAAGAGGCCGATGGCCGTTTCGCCACACCGGACGCAAAAGCCGCTAACCACAAGGGTCGTACCTTCTTTGCCGATATGCACCGCAAAGAGCTGAAAGATGACGATCAGTGGATGGCGAAGCAGGTGTATCTCAACGTCGGCAATTTCCTGCTGGGCGTGGCGGCGATGGGCCTCGACGCCGTGCCGATCGAAGGGATTGATTTTGCGATCCTCGATGAGGAATTTGACCTGAAAGCCCAGGGCTACACCAGCCTGGTGGTGGTCCCGGTCGGCCACCATAGCGTGGAAGATTTCAACGCCACCCTGCCGAAGTCGCGTCTGCCGCAGTCGACGACCATTACCGAGATTTAATTCCCTTCTGCCGGGAACGCCCGGGCCATAGCGCAGCAGCGTCTCGCCCGGGACTTTCTTCCCCCCACTCTTTCCCCTCTTATTCTGCCGTTTGTGCCAGGTTTCTGGCGCTAATGAGCCCGCTTGTGCCAGGAATAACGACTTTAGTGTGAACCAGCCGATTTAATTAATTGATAAATAATACTTTTTATTTCTGGCACGCCCTTTGCTCTTAACAGATACCGCTATCTGGATGAAGGAGAAACCGGGTGAAACATATCTATGTGGCCAGCCACGGCCATTTTGCTCGCGGACTGGTGAACAGTTTGTCGCTGCTGATTGGCGACGAACACGGCGTTATCCCGGTCTGCGCCTATGACGAAGATATCGTGACCACCGAACAGCTGGAGCAAACCCTGGAGCATCTCATCGTCCAGGCGAATGGTGATGAAGTGGTGATCTTCACCGACCTGCTTGGCGGCAGTATCAACAATAGCGCCGTGAGCGTCTTGATGCGACATCGCAACGTTTTCGTGGTCGCCGGCATCAATCTGACTCTGCTGCTGGAGTTTCTGCTGTGCGAAGAAGCCACTACCGAGGCCGCGATTATCTACGCCACCAGCGCGGCGCGTGAATCCATTGTTTTCATCAATCCTCTAATAACACAACCATCCTCTGACCCACAGGGAGAATCTCATGATTAAACTCGTGCGCATTGATTATCGGCTGCTGCACGGCCAGGTGGTTTTTGCCTGGACCCGAGCGCTGGATATCGACCATATCATCGTCGCCAACGCCAAAGCCGCGGCGGATGCCTTCATTACGATGTCGCTTAACCTGGCAAAGCCAGCGGGCGTCACGCTGGACATCGCCACCGTTGAACAGGCGGCGGAAAAGCTTAACAGCGGCAAGTTGGATCATAAAAAAGTCATGGTGGTCCTTGGCAATACTGCGGAAACCCTCGCGCTAGTGGAAAAAATCCCGGGAATTAGCGCAATTAATTACGGTGGTCTGCCACAGAAGGAAGGGGCAAGACAATTCGGCAAGGCCATCTATCTGACCGACGAGGAAATCGCCCATAGCAGAGCGCTAAAAGAAAAAGGCATTCGGCTGGAGATGCGTCAGGTACCCGCCCACTCGGCTGAACTCCTTAACGACCAACTTTAACTTCGGAGGTCACTATGTTGCTCACCGCAACGTTACTCGGCCTGATCGCCGCCCTGGGGATACTTGATGGCCGCCTGCTTGGGGTATCAATGATCGATCGACCGCTGGTGATGTGCGCCCTCACCGGTCTGGTTTGCGGTAATTTGCATGAGGGGATTCTGATTGGCGCTACGCTGGAGCTTATTTTCCTCGGCAACGTCGCCATCGGCGCCGCGCACCCGCCAGATATCGTGACCGGCTCCGTATTGGCCACCGCGTTTTCGATCATGTCCGGCCGCGGTCCGGAGGCTGCGCTCACCATCGCCATCCCTGTCTCAATGCTGGCGCAGACGCTAGGCATCCTGGTGCGCGTGGTGAACGCCCGCTTTGGTCATCTGGCGGATCGCTATGCGGCACAGGGTAATACCCGAATGGTCGGCCTGATGCACCTCGCCGGTCCGACGCTACTCTATTTTTTAAACGGATTTCTACCGGTATTTTTTGCCATTCTGCTTGGTTCTTCGGCGGTAAGCTGGTTCCTGGAGGCCATTCCACCGGTGATAACCAACGGATTGATCGTCGCCAGTAAGATCCTGCCAGCGCTCGGCTTCGCCCTGCTGATCAGCATGATGCTCAGCAGCAAACTAATGCCGTACCTCGGTCTGGGATTTCTGATAGCGGCATATACCAAACTGGATATCATCGCCATTGCGCTGTTCGCTGTGGTGTTGGCATTTATCATCAGCCAGTTCCTTAATCTTAAGCAGCAGGAGAGCTAATCATGAGCGAAATGACGCAAACTGTGACTGGCGCTACCCAGCCGCAAAGCGATGACGCAAGCCGCATCACCGCCCGCGATTTACGCAGCGTGTTCTGGCGCTCCTTTACGCTACAGGGCTCGTGGAACTACGAGCGCCAGCAGCATATGGGCTACGCCTTTGCCATGTCGCCAGCCCTGAAGCGTATCTATCAGGACCCAACGGAGCTGGGGCGCGCCCTGCAGCGTCATCTGGTGCTGTTTAACACCACGCCCCATCTCTCGACCTTTATCTTCGGCCTGTCGATTGCCATGGAAGAAGAGAACCAGCGTAACCCCGAATTTAATGAGGAGTCGATAAACGCGATTAAAACCAGCCTGATGGGACCGCTGGCGGGCATCGGCGACTCCATTTTCTGGGGATCATTAAAGGTTATCGCCGCCGGGATGGGTATCTATTTCGCCCAGCAGGGCAGCCTGCTGGGACCGATACTGGCGCTGTTAGTTTATAACCTGCCGCATCTTTTGTGCCGCTGGTATGGCCTGAAGCTCGGCTACCGGGCGGGTACGACCTGGCTGATGAGAATTTACCAAAGCGGCCTTATGGACCGGGTGACCTATATCGCATCAATTGTTGGCCTCATGGTCGTCGGCGCGATGACCGCCAGCATGATAGATATCACCACCCCGCTCAGCTTTACCGCCGGGCAGACCACCATGAAGGCGCAGGAGTTTATTGACAAAATTCTTCCTTCGCTGCTGCCGCTGCTTTTCACCCTCGGGATGTACAAGTTGATCCGTAAGGGAGTCAATATTAACTGGATCCTGCTAGGAACCGTCGCGTTTGGCATGGCGGCCAGCGCGCTAGGCCTGCTTTAAGAAGAGGAATATCACCCATGCACGTAGAAGACTATATGAATGAAACACCCGCCCGTCTGCTCGCTATGCTGACGCAGACGCGGGAAGATCTCTGGCAGGCGGCGAAAGCGCTAACGGAGCGCGGCATCACGCGTATTATCCTGACCGGCTCCGGTACCTCTTATCACGGCGCGCTGACCGCCCGCTCGTTTATGCAGCAGTGGTGCGGGCTACCCGTTGATGTCTACTGGCCTTTTCTGCTGGATGATTCGGCGCTGACCCTCAGCGACAAAGCGCTGGTCATCGGCATTTCTCAGGGAGGCGGCAGCCTCTCTACCCTCGCCGCAATGGAACGCGCCCGGGCAGCCGGGCATCTCACCGCTTCCATGGCCGGGGAAGCGCCAGCCGTTATCGACCGGGCGGCAGATTTGGTCTTAACAGTACCCTGTGGAGAAGAGCGGGCTGGCGCTAAAACCAAAGGGTATCACTGCACCATACTTAATCTGATGCTGCTGGCGCTTGCTGTCGCCAGTCGCCAGCGGCGCCTGAGCGATGAGGAGCGCAAAGCGCTACTCATCCGCATGGATACCACGTTTAATCATTTGCCGACGCTCATTGAGGCCTCGCAGGCGTGGGTTCTCAATCATGCCCGACCGCTTATCGACAGCGCGGACATTCGCCTGACCGGTCCGGCAAGGCTGTTTGGCACCGTTCAGGAAGGTGCGCTAAAGATGCTTGAAACGCTACGCTGTCCGGTTGCCGGTTATGAATTTGAGGAGTTCATCCACGGGATCTATAACGCCTTCGACGAGCGCTCTACCCTGATCATGCTCGATCCGTTTCCCGATGAGCGTCAGGATCGCCTGGCGGAAATACTTGGCGGCTGGACTCAGCATATTTATCGCATTGGTCCACAAGTCGAAAATAACGGCAAAAATATGCCCTTCGCATTTATTAACGATCCCGACTTTGCGGTCTTTGAATATATCATTCCGTTACAAATGGTTTGTGCCCGACTGCCACCAGTGAAGGGCATCGATCCCGCGATACCGAAGGATCCGCAGTTCCACCAGAAAATGAAAAGTAAACAACCCAATTAATTGACGCATAGTAAAAGTTATCCGCTATTCAGCGGAGGACCCGTTACATCTCAAGGAGACCAATATGTCTATAGCTCATAAAAACGCACATACTATTATTCGCGATATTTTATCTAAGCAGCACATTGAGCGCGTATGGTTTGTTGGCTGCGGTGGTTCATTAACCGGTTTCTGGCCGGGGAAATATTTTCTCGATTGTGAAGCTAAAAAGCTGGCCGTCGGCTATGTTACCAGTAATGAATTTGTCCACGCGACGCCGAACGCGTTAGGTAAAAACAGCGTAGTGATCCTCGCCTCGCAGCAGGGCAACACCGCTGAAACGGTGGAAGCCGCCCGCATCGCGCGTCAGAAAGGCGCCGCCACTATTGGACTGGTATATACCCCCGGCACGCCGCTGTGCGAACACAGCGATTACACTATTGAATACTGCTGGGCGCGCTATCCCGAAACCGTCGATCCGACGCAGCAAAAAGCGGCATACAGCCTGTGGCTGGCGCTGGAAGTGCTTGCGCAAACTGAGGGATACGCCCATTACGATCAGATGGTCAGCGCCTTTGCCAGTTTTGAATCCGTGGTACGCGGCGCTCAGCAGCAGGTTCAGGCGGATGCGCGCCATTTTGCCGAAGCCTGGAAGAGCGAAAAGGTCATCTACATGATGGGCAGCGGCCCCTCATTCGGCGCCGCGCATCAGGAATCCATCTGTATTCTGCTGGAGATGCAGTGGATTAACTCCGCGAGCATCCATAGCGGCGAGTATTTCCACGGTCCCTTTGAGATTACCGAAGCGGGAACGCCGTTTATTTTATTAAAAAGCAGCGGCCGCACACGCCCGCTGGATGACCGCGCGATCCGCTTTATCGAACGTTACCAGGGAAAACTGCAGATTATTGACGTGGAAAAGGTGGGAATCGACACACTGCACACCAGCGTGCGCGAATATTTCTGCGGCCTGCTGCACAACTGCGTACTGGATGTTTACAACCTGGCGCTGGCCACCGCCCGCAACCACCCGCTGACCACCCGCCGCTATATGTGGAAAGTCGAATATTGATTCGCTAGCCGCCTGCCAGCCCCGGCGTAATTCTCCGGGGCTGCGTTGAGAATTACCAGCTAAAATCTTCAATACGTAATTCAAAAATATCGTGAATATAGCCAATTTCCGCTACCGGTAGCGCCACGTTATAGAGTATTTTCAGGCGCTGGAACGAGTGATTCACCATGGCAATAAATTCGCCATGCTGGCGGGTAAATTGCTCAAGATCTTTATAATGGCTAATTTCATTACGCATTACCAGACGCTCAATCATACAGCTGAGATGCACATATAAACTGATAATTAAGTTATTATTAAAATGAAAACCAAGCGTATTTTGCCACTCAGCGATAATGGTTTCGATATGGCCCATGGTTTTTCCGGCATTCAGTATCGTCAGAGAGTTGACAACGTTATGCAGCGAAAACTCACGAACCATATTTTTATTAATCAGCGCAATTTGCTTTTCATTAAGATAGCCACTTAAGAGCTGACTCAGATGTCGATGCCCCTGCTCGCCAAGTAGTTCCTCAATGCCAACCCAGGGCACTCCGGCCAGCTGCGGGTCGTGGGTACCCACGACCGCAATAACTTCATACTGGTGGAGTAACGATACCGCCGTACGACTGTTTTTTAAGCGCGTATACTCGCAGGCGATGATGTTAATATCAAAATCGTTGAGCAGGCTCTTCTCCATCAGATTTTTAAATTTAAATGCGGTACCGATACCTGTAATACAGGTCACCAGCAGCGCACGCTCTTTTTTTTCTGCGGGCCAGAACACATCCCAACGCGACTGATTAAGCGGCACGATCTCTTCGGCGATTTGTTCGATGTTTTTTCCCAGCGCGATCTCGCTGGCAACGTTCAGCGCCATGCGGGTCGTTACGTTATCCACCACCACCAGCGGGCCGTGAATCACCGACAAAAGCGCATCGGCAATCTCCTTGGTGTAGCCCATATCAATAAGCACCATCACACCCGCACGCGTGTCCGTATGCTGGAGATAATCAACCACGGCGCGACTGACATCGTTAAACGCCACCTCCATCGGCATATCCATGGCCTGGTAGATCTTCTCGCCAATCAGGCGGTTGGCAACGCCGGCAATGCTGCTGGCGGTCGAATAACCGTGGGCGATTATCAGCGCTTTCACTTTTCCGCCGCTGGTCGCATCAATCGCATTGCTGACGATAGCGGCAACCGCCAGGCGGTCAAGCGTATCGATGAGCAGATCGTATTTATTATTGACGACATCCAGTAGTTTCTCCGCGATACGCTGCGCCAGCCCCGCCGAGGAGTCCAGCCAGCGCTGCATCACCAGACGCACGGGCTCAGCAACGCTACGCGGCGCCAGAGGGAGGCTGGTGAGGTAGCGGCCGGTAAGATAAGCGAATTCGACATTTAGCTGAAGGTCATAATTGACAGCGATTGCTTTGCCCACATCTTCAATAAAGCGCAGCCGTTTGTCCTGCAGAGAGACCGTACTCTCCTGATTCATCAGCGCATCAAGATAGAGCGTCACGTTCTGATAAATAAGCTTTTCAAAGGTCCGCACGCTAATATTATCCTGAGCCAACTCCTCGCACAGGCTACAAATATTTTCCGTTAGCCGTTGGTATTCATGGTGACGACCAGAAAAAAGAGGCTGCGCGTCGCCATCGCGGTAAATCATAACCCGCTCGCTATTTTGCTGAAGGGAAAAAGGCGCATCCGCCAGTAATCGGTCGGGCAGCAAACCCGCTTTTATGTGTAAAAGACCGCTATCACGTTCGCCAAATGTCCAGGCGCTGGCGCAAATATTGCGAATCAAATTTTCCAGCCCACCGACATTTCCTTCAAGCGTTTCACGCATGAGCTGGCTGACGATTTCGCCATCCAACGCCAGATCGTGGTTCAAACGCTGGGCTTCACGGCGGAAAAAGTGGTGGATAAACGCCAGCCGCTCGAATTGGCCGCGTTCAGCGATCGGCAGAATTTTTACAATTACCGGAATACGGCGAATAAAGGTCGCCAGGAAATGTTTTTCCAGATCCTCGGTTGAAGCAAAAATTAGCCGCACCGTGGCGCTGCGCTCATCGGTGCTCTCCCCCAGCCGGCGCCAGCTACCGTTATCCATAAAATGAAACAGCTTTTCCTGACCTTCGGGCGGCAGCCGATGAACCTCATCGATAAACAACACCCCACCGTTGCTGGTCTCGATAAGACCAGGAACGGCTTTATCGGCGCCGGTAAAGGCCCCCTTCGCATGACCAAATAACTTCGAGGTCAGTAGTTCTGGATTATTCGCGTACTCGGCGCAGTTAAATACGGTAAAAGGCGCATCGGCAGGTAAAATGCCTTCATCTATTGCGTAGTGCCAGAGCTGGCGAGCTAGAAAACTTTTCCCAGTGCCAGTAGGGCCCCGCAGCAGCAGAGGCAGACCTGCGCCAGGGTAGCTGATGGCAGCCTTGCACTGGCGCAATGCTTCCTGCAGGCTGCCCTGCGCGCCAATCAGCTGCGCCAGACTATCCTGACGCTCCGCGCACAGCGCCTGAATGGAGGCGTATTCGCCGTGCCGAACCGCCAGGCGGTGATGATCGCGCAGAACGGTAACGGGTAAAAACAGCACCGGGCGACCATTCACTTTGACCACCCGCTGCTCGCGATGGAGATTATTCAGATGATGGCTGATGATGCTGCGTTTTTGCTTCAAGCTATCGGCAATGGCCATAGCGTTAAACTCGCCCAGCGCTTCCGCCGTCAGCGCTCGCCCGGCGATCCGTTGTTCTAGCTGGCGAAAAATCGACTCCTTGTTCATCTCGCTCCCCTGTCAAAAGCGTAAAATTCGCTTATACGACAATTCGCGCAGGACGTCGCTGCCGTCAGCCACACTTCTTTAAAAGCGCTTAATTTTTCATGGCTTAACGTTCCCCGCGTGCCAGATGCGCTCGGCATAGCGGCCAATCACCGCCAGCGAGACGGCAAGGATCAGGAAAAACAGCACTTTGTGCATCCCGTTCCAGAAAAACTCAAAGAAACGGGTATAGAGATTGATCGCCAGGAAGGTTAGTCCGAAGCCGCGCAGCATTCCGTCATCGGTTTTCAGGCTGATAAAAATGCAGACGCCGGCCGCTACGGCAAACAGCAGCCCCCACGGCAAGAGTCGCGCCTGGCTCACCTGGTACCAGCTGTCTGCGTCGTAATTGCCGAAAATCGACAGGATCCACAGCGCAATAAACAGGTACGTGAGGCCCATCGCCTTGCTGACGGTAAACAGCTGCCGCTGGCGAAGCAGGGATTGCGCGCCGTAGCAGAGCGCCAGCAGCGCGCCGCCGAACAGGACGAAGCGAATCGGGTAGTTCATGCCCAGCCAGTAGGCGCCCCACCCCGAGACGTAGCCGGTTTCCGCGCCGAACCAGTTGCCCAGCGCCAGCAGAAAAAAGAGCCACACCAGCCCGGAGCGGGCAATATAGCCGATGGCGCCGTAAATCACGCATCCGGCCAGAAACAGCGGCGCGATATGGCCGCTGCCGTTATCCAGCCGTTCGCCAAGCTGCCATAGCGACACGGCGGTAAAGACGACGCCCAGAAACAAAATCGCCTCGGTGCTGTAGTGCCATTGCGTTTCCCGTCGCTGGCGGCGAAAGCCCCAGCCGTAGCAGACGACTGCCAGCAGCGCAGGCAGCAGGATCCGCGTCAGCGCCGAGTGGCTGAACAGGCTCAGCAGCCACGCCACCAGCTCGCTGTCGGCGAACAGGCTGCCCAGAGCAATCAGCACGCAGGCCAGCGCGGTCCAGAAGGCATAGCGGCTCAGGCGCCGCCAGTCGAAGGGGGAGACGCGCAGCGTGTGCGTCAGCCGCTGACTGTCCGACGGGGTTAACTCCCCGCTGGCCTGCCAGGCGTTCAGCGCGCGCTGAATAATGCGCTGCTCTTTTCGGGTTACGTTCATAGGCATTCCTTGAGACTGATGACAAACCTGTTTTCGCTAATGTGCTCGCCTTTCTGCCGGGCAGCAGCTGTCGCCTTCCCCGGCCTACTTAACCATTTATATATCAGATTGTTACCCCTTACCGTAAGCCCGCGTAAGCGCAACGCCGCCGGGCATGATATCAGGCTCGATACCCGTCATATTGCCGGGTGGCGGCTACGCCTGACCCGGCCTACGGTCCCTGGGGTTCGTGCGACCTGCCGGAAGTTACCCACCAGGGCTGCTGAAACTGCCGGTGTTGCGGCCTCAAAATCGCTGAGACGTTCCCGGCAGGCCGGGGCAGCCCGCATGGATGCGGGCTGAGGGCCGTGTTTTGCAGGGACGCTGCCTCGGCCCGACCCGAAGCCTGCAGGGATAAGTCGAAGGCACCACGCAGTGGCGATGTTGCTGGCCGGAGCCCGGGGGTACAGGGGGCGGCGGCGACTGGCCGCCCCCTGTGCGCTCCCTGCGCCATGAGTGACATAACGCAGAAGGCGTATCGGGAGCGCAATGTGTGCTGAAGTCGTAGATCACATACAGGACTTCCCGACAGTGCTTTCCCTACCCCTCTCCCGGAGGGTAAGGGAACCGTCCAGCAGCGCCGGCCGGGAATACCCGAAGATGGCACATTGCCAGCCATCTGATTCCTTGTGATTAATGTTGGTCCAGCCACGCCAGCGCCTGCTCGCCCGCCTCGTCCATCGGCAGATAGACCAGCAGGCGCGAACCGTTGCGCGGCGCCGAATACCAGTACATCTGCTGCAGACTGAATCGCCCGAGCTGCGGGTGGTTAAAATGTTTAATCTGGTTTTCCACACCGCGCACCTCGTAGCGCTGATGCCACAGCGTTTCAAACTCCGACGAGGCAGCGAAAAAGCGCGCCAGCTTGTTTTCCCACGCCGGATCGCCGCGGTGCTCGGCCATCGCGGCGCGAAAATAAGAGACGAAGGTCGGCAGCACATCGCGATTTTCGATCCGGCTGCGCCAGGTCTCATGGGTCAGATAGAGATAAATGCAGTTGCGATCTTCTTCCGGGAGGGTGGCGAAATCGATGCCCATCAGGCGGCAGAAGCTGTCGTTCCAGGCCACAATATCAAAGTTCGGTTTCTGAATGCTGGCTGGCTGCGGCATCAGGCTGTCCAGCATCCGGCGGGTGCCGGGGCTGATGCCTTCGCACACTGTCACCTGGGTGGCTTCCGGCGGGGTCAGCCCGGCCAGTACGAACAGGTGCCGGGTCTCCAGCGGACTGCACTGTAAAGCATTCGCCACCCCCACCAGCACCGCCTCCGACGGATTCACCTCCCGCCCCTGCTCCAGCCAGGTGTACCAGGTGACGCCGACGTCGGCGAGCATCGCCACCTCTTCCCGACGCAGGCCCGGCGTGCGCCGGCGGCCCACGCGGGGCAACCCCAGGCGCTGCGGATCGAGGCTTTCGCGGCGGGCGCGCAAAAATGCCCCCAGCTGTTTGCGTCGATCGTCCGGCACGGCGATCGTCAACTCCCGTTGCGGCATCGTGGTCATCACCCCTCCAGCATAGTAGTGCCAGTACCAGTATAGACAGGAACTGGTACCCGTTTAATTTATCGGTAATGCTACGTCGGTCTGCTGAATGACGCAATGGAGAATCCCATGAATACGTCTGCTGTTTCACCCGGCCGCGCCGGTCTGTTGCTGCTGCTGGGCGGCCAGATGCTGCCGCTTATTGATACCTCGATCACCAATGTGGCGCTGGACGCCATCACCCACACCCTGGCGGCCAGCGCCACGCAGCTGGAGCTTATCGTCGCGCTCTACGGCGTCGCCTTTGCCGTCTGCCTGGCGATGGGCAGTAAGCTTGGCGATAACTATGGCCGCCGGCGCCTGTTTATGTGGGGCGTCGCCCTCTTTGGCATCGCTTCCCTGCTGTGCGGGATGGCGAACAGCATCAGCGCCCTGCTGGCGGCCCGCACCCTGCAGGGCGCCGGGGCGGCGCTGATTGTGCCGCAGATCCTCGCCACCCTGCACGTGACCCTCAAAGGCCCCGCCCACGCCCGGGCCATCAGCCTGTATGGCGGCATCGGCGGGATCGCCTTTATTGTCGGACAGATGGGCGGCGGCTGGCTGGTATCGGCGGACATCGCCGGGCTGGGCTGGCGCAACGCCTTTTTTATCAATGTGCCGATCTGCCTGCTGGTGTTGGCTCTGAGCCGCCGCTATGTGCCGGAAACCCGTCGCGAGACGCCGTCGCGTATTGACTGGCAGGGCACGCTGTACCTCGCGCTGATCCTCTGCTGCCTGCTGTTCCCGATGGCCCTCGGTCCGGAGCTGCACTGGCCGCTGTGGCTGCAGCTGATGCTGGTGGCGGTCCTGCCGCTGCTGTTCGCCATGCGTCAGAGCGCCCTGCGCCAGCAGCAGCGCGGCGACCATCCCCTGCTGCCGCCGCGTCTGCTGCAGTTGACCAGCATCCGCTTCGGGATGGCCATCGCCCTGCTATTTTTCAGCGCCTGGTCCGGCTTTATGTTCTGCATGGCGCTGACCATGCAGGAGGGGCTGGGGATGGCGCCGTGGCAGTCCGGCAATAGCTTTATCGCCCTCGGCGTGGCCTATTTTATTTCGGCGCTGTATGCCCCGCGGCTTATCGCCCGCCACAGCATGGGGCGGATCCTGTTGACTGGTCTGGCGGTGCAGATCGCCGGGCTACTGCTGCTGTGCGCCACCTTCTCCCGCTTCGGCATCGCCACCACCGCCCTGACGCTGGTCCCCGCCACGGCGCTGATCGGCTACGGTCAGGCGCTGATCGTCAACAGCTTTTACCGGATTGGCATGCGCGATATCAGCGCCAGCGACGCCGGGGCCGGGAGCGCCATCCTCAGCACCCTGCAGCAGGCGACCCTCGGTCTCGGACCGGCTATCCTTGGTTCGCTGTTCCTGGCGCTGGCCCGTCGCGGCGGCGGAAACTATCCGCAGGCGCTGATTGATTTTCTGCTGGTCGAGGTGGCCATGATGCTGTTGCTGGGGGCGATCGCGCTGTGGCTGCGCCATCATCTCAACCGACAGCCGGCGACGGTAGCGTCGTAATACCGGCGGCGGTGATTTGCATAATAGCTATCCAGCGGTCATCATACCCGCTGGATATTCAGGAGACGTTATGCAGGAATTAATATCGCAAATTGCCGCCTTAGGAATCGAAATAACCCCCACCCGCTCGCTGATGATTATCTTCGGCATTATCTTATTCACCGCCGTGGTCGTGCATCTGATATTGCACAAAGTGGTCCTGCGCGCTTTTGAAAAACGGGCGTTGGCCAGCAGCCATCTGTGGCTGCAAATCATCACGCAGAATAAACTCTTTCACCGACTGGCCTTTACCCTGCAGGGGATCATCGTCAACGTGCAGGCGGTGCTGTGGCTGCAAAAAGGCAGCGAGGCGGCGGAAATATTAACCACCGTGGCTCAGCTATGGGTGATGATATATGCCATGCTGTCCTTCTTCTCGCTGCTGGATGTGATCTTAAAGCTGGCGCAGAAATTTCCTGCCGCCTCTCAGCTGCCGCTGAAGGGGATATTCCAGGGGATTAAGCTGGTGACGGCGATTATTATCGGCATCCTGATTATTTCCCTGCTGATAGGCCAGTCACCGGCGATCCTGATTAGCGGGCTCGGCGCGATGGCCGCGGTGCTGATGCTGGTGTTTAAAGATCCGATCCTCGGTCTGGTGGCCGGTATCCAGCTCTCTGCCAACGATATGCTCAAGCTTGGCGACTGGCTGGAGATGCCGAAGTACGGCGCCGACGGCGCGGTGATCGATATCGGCCTCACCACGGTCAAGGTACGCAACTGGGACAACACCATCACCACCATTCCAACCTGGTCGCTGGTCTCCGACTCGTTTAAAAACTGGAGCGGCATGTCGGCCTCCGGCGGCCGCCGCATCAAACGCAGCCTCAACATCGACACCACCAGCATTCATTTTCTTGATGAACAGGAGCAGCAGCGCCTGATCCGGGCGAAGTTGCTTAAGCCCTATATGGATTCGCGCCACGAGGAGATTAGCGCCTGGAACCAGCAGTACGCCGGGGAACAGTCGGTTCTCAATGAGCGGCGAATGACCAATGTCGGCACCTTCCGCGCCTATCTGCAGGAGTATTTACGCCATCATCCACGCATCCGCCAGGATATGACCCTGATGGTGCGCCAGCTGGCGCCGGATGCCAACGGGTTGCCCATCGAGATCTACTGCTTCACCAACACCGTGGTGTGGGCGGAATATGAGGGGATCCAGGCGGATATTTTCGACCATGTCTTCGCCGTGGTGGAGGAGTTTGGCTTACGCATTCATCAAACGCCCACCGGCAACGACATTCGCGCGCTGGCGGGCGCCTTCTCCCGCTGATCCTCAGGCGCTGGCGCGGGCTATCACGCGCCAGTCCATCATCACCCGCTCGACGGCGGCGTCGGGATCGTCGATGCGTTTCATTAACAGATCCACCGCCGTGCGGCCGATCGCCCGGGAGGGCTGTTCGACGGTGGTCAGCTGCGGGGAGACCACTTCCGCCAGCTCGGTGCCGTCGAAGCCGATCACCGCGATATCCTCCGGCACCCGCAGTCCGGCCTGGTCAATCGCCCGCAGCGCCCCGGCAGCAAGTGAGTCCGAAACGGCAAACACCGCGTCGGGCTGCTCGTCTTGCGACAGCAGCTGCTCCATCGCCCGTTTACCGGCCGCCGCGCTAAGATCCTGCGCGTAAGTCACCTGCTGATACACCAGACCGTGCACGTGCAGCACGCTTTTATAGCCGCGCTCGCGCAGACGGGCATAGCGATAGCTCAGGTCGTGATTAATGAGCGCAATGCGGCGGCGGCCGCTATCGGCCAGTCGGGACACCGCCCCCTGAGCCGCCTCGACGTCGTTAATCCCGACGCAGGAGATGCTGCCGGTGTCGGCATACTCCGCGCACTGCACCCAGGGCGCATCGCCAATCATGGTGGTCAGTTCCGGCAGGCTGGAGAGCGCGTTCATGGTAATAATGCCGTCGACCATTTTGCCGGAGAGCAGCTGCAGGCCCGAGGTCGAGCGGGCCAGATCCGACCCGGAGTTACACAGCAGAATGCGGTAGCCATTCTTCTCCGCCTCTTCTTCTATCCCTTTCACCACCTCGGCGCAAAAGGGGTTAGCGATATTGGAGACCATCACCAGGATCATATTGCTGCGAGCGGTTCGCAGCTGACGCGCCAGCAGGTTCGGCTGATAGTTGCTCTCTTTGATCGCCTGCAGCACGCGCTCACGGTTTTTGGCTTTTACCGTATCGCTGTTGTTCAGCACCCGCGACACCGTGGCCACCGAGACGCCGGCCAGACGAGCAATTTTCTGAATAGACATAAACCCTGCACTTCCTGCGATAGAGGTGGATCCTGCAGGCTATCATAAATGACCTCTGGTCAGCCTGCCAGCCTGGCGCGAAAGCGCGGGAACGCACGAGAAAACTATTAAAAATCAGGGCTTCTCTCCCACGCCGTTAACGCGCATCCTTTTGCCGTTCCACCCGGTTCGCGCTCTGGCGACAGCCCCCCTGGCGCCCTATTTCTTCGTTTATGATTAAGGATGATATCTCCATGAGGCTCTCCACCGCGGTTCTCGCCCTCAGCTGTGCCCTGGCAACGATCACCGGCTGCACCTCGTCAAAATCGTCACCGGAACGCCACGCTTACGCGTTTGTCGCCCACCGCTCCGATTTTGTCGGCGGCAATTTCACCGTCAACCGCCAGGAAAATTACCGTTTAAACCTGCCGACCTTCACGGCAATGTACGCCCGCGGCCAGCAGGATAAAGCCGCTGGCATGAGTGAAAGCGACGCCCGCCGCACCGCTGAGGCCATCAAACAACAGGCGGCGCAGGGCACCCGCACCGAGCACGCCTTTACCGGCAACGCCAGCGACAAATGGGATAATGCGATGGAAAATAAAGATGCCGTCCTGTTCGGCAACGAGCTCTCCGGTGCCTATCTCGACGGCTATCTTGGGGTGAAATAATCCTGCGCCCCGCCTGCGCTCAGCGTTCGACGCTGACCCAGCGCTGCTGCTGATGGCTTTTGACGATCGCCTCGATGATGTACATCACATCGGCGCCGTCGTCGAAAGCGGCGAAGCGCCGGGCCCCGGCCTCCGGCATCTTCCCGGCGCGCACCGCCTGATAAAAATGCCCCATCATATTCTTGAAGGCATCCGGCCAGCCCTCAATATGGCCGCCGGGATAATGGGCGCTGGCGGCGGCCTCCGGCCGCAGCAGGCTCGGGTCGTCGCTGAGCAGGCGATCCGGCTGCTCGCGGTGGCCGATCCACAGTCGCTGGGGCACTTCCTGATCCCAGGCCAGAGAACAGAGGCTGCCGTTAATCTCCACCGCCAGACGGTTTTTCCGCCCAGCGCTCACCTGGGAGACCATCAAGCTGCCTTTGCTGCCATCGTCAAAACGCAACAGCACCGAGCCAAAGTCCTCAGTATCGACAGGCCGGGTTTCATATGCCTGCGCCTCGTGAACGGCGCTGAAGGTCGCTTTGCCATTGACTGGCGCTTTACGCGTCGGCCAGACGATAGACAGATCCGCCATCACCTCGACAATCCGCCGACCGGACATAAACTGCACGGTATCGCACCAGTGGGAGCCGATGTCGGCCACCGTCCGCGACGCGCCGCCCTGCGCCGAATCGACCCGCCAGTTGTAGTCGGTCTCCAGCAGCATCCAGTCCTGTAAATAGCTGCCGTGCGCCGCGAAGATCCTGCCAACATCGCCATGGCGGATCATCGCCGCCGCCTGCTGGACCATGGCGAACTGGCGATAGACGAAGCTGACGCCATGCACCACGCCGGCCCGGGCGGCAAGCGCCACCAGCTCCCGCGCTTCCTCCACCGTCATACACAGCGGCTTTTCCGAGAAGACGTGCAGCCCGGCGGCGAGGATCTGCCGGTTAATCTGGGCATGCAGATGGTTCGGCGTACAGTTATGCACCACCTGCAGCCCCGGATGGGCCAGCAGCGCCTCCACGCTGTCGTAGGCATGGGCAATGTTCAGCGCCTGCGCCTTGCGCTGCGCCGCCTCAAGGCGGCTGTCGCACAGCGCCACGACCTCGACATCTCCCAGCCGCCGCAGCGCCTCCAGATGCGCCGGGCCAATAAACCCTGCCCCGATTATCGCAACCTGAATCATGTTATTCCCTCCCGCCGGCGGCAAAGTCATCGAAGGCCCGTCCGGCAACGGGAATGATATGGCGGCGGATAAACTCGCTGCCCTCGCGCGCGCCGGTCTCGGCGTCCTTCAGGCAGCACTCCCACTCCAGCACCGCCCAGCCGTCAAAATCATATTCGGTCAGCTTACTGAACACCCCTTTGAAGTCGATCTGCCCGTCGCCAGGAGAGCGGAAACGCCCGGCCCGCTGCTGCCAGGGCTGGTATCCGCCATAGACGCCATTGCGCCCGTTGCGACGAAATTCGGCGTCCTTGACGTGAAACGCTTTAATACGCGAGTGATAGATATCGATATAAGTCAGATAGTCCATCTGCTGCAGATGCAGGTGGCTCGGGTCATAGAGCATATTGCAGCGCGGATGGTTATCCACCAGCGCGAGAAAACGCTCAAAGGTCACGCCATCGTGCAGATCTTCGCCGGGGTGGATCTCATAGCAGACATCGACGCCCTGTTCGTCGAAGTGGTCCAGCAGCGGCCGCCAGCGCCGGGCCAGCTCGGCAAAGGCCTCATCCAGAAGCGGCTGATTGTGCGGCGGCCACGGATAAAAAAAGGGCCATGCCAGCGCCCCGGAAAAGGTCGCATGGGCCTTCAGCCCCAGACGGCCGGAGGCCACTGCCGCCTGGCGCACTTTCTCCACCGCCCAGCGCTGGCGCGCCTGCGGATCGCCATGTAACGCGGCTGGGGCAAAGGCGTCAAACGCCGCGTCATACGCCGGATGCACCGCCACCAGTTGCCCTTCAAGATGAGTGGACAGCTCGCTGATGACCAGCCCATGCTCCGCCAGGGTGCCGCGGACCTCGTCGCAGTAGGTCTGGCTCGCCGCCGCCCGCTCGACATCGAAAATCGCCGGGTGGTTGCAGGGGATCTGCAATGCCTTGTACCTCAGGCCGGCGGCCCACTGCGCCATCCCCGCCAGGGTGTTGAACGGCGCCTGCGGGCCGATAAACTGCGCCAGAAAAATGCCCGGTCCCTTAATCGTTTTCATACCCCCTCCTGAAAAATTAGTGCGGCTCTTTCTCGTTGTACTGGAAAGAGAAAAGGAAAATCAGCGCGATAACCGCGGCGGCCACCGCCGGGATCCACCAAAAGGTCACCCAGGCCTGCGGCACGCTCTGGCCGGCCACCAGATGGTTATACAGCGCGCCGGAGATCTGCGAGCCCAGCAGCATGCCGATCCCGTAGGTGAACATCACAATCATGCTCTGCGCCTGGCCTTTGACCTTCTCGCCCGCCACGCGGTCGGTGTAGATAAAACCGACGACAAAGAAAAAGTCATAGCACACGCCGTGCAGCAAAATGCCCAGATAGAGCAGAAAGCGCCCCTCTTCGCTGACCCCGAGGGCAAAAAAGGCGTAGCGGACAAACCACGCCACCATGCCGATGAGCAGCATATATTTCACCCCGAGGCGACGGAACAGCAGCGGGATCACCAGCATAAAGACGATCTCTGACATCTGGCCGAACGACATCGCGGTGCTGACATCCTTGACGCCGGCATCCGCCAGATACGACGCGGTATAGGCGTAATAGGTGCCTAACGGCACGGAAATTAAGGTGGCGCAGAGGGAGAAAATCAGGAAGTGACGGGTTTTCAGCAGCGCGAAGGCGTCCGCACACAGCAGATCGCGAAACTGCACCGGCATGCCTTTGGCCGGCGCCGGGGTATGGGGCAGCGTCAGGCTGTAGATCGCCAGCGCCACCGAACAGAGCGCCGCCACGGTGAAGATGCCGGTGGTATCAGAGATGCCGGTCACCCCGATGCAGATCCCGGCGATAATCCAGCCGATGGTGCCGAACACGCGGACCACCGGGAAGGTTTTATCGATATTGGCCAGGCTGTGGAACGCAATATTGTTGGTCAGCGCCAGGGTCGGCATATAGCACAGCGTATAGCCGAACAGCAGGCCAATCAGCAGGGCGCCGTTCTGCGCCACCAGCGCCTGGGGGACAAACCACAGGATCGCCGCCCCGGCCAGGTGCATCACCGCCATCACCTTCTGCGAGGCGAAAAAGCGGTCCACCAGCATTCCCAGCACAAAGGGGGACAGGATGGAGGCGATCGGCCCGGCGGAGAACGCATCGCCGATCAGCAGTGACATCTCATAGCGGGTCATCACCAGCCCCAGGGTCACCGACCAGCTGCCCCAGATAAAGAACTGCATAAACATCATTAACGACAACCGCGGCACCAGAAAACGGTGGCTCACGCGGACACTTTCCCGACCTTCTGTTGTTGTGACCATGTTGCTCGCCCTCAGAAAAGTAATCGATTACAAAATCACTCAACACAAAAGTAATCGATTACAAAAAGAAGATCGCCAGACAAATTCCCCACCTGCGAAGAGGATCACAATAAAAAGGCAGGCAGCCCCGCCGGACGGCGGGGCGTCTCGCTTACGCCGGGCGGCGCAGCAGTTTGAAGGCGATAAACAGGAACAGGATCCACACCGGCAGCAGGATTGCCGACAGGCGCATGCCGTCGATAGTGCACATCAGCACCAGAATCAACCCAAGGAAAGCAATGCAGAAGTAGTTGCTGGCGGGCGCCAGCAGCGCTTTGAACTTCGATTCACGCCCTTTGCGGCGCTGGGCGGCACGGAACTTCAGGTGCGCCATACAGATCATGATCCAGTTCAGGAGCAGCGTCGCCACCACCAGGGCCATCAGCAGCCCCAGCGCTTCATGCGGCAGCAGGTAGTTCAGCACCACCACCAGCGAGGTAATGACGCCTGACAGCAGCAGCGAATTCACCGGCACGCCGCGTTTGCTGACGCGGGCGAGGAACGTCGGCGCATTGCCCTGCACCGACAGGCCGAACAGCATCCGGCTGTTGGAGTACACACCGCTGTTATAGACCGACAGCGAGGCCACCAGAATGACGAAGTTCAGCGCGGAGGCCACCATGTTGCTGTCGAGATGATGGAAAATCATCACAAACGGGCTGCTGTCGGATTTGATCTCCACCCACGGGTAGAGCGCCAGCAGCACCACCAGCGAACCGATATAGAACAGCAGGATACGATAAACCACCTGGTTCACCGCTTTCGGGATGCTCTTTTCCGGGTTTTGCGCTTCGGCGGCGGTGATGCCGATAAGTTCCAGCCCGCCGAAGGAGAACATAATCACCGCCAGCGACAGAATAAGACCGTGCCAGCCGGTGGCGAGGAAGCCGCCGTGTTTCCACAGGTTGTCGAACCCGGCTTTGCTGCCGCCGTGGCCGCCAAACAGCATCCACAGGCCAAAGGCAATCATGCCGATAATCGCCAGCACCTTAATCAGTGCGAACCAGAACTCCGCTTCGCCATACAGACGGACGTTGACCAGGTTGACGGCGTTAATAATGAGGAAGAAGGCCGCCGCCCAAACCCAGGTGGGCACGTCGGGGAGCCAGTACTGCATGTAGATCCCGGCGGCGGTCAGTTCCGCCATCCCTACCAGCACGAACATCACCCAGTAGTTCCAGCCGGACAGGAAACCAGCGAACGGGCCCCAGTATTTGTAGGCAAAGTGGGCAAAGGAGCCGGATACTGGCTCTTCCACCACCATCTCGCCCAGCTGGCGCATGATCAGAAAAGCGACAATCCCGGCCACGGCGTAGCCCAATAAGACCGCCGGGCCAGCCATTTGAATCGCAGGACCAATGCCAAGAAACAGGCCGGTACCAATCGCGCCGCCAAGGGCGATAAGTTGAATGTGTCGGTTCTGTAAACCGCGATGAAGCGTCGGGCCGCTCTCTTCTACGGCATCCGACGACGTTGACGCGTCTTTCACGTCGTTCCCCTGTGTGTTTTTGTGAAGGGGCACCTTTTATCACTTAGGGGGAATTGTCGCAAGTTGCGCGGGGCGAGCGTCAGCCGCCCGCCCCGCTTTTTTAGCGTCAGAAGTCGTAGCTCATTGAGACGCGCACGGTACGCGGATCGCCTTCGAACAGATAGGTACCGGTATCGTCAATGCCAGACCAGTACTTCTCGTTGGTCACGTTGGTCACCCCGACGCGCCAGGTCATTTCGTTCTGGTCGGCGTTCAGGCGCATACGATAGCGCAGGCCTAAATCCAGGGTGGTGTAGCTATCCAGCTTCTTGGTATTGGCCGCATCGGCATACTGCGACCCGCTATGATTGACGCGCGCGGTGGCGGTCAGGCCTTCCACCGGCTTGATATCATACTCGGCGCCGAGCACTGCGTAGAAGTTAGCCACCCCGATGGCATCTTTACCGTCGGTTGCGCCTTTAGCGGTTTTAGTCTGTTTGGCATCCAGCCACACCGTACTGGCGTTAAGACGCAGCCCCAGCATCGGCTCGCCGAAGACGTTCATCTCTACGCCGCGGTTACGCTGCTCGCCGTCGAGGCCGTAATTGCCAGCGGTATCGGAAATAGCGTTCGGTTTTTTGATTTCAAACAGCGCCAGCGATCCGCCGATCGTTCCGTAGTCGATCTTGACGCCCACTTCGTCCTGCTTCGAGTGCGCGATCCCGGTACTCTGCCCGGCATTGGCCGCCGTCGTCGGCGCCACAGAGCCCGGCTGCAGCGCTTCGGTATGGTTAGCATACAGCGACAGCTGCTCCCACGGCTTGTACACCAGGCCAAACGTCGGCATCCAGCGGCTTTGAGTATAACGCGAAGAGGTATCTTCCAGCCCGGTGGCGTTGCTGTAGTTGCGCACAACCACTTTCTGATGACGAGCGGCGGCGGTAAACAGCACTTTATCGTTAAAGAAGCCGAGGGTATCACTCAGCAGCCAGCCCTGCGTACGGCTGCGCGAGGTGACCAGCGGATCGTGGTAGTTGCCGCCAAAATAGGCGTTATCCGGCATCGCCACATCACGGTTGTCATAGATATTGGTGGTCGGATTCTTCGCCGACATCCGCCAGGCGGTAGCATCGGTATGCACCTGCGCCGCATAGCCGAGGTTCACCTTATGCGAAATCGCGCCGGTATTGAAATCGCCGCGTACCCCGCCCATGCCGCTGATCGCGTCGATAATGCGGTTAGTATCCAGGCGGCCCACCGTCGCATCGCCGTTTTTATTCAGAAGCTTCGGCGCGCTGTAGGTACCAATTTCATGCGAATGCTGGCCGCCAAGGGCGCTGTATACCGTCCAGCTATCGGTCAGGTCGTATTCTGCCTTCGCCATGCCGAATTCGCTTTCGATATCGCTATAGCCCCACTTCTGGCTGTAGTTTTTGCTGTTGTCCGGCAGCGCCGGAACGAAATCCACGCCGCTGATATTGACGCCCATCGTACCGCCGTGGAACGTTTTCTTCTGGTAGCCGAAATCGAGCGAGGAGCGGAAACGGTCGCCGCGGTAATCAAGCCCCAGCGAAGCCAGCGTAGTACGACGTTTATCATTATCGATAGCGCCTTCACCCTCGCGATGCACCAGGTTGACCCGGGCGCCGAACTGGTTGTTGTCGCCGAAACGGCGTCCCAGGTCGAGGGTGCCGCCCACCTGAGAATCAGAGGTATAGTCGACGCCAACGCGCGCGGTCGGCAGATCTTCCGCCCGTTTCGGCTCAAGGTTAATCATCCCGCCGACGCCGCTGCTGGCCGCACCGTTAAGCAGGCTGTTAGCTCCTTTGAAAATTTCAACGCGCTCCAGCATCTGGGTGTCCATCACCTGACGCGGCACCACGCCCGCCAGGCCGCCCATGGTCATGTCATCGCCATCGAGCTTAAACCCGCGGATTCGATAGGTCTCGGCGAAGTTGCCGTAGCCCTGTACGGCCTGCACGCCAGCATCGTTACTGACGACATCGGCGATGGTTTTCGCCTGCTGATCCTGAATCAGTTTCGAGGTATAGCCGATAACGTTAAAAGGAACGTCCATCGCCTTTTGTTCGCCAAGCATCCCCAGACGACCGCCGTGGGCGATCTGCCCGTCGAGGAATGCCGGAACCACAAGGTTGCCGCCGGATTTAAAATCGCTGGTTTCGTTAGCCTCGACGATGAGGGTCTCTTCGCCAGGTTGCTTCGCGGCGGCAGCGTCCGCGGCCATCGCCGTTTGACTGGCAGCGCCGATGGTTAAGGCCAGCAGCGTTTTACGCAGCGGGAAGGATGAATAGTGCGTGGTGTGCATAATTTGCCCCATGGATGAGGATAAATGAATCAAAGGGCCCGTCGCCGGACCCGTTATTTTTATTGCGCGTTCAGGTCAATGCGTACGACGCTGTCCGGGCCTTTTGTGGAGTGGTCTTTATTGAAGGGCTGTTTGACGGTGACAAATAGCGTCTGACCATCGGCGGAAAGCAGCAGGCTGTTGGGATTGGCCGGCAGCGCCCAGCTTTTCTTCAGCGTGTAGCGGCTGGCGTCAAGGCTGATAACCTTGCCGGATTCACGCTGCGAAATATAAATTTCGTGGCGTTTCTTATTGAACTGCACTGCCAGCGAATCGCCGACGTCGAGCTGTTTAAGCAGCTTGCCGCTGTGGATATCCAGCACCAGAGTGGTTTTCGCTTTCGAGTTATCAGTCACAAACAGGCGGCCGGTGTCGCTATCTTCGGCCATATTAAGCAGCAGCGCTGGCTTGTCGCCCAGCGGCTTCCAGCGCTGTTCAATGCGCTGGTTATGTGGGTTGATCACCAGAATTTCACCGCTGCCGTTAGCGGCGTACACGCGACCGGTTTGTGCGGAGTAGTGCAGGCCGGTCATCCATTTACCGGTATTTTTAATCCGTGTTTTCAGCTTCAGAGTGGTGGCGTCAACCACCCAGATTTGCGCCGGGTCGGCGACCGCACCAACGTAGAGAGTATTGTTCAGCAACAGCAGCTGGCGGGCCCCATAAGGGCGACCTTTTTCATTGCGCTCGCTGAACAGCAGGCGGTTTTTTACCTTGCCGGTGGCGGTGTCGATAGCGCTGATGCCGCCGTCCAGCGAATTGCTGACATACAGCGTTTTACCCTCCGCAGAGAGCTGTAAAGCGAAGTTTTTCAGATCGGTGTGCGTCAGGCCGATGGTATTGAGGGTGTGCGGATCCAGTGTGTAGACCGCCCCGCCCTGCACATTTTTAAAGCCTTCGGCGCTGGCGACGTACAGCGCATCACCCTGCGGGCTTAACGCCATCTCGTACAGCCCTTCCGCTAGCTGGCGCTGCAGCGGTTGCGCCACGTTAGGGGCTGGCGAGTCGACAACCGGTTGGGAAACGGCAGAGGAATGAGGCGTCGCGCAGCCGCTTAACGCCGCGCTGATGGCCAGCGTCAACGTCGGAAGTGTGTATTTCATTGGATCAACCCTATAAAAAATCAATGACCCGATGGACGCGCAGCGACCGATATTGTCTGTTTCCAGCCTGCTGTCTTTACGTCACCCTACGCCTTCGCGACTCTTAGTGAACGACTCACTGGCGCAGCTCGAACCTTGCCAAAATTACGAATGAAAAAGAGAATGAGAACTATACTCATTATCTAATGTCAAACAAGTCCTGGCGGGCAAAAAAGATAATCTGCTGATTTTTTTTACGGCAATGGCGGATAACGAGGGGAAGAAAGGATCCGCGAAGGGAAAAAGAGTCCCGGAAGCGAGGCAGTGCCCCCTCCCGGTTTCAGGGCCAGAAGGCGCAGGATGTGTCGCCCATCTGGCGCAAAACGACAAATGCCTGCGCTATGTCGCTGAGCGGCGGTTAATAGCGCACCATCACCGACTTCAGCTCCGTATAATCATCGATAAACGCGCTGCCGAATTCGCGCCCGATGCCCGAGCCCTTCATGCCGCCGAACGGTACCGCCGGGTCGAGGAAGGTATGCATATTGACCCACACGATGCCGGCGTCAATCGCCTCCGAGTAGCGCAGCGCCTGGCGAATATTATCGGACCAGACGCTGGCCGCCAGGCCATATGGCGACGCATTGATCCGCGCCAGCGCCTCTTCTTCACTGCGATAGCCGATAAAGCTGCACACCGGACCGAAGGTCTCCTCGCGCATCAGGGTGCTCTCTTCGCTGCGGACTTTGACCGCAGTCGGCTGCAGGAAATACCCCTCTCCCGGCAGCGCTTCGCCGCCGCAGACGATGGTATCCCCCTCGTCGCGCGCGGTCTGGATCAGTTTGAGCACTTTCTCGTACTGCTGGCGGTTGGCCAGCGGCCCCATCAGCGTCTGTTCATCCAGCGGCGATCCCGGCGCGAAGGCGCTGAGCTTGTCTTTCAGCAGCGCCAGCACTGCATCCAGTTTGCCCTGCGGCAGATAAAAACGCTCCGCAGCGGCGCAAATCTGCCCCTGGTTCAGGTAGCCGGCTTCAATAATGCCGTTGACCATCGCCTCCGGCGTCAGGTCATCGAGGAACAGCGCGGCGTTTTTGCCCCCCAGTTCAAGGGTCACCCGTTTACCTGACGCGCAGGCCGACTGCTGGACTTTTTCACCGGTGGCCACCGAGCCGGTGAAGCTCACCTTGGCGCAGGCCGGATGCGTCATCAGCCGCTGGGCAATCTCGCCGCCGGTGCCGTTGACCACGTTAATCACCCCATCCGGGATACCCACCGCTTTCGCCAGCTCCGCCACGCGCAGCAGCGTCAGCGGCGTATACTCGCTCGGTTTGAGGACGATGGTGCAGCCGCAGACCAGGGCCGCCGCCAGCTTCCAGATGGCAATCATGATGGAGAAGTTCCACGGCACGATGCCGACCACCACCCCCAGCGGCTGGCGGCGGGTGAAGGCGGTATATTTCTCACCGTTCATGGAGGGGAGCGAGACATCCAGCGTTTCGCCGGTGACTTTCCCCGCCCAGCCGGCGAAGTAGCGCAAAAACGCCACCGATTGATCCAGCTCCAACATCCGCGCCAGCATGATGGTCTTGCCGGAGCAGAGACTTTCCAGTTGCGCCAGCGCTTCGCGATGCTCAGCCAGGGCATCCGCCAGCTTCAGCAGCAGCGTACCGCGCGCCAGCGTCGGGATCTCGCGCCACTGACTGAACGCCTGGCGGGCGCTCTCCATGGCGCGATCCGCCTGATCCACATCCGCTGCCGTCACCTCAGCAATTGCCTGACCGGTGGCCGGGTTAATCACCGCGAACGGCGCGCCGTGGCCCGCCTCACGTTGACCGGCAATAAACTGCCCGTGTGGCTGGCGTAAAAAGGCGGTCACTTCCGCCAGTAAGGTTATCTCGCTCATCGTCAGCACCCGTTTTTTTAGCAAAGTTGGCCTATCACAGCACGGTTGCTCTGCGCCGCCCATCGTTCTAAAGAACGTCATTCTTCCGGACGATATTCAACGCCCGCATGGCGTGCTGTGATGAGGACCTTGAGCCAGGCAAGACCACAGGGTAACGCGATGAACATTAAAATCGATGCGCTGAACTACTACGGCGCGACGAAGAAATACCACCTCCATTTCCCGGCGCTGCGGGAAGATATTGAAGCCGACGTGGTGATTATCGGCGGCGGCTTCTCGGGGATTAACACAGCCCTTGAGCTGGCGGAACAGGGTATCACCAACGTGGTGGTGCTGGAGGCGCGCCATCTTGGCTACGGCGGTACCGGGCGCAACGGCGGCCAGGTGATGGCCGGTATCGGTCACGACATCGAAGCGGTGAAAAAGCACGTCGGCAAAGAGGGGCTGGAGACGCTGTTTAAAATCGCCAACCTCGGCGCGGGCATCATTCGCGAACGCATCCGCAAATACCATATCGACGCCGATTTCGTCCCCGGCTACGGCTATCTCGCCTATAACCAGCGGCAGCTCAAAACGCTGCGCCAGTGGGAGAAGGAGTTTAAAGCCGCTACCCCGGATGAAGAAATCGAACTGTATACCGGCAAAGAGGTACAGCAGGTGGTCGGCTCCGAGGTCTACTGCGGCGCGCTGAAACATATGGGCGGCGGGCAGATCCACTCGCTCAATATGCTGCTCGGTTCGGCGCAGGCCGCCCATTCGCTGGGGGTAAAGATCTTCGAATCCTCGCCAGTGGTGGAGGTGAATTACGGCAAACAGGTGCGGGTACGCACCGCGATGGGCAGCGTCAAAGCCGCCAAACTACTGTGGGCCTGCGACAGCTTCCTCAACAATATGGAGCCGGAGATCTACAACAAGACGCTGGTGACCTACTCCTATCAGGTGTCGACCGAGCCCCTTTCCGATGAACTGATCGAGCGCATCAGCCCACTGCGCGGCGCCTTCAGCGATATTCGCCCGGTGATTAACTACTACCGCGTCACCCGGGAAAATCGCCTGTTGTTCGGCAGCGCGACTCGCTTTGTGGAATATACGCCGAACGATTTCGCCGCCTGGAATCGCACCCTGCTGGCGGAGGTCTTCCCCTATCTGAAGGATGTGAAGATCGATTTCGCCTGGGGCGGGCCGATGGCCTGTAGCGCCAACCTGTTCCCGCAGATCGGCACCCTACGCGATCACAACAACGTCTTTTACGTCCAGGGGTACTCCGGCTTCGGCGTCACCCCGTCGCACATCGTGTGCAAAATCCTCGCCGAAGGGATCAACGGCGGTTCCGACCGCTATCGCCTGCTGAGCAGCATCCCCCACGCGACCATCCACGGCCGTGACAGCCTGCGCTTGCTATTAGTCACAGCCGGAAAATTGATGCATCAAACCGCCGGTTTCTGGAAAGGCCGGAGTTAACCAGGAGAACGCTATGCACGCTTTTAAACTTAAACACCCGGTACCTGACCTGCAGCCGATCGGCAGCGTCAGCCTGCTCGGCGCGACGCCGACCGCGGGAGACCCGCAGGTGGCCGGGGCGATGATCTACGGCGAGCCGCAGGACGCCTTTACCTGCGGACTGTTTTCGTCCACTGAGGGGAGCTTTACCATGACCTATCCGTTTACCGAGCATGCCACCGTGCTGGAAGGCGAAGTGGAGCTGACCGTCGCCGGTGGCGAGCCGCAGCGCTTTGCGCCGGGCGACAGCTGGTTTGTTAAACAGGGCACCGAAGTGGAGTGGAAAATCCTGACGCCGCGCTTTGTGAAGCACTACCTGGCGAACGTCGAGACGCGCTAACACGCTGATAATGCCCGGCGGCGCAGGGAGCGCACAGGGGGACCCGGAGGCGGCGCATTGCGCCTTCTCCGGGCTACCAAATCGCACAGCGCTGTAGCCCCGGTAAGCAGCAGCGCCACCGGGGGTTTTGAGGCCGCCAACACCGGCGTTTCAGTCAGCATGGTGAATAAATTAAAGGCAGGCCGCACGGACCGTAGGCCGGATAAGGCGCAGCCGCCATCCGGCAGAAATACGCGCAACGTGGCAAGACGGATGGCCCCGGTTTTCGGGGTCATGTTGTTTATCCACCGCGACATTCATCGACTGCGTCACAGAATCATGCGCCGCCCTCCACCTTCCGGACGATATTCATTGAGCAGGATGCCCGCCTAAATTATGACTATCCGGGAGTGGCGCTGGCTATTCCCTGCCCTACCCCATTATTGTGCAGAGGTTGACTATGTTTAGTAACAGACTCGCCAGCCATCTTGAGCGCGGCGTCGTCGGCTTCCCGACCACCCTCGCCAGCTCCGTCGGGCTGATCATGGCCAGCCCGGTGATCCTGACGGTCACCAGCGGCTTCGGCATGGGCGGCGATACCTTCGCGCTGGCGGTGCTGCTGGCCTTTATTATGATGCAGGCGCAGGTCACCACCTTTGCCGAGGCGGCGACGCTCATTCCTACCACCGGTTCGGTGTACGACTATATCTCCTGCGGCATGGGCCGCTTCTTCGCTATCACCGGCGCGCTGTGCGCCTATCTGATCGTCCATATTTTCGCCGGGACGGCGGAGACGATCCTGGCGGGCATTATGGCGCTGGTAAACTTCGAATCGATCAACGCTCAGATGGCCGCCCACCAGAACACCTGGATGGTGGGTGTCGGCATGGTGGTGATTTTCGGCTTGCTCAACGCCATCGGCGTGGAAATCTTCGGCAAGGTCGAAGTGGTGCTGACCTTCGGCATGTGGACCACACTGACTATTTTCGGCCTGTGTGGCATTTTTATGGCGCCGGTGACTCATCTTTCCGGCTGGTTCGGCACGCCGCTGAACATCAGCGATATCAACGGTCTGTTCGGCTATATCGGCATGGCGATGTTTATGTTCGTCGGCTGCGAACTGGTGACGCCGATGGCGCCGGAGATTAAACAGGCCCACCGCACTATTCCGCGGGCGATGGCGCTGGGCCTGCTGGGAGTCGCCAGCTGCATGTTTATCTACGGCGCGGCGATCAACCGCCAGGTGGAGAATACCGTGCTCGACGCGGCCAACAACGTCCATCTGCTGGATACACCGATGGCGATCCCGGCCTTCGCCGAACGGGTGATGGGCCACGCCGGCCAGTACTGGCTGGGGGTTGGGCTGCTGCTGGCCGGCTGCGCCACCATCAATACGCTGATGGCCGCCGTGCCGCGTATTATCTACGGCATGGCGCTGGACGGCGCGCTGCCCCGCTTCCTGACCTGGCTGCACCCGCGCTTTAAGACGCCGGTGATCGCCATTGCCATCGGGGTGGCGATCCCCTGCCTGCACGCCTGGTATCTGAACGGCGATCTGGACCGCATCGTGCCGCTGATCCTCGCCGCGGTCTGCGCCTGGGGCGTCGCCTATCTGCTGGTGACGCTGTCGGTGGTGATGCTGCGCATTCGCCGCCCGGACCTGCCGCGCGCCTACCGCTCGCCGTGGTTCCCGCTGCCGCAGATTATCTCCAGCGTCGGGATCATCATCGCTATCGTCAATATCACGCCACCGGGGATGGACAGCCGCCAGGTGCTGGTGCCGTTCGGCATTATGCTCGGCCTGACCGCCACCTACGCCCTGTTCTGGACGGTGTGCGTGCAGCGCGTCAATCCGTTCAAGCCGCTGGTAGTGGAAGAGGTGGTGGAGCGCGCCATCAACAATTATGAAAAACAGACCCGCGGGGAGATGACGCCAGATGTCCTCCGTCCCCTGGTTTGAGACGCCGTTAATGAACGCGGTGCAGCGCGATCTGGCGGGCTGGCCGTGCGAAAAGCTGAGCGAACGCAGCGCGCTGCTGCGCTTGAACGACGCCACCGCCGTGACCTTCAGCGTGCGTCAGAAGCGGCTGTTTATGGCCAGCATTCACAGCTGCGAGTTTGTCGTCGAGGGGCCGGTGACCCGGCCCGTGCGCGGTAACATTCGCGCCCATCAATCCGGCTGGTGGAAACGCCAGCCGATCCGCTTTATCGGCGGCAAAGGCAGCGAGGAACTCGCCAGCTATCTCAACGGTTTTCCTAATCTCCAGCAGACCTTAAGCGAGCTGGATTACCGCCGCTTTTCGCTGACCTTTGATAGTAGCGGCTGGCGCTGCAGCATTGAACCCTGGGCCGCCAGCGAAGTGGTCTGTAAAATGCCGCCGCTGCGCCGTTATCTGCGGCTGGAAGCGCAGCAGCGGATGCTGCTGCTCAGCGTGCTGGCGATGATTAATCAGGCAGTAAGTCAGTGGATGCGCGGTGGAATCGCAGAAGGGAAAGCATTGACTTCCCCGCCATCACAGCGGGGAAGCTGAGGCGTTTTATAGCAGACCAAACCGTTGCGCCAGCCGATCGATAGCCTGCCTCTGGAACTGCGCGAACTCCGCCCGCGGCTGCTGCTGCTGAATAAATTCCCGCAGCGGATCCTGGACCTCGGTACGGATACCGCTCAGCGTTTCCATCACCGCCAGGCCGCAGAACGGCACGTAGGATTCGGCGTAGCCGCCCTCGTGCACCATCACCAGTTTCCCGCCGCACAGGCGATCCGCCGCCTGCTGGACCTGTTCGGTCATCGACCGGAAGCTGTCGCTATGTAGCTGCATCCGCGCTAATGGATCCATGGCGTTGGCGTCATAGCCGCAGGCGATAATAATCAGCTCCGGCTCAAAATGCGCCAGCGCAGGAATGACGATAGTTTCCAGCGCATAGCGCCAGCTGTCATCCCCCGCCCCGGCCAGCAGCGGAATATTAATGTTGTAACCTTCGCCCGCGCCCACGCCGCGATCGTCCTCGCCGGCGTAGCCCGGCGGGAAGCAGCCGTCCTGATGCAAGGAAATAGTCAGTACGTCGTCGCGCTGCAGGTAGATATGCTGGGTGCCGTTGCCGTGGTGAACATCCCAGTCAATGATCGCCACCTTGCCCAGCCCCAGCTGCGCTTTCGCCCGCTCGACGGCAATGGGAATATTGGCGAGGAAACAAAATCCCATCGACTGGTCCGGCAGACAGTGGTGTCCGGGCGGGCGCGACAGCGAATAGGCATTATCCAGCTCCCCCTCCAGCACCGCTTCCACCGCCGCACAGGCCAGCCCGGCGGAAAGACAGGCGATTTCATAACTGCCCGGCCCCAGCGGCGCCTCTTTGCCGAGCATGCCACCGCCGTTATCGCTGATCGTCTTGAAGCGCTCCAGATAGCTGTCGGGGTGGATCCGCCGCAGGTCCTCAAGGCTCGCCGGCGCCGCGCTGCGCAGCGCCAGCTGCGGCGTCAGCCCGGAGACGTCCATCAGGTTTTTCATCCGCCGTTTGGTCTCCGGCGATTCAGCATGGCCGCCACCGGCGGGCGGCTGCACCCACCCGCCCACCGGCAGCGTCACCGCGTGCAGGCCGGTACTGTGCCAGAAACAACGTTCATCAAAGAAGAAACCGGTTTTTCTTTTCACTCTATCCTCCCGTGGGCTAACTCTTCCCGGCGGCGGACGCCGCCGCAATCAAAATCAATGACAGCAGCGCGCAGACGCCTGCCGCCGCCAGCAGCGGGTCGGCGCTGGCAAAACGCTGCAGTAAGGCCCCGGCTAAGGCCGGACCGGCCGCCATGCCGCCGCCGATCACCAGATTGATGCTGTTCATCAGCCGGCCGTTGCTATCGAGCCCGGCCACACGGGCAAGAATAAAGGGCAGCACGAAGGTCCAGGTGAACTTAAACAGCAGCGCCGCGATGGCGTAGCGCACCAGCAGCGGCTGGCCGATCAGCAGCCCAACGCTGACGATCAGCAGGCCGTAGCCCAGCCACACCGGTAAACGATCGGCCCGCTGGGTACCCCGCAGCGCCGCGCCGCCGGCGCCGATAATGCCGCAAACCGTCGCCGCCGCCAGCACCAGGCCGACCTGCGTCGGGGTTAGCCCCGCCGCGCTGCCGATGGTGCCGATAAAGGTCCACACTGCGCTGAGGCTGATATAGAAAGTGAGTACCGCCAGCACCGCCAGCGCCTGACGCCACAGCGCCGTCGACGGCTGCTGGTGGGAGGCAGAGAGCGGTTGAAAGCGCGGAGGGAAAGCGGACACCAGCGGCAAACAGCAGAGCATAATGGCGGCGAGGATCAGATAAACCACCTTCAGGCCAAAGGTCGCGAACAGGCCGGGCAGCACCAGCAGGCCAAGCATGCCTAACAGCAGTTGCCCGAGCACCCAAAAGGCGTAGACCCGCGACGGGTTCGGCGTCCCCGCCGCGCAGCTGATACACAAAATCATCAGCGTGCCGCCCGCCAGCGAGGCGAGAAAGCGCGCCGCCAGCAGCGTCTCGTACTGGGTGACCACCGCCGAGGCGAGGTTGGCGGTCAGAAACACCACCCCGGCCATCAGGGCGACCCGCCGCCAGTCGAGGCGGCTCATCCACCACCACGCCGGGAGCGTCGCCAGACTCATCGCCCCCAGCTCCGCCGAGAACAGCCAGCCGATCTGCCCAGGTTTAAGCTGCCATTCGCTGGCCAGCTGCGCCGCCACCGCCGGCGCGGTCATCAGAATACCCGGCGCAATAGCGGCAAAAATCACGATCGCCGCCAGCAAACGCAGGGAGACCACCAACCCGGCGGGCCGGGAAAGCGCATTATCAGTGAGAGGGGTACTCGACATCGTAGGCGTGCTCCGGTCAAAAAAGCCTCCCCCCGGAGGATCCTCCAGGGAGTGATACCCACAGGCATCAGGAAAACGCCGTGCTGCCACGGCGCGCGCGGGATGCGAAAGTCAGATCACAGATGCAGCGTACGCTGAGCGGCCGGCATCCAGGTTCGGGAAACCAGTTCGGTACGATTGACGACTTCGGTCTTGGCGAAAATGTTGCGCAGGTGCGTTTTTACCGTCGAGAGCGAGATATCCAGCTGGCGGGCAATCAGCTTATTGCTGGCGCCTTCGCGCACCATGCCGACGATTTCCCGCTCTTTCGCCGTCAGGATGGCGGGCAGGTCATCGTCTTCCTGCAGACAGTCGCGAATGGCCAGCTCCACCAGCGGCAGCACCGCCTGAGCCCGCTGGCGCTCTTCGCTGGAGAAAGGCACGTCGCGCATCAGCGAGATACCGGCGATGATCCGCCGCTCGCGGCGAATAAAGATCTCGGTCATGTCGCGTACGTTATTCGGCAACATGAATTCATGATAGTAATGGCGGTTGCGGTCGCAGAGCCGCGGCGTCATCGCCGCCACGGTGGTGTTCTGGTGGCTAAAATGCGAGGGCAGAAGCGGATCCAGCGGCTGGAAGTTTTCCAGATATTGTTGGTGCGTATTATCGGAAATATTATGCAATATATAGCTTTCGGGTTTTAAACGATTATTTACTCGATAAAAGACCGCTGAAGTCAGTGGAATTAGCTGGGAAATAGTCTGTAAACAACGGGCTATTATCGCATCATTACGGCTGGCTTTTAACAAAGCAGACATGATAGGGCCTCCCCGTCGAGATGATGGTACATGACACATGGATGACTACTGATAATTGAAGCATACATTTCACATTTAAGTAACGCAATCATTAACATATTAACAATGTGATAGCCGTTACATAATTTTCAACAAACCATTGTTATATAAAGCATTTAAAAAACACACCCGCCATGCTTTACGATAGCCGCGTTAAAATATAAACAAAAAAGATTAACACCCGGCGTACCTGCCCCTGGTGATAAAAAAAACCTATCCCCGACGCGTCATTCTCATCCTAAAGAACGATGGATTTCTGTTTTTTTTCACTTATACCCTTAACAGGATGCAATTAATTTTCGCCGCGGCGTAATCATGTGATGACGCCTGACCCACTGTTGCCGAAATAATGAGAACGGCGCCCTGTGAGAGAGATCCATTAACCGCCACGGCTATCGTTCTTCCGGACGATAGCCGGGACCTGACGCGCTTTTTAAGGTAATCGAAGACCCCATAACAGGAGAGAGCGAATGGCGAGAGTCGTGGTGATCACCGGCGGTGGAACCGGAATTGGCGCCGCCTGCGCGCGGCTGATGTGCGCCGCGGGCGACCGGGTGTTTATTACCGGACGGCGCGAAGCGCCATTGCAGGCTGTCGCCGATGAGACCGGCGCGACGGCGCTGGTGGGCGATGCCGCCGACGGCGAGGTCTGGGGTCAGCGGCTGCTGCCGGCGATCCTCGACCAGGCTGGCGGTATTGATGTCCTCATCTGCAGCGCCGGCGGGATGGGCAACAGCCCCGCCGCCGAGACCAGCGACAGCCAGTGGCGCGAGGCGCTGGACGGCAATCTCACCAGCGCGTTCGCCAGCGTTCGCGCCTGTCTGCCCTCGCTCATTGCCCGCCGCGGCAATGTCCTGTTTGTCGCCTCCATCGCCTCACTCGCCGCCGGGCCGCAGGCCTGCGGCTACGTCACCGCCAAACACGCCTTAATTGGCCTGATGCGTTCCGTCGCCCGCGATTACGGCCCACAGGGGGTACGCGCCAACGCCATCTGTCCCGGCTGGGTCACGACGCCGATGGCGGATGAAGAGATGCGCCCGCTGATGGAGGCAGAAGGGCTATCGCTGACGGAGGCTTATCAGCGGGTCTGTCGCGATGTTCCGCTGCGCCGCCCCGCCAGCCCCGAGGAGATAGCCGAGGCCTGTCAGTTTCTCTGTTCGCCGCAGGCCGCCATCATCAGCGGCGCCACGCTGGTCGCCGACGGCGGCGCCAGTATCGTCGATGTTCCCACTCTGGCGTTTGCCTAACGCCCTACTCTGTTCAGGAGCCCCTATGACTTCAGAAGCCGTATTTATCCAGGTCGGCGCGCTGGCCGATGGTTTTGCGCCACACGGTAATTTACTCGCCACCACCAGCCTGCCCGCCGGCGAAACCTTTACTTTTTATGTCGCGGGCAGTAAGCCGCAGCAGTTGGTTATCGAAGATGACCAGACGCTCAGCTGGAACGGCAAGCGCGCGCCCTGGCGGGCAACCGCCCTGCGCCCGGACATTCTGTTTATCGACTTCCTTGACCCGGAGCGGGATAACGCCAGCATTAGCGCGGTATGCAACCTGACGCAGCGCAACGCCACCCTGGTCTACGGCCAGCTGCCGGACGAAGCCGCCGCGCGGCTGGACGCCTTCAGCCGGGTGGAGCAAGGCCTGCCGCTGACCGCGGTAGAGGCACGGTTTGTTTTTGCCCGCCTGGATGAGCAGTCGGGGCCGCTGCCGGACTTTACCGATGCGCTCATTGGCATGCGCAATCAGTACACCTACAGCCCGACCGAGCGCTATGAGCACATCTATCTCAACGACAATTTTTACACCTGGCAGTGTCTGGACGGTGTGGAAAAGGGGCTGGCGGATGTCGATCGCTGCCACTATGTGCAGGTGGCTGAGGATCTCTATCTGTTCGTCTGGCGGGAGAAAATCATTCCCACGCTGGGGGTGATCCTGATCGATCTGCAGCAGATGCGCACCGACGGCAAGATCATGGGCTATCAGGGCAGCGATTTCGGCGCCCTCAGCAATTTCCCGGTCGGCGCCAGCGCGAAGATCCTCAACGTCACCCGCCATCAGGAATAAAGGGGCGCCGCCGGGCACGCTTTCAGGCACCACACCCGTCATTTCGCCGGGTGGCGGCTGCGCCTGACCCGGCCTAAGGTCCGAGCAGCCAGTCATTAATTTACCCACTTGTGCGACTGAAACTGCCGGTGCTGACGGCCTCAAAATCGCTGAGACGTTCCCGGAAGGCCGGGGCAGCCCGCATGGATGCGGGCTGAGGGCCGTGTTTTGCAGGGACGCTGCCTCGGCCCGACCCGAAGCCTGCAGGGATAAGTCGAAGGCACCACGCAGTGGCGATGTTGCTGGCCGGAGCCCGGGGGTACAGGGGGCGGCGGCGACTGGCCGCCCCCTGTGCGCTCCCTGTGCCATGAGTGACATAACGCAGAAGAAATATCGGGAGCGCAATCAGCTCGGAAATAGCACTGGAGTGGTAGCCCTGCTAAGCGCAGCGCGAGCAGGGGCATTTCCGGTTGCGCCGTCATTTCGCCGGGTGGCGGCTGGCGCCTTAACCGGCCTACGGTCCGCGTCATGTATAGCCCTTCTCCCTCTCCCCGCCGGGGAGAGGGAGTGACTCAGGCGCTGGCGCTGTCCAGTCGCGCCACTTGCTCCGCGCTCAGGCTCAGCGCCGCCGCGCGGGCAAAACTCTCCACCTGAGCCACGCTGGTGGCGCTGGCGATCGGCGCGGTCACGCCTTCGCGGCCGATCAGCCACGCCAGGGCCACCTCAGCCGGCTTCGCCCCCTGCTCGTCCGCGACCGCCACCAGGGTATCGATAATCCGCATCCCGCGCGGATTCAGGTACTTACCAATCCCCCCTCCGCGCTGGCTCTGGGCCAGATCCGATGGCTGGCGGTACTTACCGGTTAAGAACCCGGAGGCCAGGCTGTAGTAGGTCACCACCCCGATATCGCGGCTGACGCAGAGATCGCACAGCGCGCCTTCAAACGCGGAGCGGTGGTAGAGGTTATATTCCGGCTGCAGCACCTGCCAGGCAGGCAAGCCGCCTTTACGCGCTACCTCCAGCGCCCCCGCCAGCTGCATCGCATCCAGGTTAGAGGCCCCCATGGCGCGGATTTTTCCGGCCTGCTGCAGGCTGTGGAAAGCCTCCAGCGTTTCCTCCACCGGGGTTTGCGGATCCGGCCAGTGGGAGAAGTAGAGATCAATGTAGTCGGTATTCAGGCGGCGTAAGGAGTCATCTACCGCCTGTTGGATCCAGGCTTTGCTGAGCCCTTTATGGCCGGGTAGGCCTAAATCGGAGCCGACTTTGGTGAAGATTTTGACCTTATCGCGCATGCCGGGGCGCGCCTGCAGCCAACGACCGATGATGGTTTCGGATTCGCCGCCCTGGTTGCCTTCCGCCCAGCGGGAATAAACATCCGCCGTATCGATAGCGTCAAAACCGTGGTCAACAAAAGCATCAAGAAGAGCAAAACTGGTTTTTTCATCGATGGTCCAGCCAAAGACGTTGCCGCCAAAGACTAATGGGGCGATGGAAAATCCGGTTTTACCCAATGGACGTGTCATCATGCCGAGTACTCCTTAGCTTATATTCTGCTTCCCTCAGGTAACCGCAGGGGTCAGGAGAGGAGGTGATTGGATAATCAGAAAAGGAATCTTACGGCGGGCGCTCCACGCCCGCAGGTACACTCAGACATTATGTCCCGGAATAAACATCAAAGCTAAAATATTTGCCGGCTAATTTTTTATAGGTGCCGTCGGCAAGAATCTTCGCAATGGCACCGTTAATTTCCTGACGCAATGCCTCATCGTCTTTACGCAAGCCGATCGCCGCCCCGGCGCCAAACAGCGTATCGTCCTGCAGATGGCCGCCGACAAAGGCGAATTCCTTACCCTGCGGCTGCTGCAGGAAGCTGTAGTCGGCCATCATCCCGGAGAGCACTGCGCCGTCGATGCGCCCGGACTCCAGGTCACGCACCACGCTATCGGCCCCCTGGTAGGCCACAATGTTAATCCCCTGCGGCCGCCAGTGCTGGTTAACATAAGTCTCCTGCGCCGAGCCCTGCTCCACGCCGATGGTTTTGCCCTTCAGCTGTTCCGGCGTATTGCCCTGCAGGGTATTTTTACGCGCCACGAGGAACACCGGCCCGTTATATAGCTTGTCGCTAAAGGCAATCTGTGCTTTGCGCTTCTCAGTCATGTACATCCCGGAAAGGATCGCGTCGAATTTACGCGCCTTCAGCGCCGGGATAATGCCGTCGAAATTGCTTTCCACCCACACGCATTTCGCCTGCAGCTGCTGGCAAATGGCGTTGCCTAAATCGATATCAAACCCCGCCAGCTTGCCCTGCGGATCTTTCCATTCAAACGGCGCGAAAGTCGGGTCGACGCCGAAGCGGATCTCCTTTCCCCCTTCGGCCAGCGCCGACGTCGACGCCATTAATGCCAGCCATAGCAACAGTGATTTTTTCATTCGCGTTCTTCTCCAGAGATTAGCGACAGTGCTTTTCCACCAGGCGGGCGAACAGCGTCGCGCCGGTGGTGATAATGTCATCGTTAAAGTCGTAGCCGGGGTTGTGCACCATGCAACCGCCCTTCTCCCCTTTCTCACCGTTGCCGAGCAGGAAGTAACTCCCTGGGCGTTCGCGCAGCATAAAAGCGAAATCCTCGCTGGCGTTCATCGGCGAGACCGACTCCAGTACCCCTTCGCGGCCAAACACTTCCAGCGCCAGCGCCCGGGCGAAATCGGTCTCTTCAGGGCTGTTGGTTAATACCGGGTAGGAGTCGTACACCTCCACTACGCTGCTGGCGCCATAGCTTTTGGCGGTAAAATCAGCGAGCTCGTAAATACGCTTGATCAGCAGATCGCGAATGTCCGGCTTCATCGCCCGCACGCTCAGCTCCATCACCACGCTCTCCGGAATGACGTTGGAGGCGATACCGGCCTGGAAGGTGCCGACGCTGACCACTGCCGTTTCCCCCGGCGGCACGTTGCGCGCCACGATGCTCTGCAGGGCCATCACCAGCGCTGCGCCGGCGACGATCGGGTCGACGGTACGCTCCGGATGGGCGCCGTGGCCGCCGTAGCCGGTAATCGTAATTTTGACGGTGTCCGCCGAGGCCATAAAGTTGCCGGCGTAGAAGCCCAGCTTGCCCACCGGTAGCCCCGGCATGTTGTGCAAGCCAAAGATGCGTTCGCAGGGGAATTGCTCGAACAGCCCGTCTTTAATCATTAAATCGGCGCCGCCGATAGCCTCTTCCGCCGGCTGAAAAATCAGATGCACCGTGCCGTTAAACTGGCAGGCCGGCGAGGCGATGTATTTCGCCGCCGCCAGCAGAATGGTGGTATGGCCGTCATGGCCGCAGGCGTGCATTTTTCCGGGTACCGTACTGGCCCAGGGCAAATCAGTAGTTTCATGGATCGGCAGCGCGTCCATATCGGCGCGCAGGCCAATAGTACGCGGCGAGTCGCCCTTGCTCAGGCTGCCGACGACGCCGGTTTTACCGAGGCCGCGGGTGACCTGATAGCCCCACTCCGCCAGTTTGCCAGCCACCAGCTCACTGGTATTAAACTCTTCCAGACTTAATTCCGGATTGGCATGTAAATAATGACGGATAGAAATCATTTCATCTTCCGTCGCTTTAATTTCGGGGATTACATAATCACTCATGCCGTTCTCCGGGAAATAAATTAAGGACTTAACACGGTAACGTGGTGGAAACTTTATGCAAGCAGCATTTCTAATACCTGGAATGAACTCATCTTATTTAATAATCCGCACATTACAGAGTAATAAATAATCAAAATAGTGAAATTTAAAAATAAACGTTTATTTTATGGAGGATTTACCGTTATTTAACCTACCATTCCCGACCATATTCAGATTTAAATAAAATAAACGTGTATGAAATTACAGACGCTTTCCCTCGCCGCCATCGTCATGCTAGCGGGCTGCAGCGCGCAGGGCGATACCGCCAGCCAGCAGCGGGCCAGCATCCAGAAGATGCGCAGCGAAACCCTCAACAAGCTTTACGCCCTGCAGCCTGAGGCCCGCAGTGATATTCAGCATGCGAAGGGGTATGCGGTGTTTGCCAATAACAGCAGCAAGATCCTGCTGTTCGGGTTTGGCAGCGGTTACGGCGTGGTGCGGAATAAGGCCACCGGGAAGGATACCTATATGAAAATGGCCCAGGGCGGCGCCGGCCTGGGGATGGGGATTAAGCAGCAGCGCACGGTGCTGGTTTTCCATGATAAAGCGGCCCTGGAGACCTTTATTCGCCAGGGATACATGGTTGGCGCCGATGCGAATGCCGCCGCAAAATATGATGACAAAGGCATCGCGCCGATCGCCGCCTCCACCAGCGGCGTGGCGTCAGATACCGCCTCCCTGCCCTCGAAGGTCAACGTCTACGACCTGACCGAAAAAGGGCTGGCCGCCCAGGCAATGATCAATGGTTATAAATACTGGCCGGATGCTGCGCTGAACCCGTAGCTTTCCGCGAGTGCGCCATCGCCGGATCAGGCTTTCCCTGACCCAGCGTCGCGGAGCAGCGCATTTAGTGGCCGAGGGCGCCGCTCACCAGAATCGAGGTGATGATCCCGGTCGCCGCAGCGATCAGCACATAGTTACCGTCGATATAGGACCAGTGATGGCCTTCCGGCGGGGGCGGCAGGCCGCGGTCGCTCCAGTCGCGGACGCGATATTCATCGCCACGGAACGGCGCCGGAGCCGGGTGGCCTTTGCGGAAATCGTTCCCGCGCCAGGCGAAATGGTCCTGCTCATGACGTGCCTGATCGCGTTTGTCATGACCGTCGCGATCCGGGCCACGCTGGTCATGGTCGCCCTGATGATGCGCGTCAGGTCCGCCCTGCGGCGCATGCCCATCATGGTCCGGACCGTTCTGCCACACCGTTGGCTGCCCCGGGCGATGGCCGTCGTTCGGGCCATCGGCAAAGGCCGGGACGCTCAGCACACACGATAAAATTACTGCCAGAGAAATCATCTTTTTCATGGTACACCTCCTGATTCAGCTCCTTTGTACCGGGCAAATGTGAAGAAAGAGTGAGTAACTGGTTAACCAGGACGATTCCTGGCATCGGCTGTCGGGAAGAGGTTGTGCTGATGGCGGGGCAATAAAAAAGGCCGCTTTCGCGACCTTGATTCAGACAGGTAAAAGGACTTATTCAGTCACTTTATTTTTTAACTCTTCGGCGCCGGTTTTGGTTTTATCCCAGCCCTTTTCCGCACCGGATTTGGTGGCATTCCAGCCTTTTTCACTGACCTCTTTGGTCTTATCCCACCCCTTCTCGGTGCCTTCTTTGGTCTTGTTCCAGGTTTTCTGCGCGCCTTCGCTCACCTGGCTGCCAACGCTGTCCTGCTTGCCTTCGGCAGCATGTTTCGCCTTCAGCTGCTGCTCTTCGCCCTCATGCTGGGCCTGGTGCAGCTTCTCTTTGGCGGTGTTGGCATTGGCATTCGCCGCCGCGACGGTATCATCTGTTGCATGTGTTGTCGCAGCAAAAACCGGAGCTGCAACCAGAATAGCCGATAACGCAATCATTGCTTTTTTCATAATATCCTCTCTCACGTGTCGTGTTATGAGTCGCATTCAGGATGGCACAACGAACCGGGGATGACATTAGGAATTAGCCTGAAAAACGTCTTCGACCTCCAGCCATGGCAGAAAATGCTGCCGCCGTGCGCGCCCTGTCGGCGTTGGCATAATTTCCAACATGTTTGTTACATTTTATGAAATTTGTCCTTGATATACTTGCCGTTGATGTTTGTTCGAGAATAATTCTCAGAATCATTATATTTATAAATTGGCAAACGGAACTCCTTTTATGGCAAGAAAATCAGTAAGATCGCTGTTACTTACTGCGCTGATCGCGACGCCCCTCTTCAGCTATGCAACCCAATATCCCCTGACGGTCACTGACCTCGACGGCCGGCAGGTCACCCTGGCCAAAGAGCCGCAGCGTATTATTTTGCAGGATGGCCGCGACATTATGACCCTCGCCCTGCTGGACCGGGACAATCCGTTTAAACGGCTGGTGGCATGGAATAATCTGGCGAAAAAGCAGGATGTTGCCACCTGGCAGATGCTGAAAACGACGTGGCCGCAGTCGGCCACGATCCTTGACATGGGCTTCAGCGACAAAGGGAACGTCGATCTTGAAAGCGTCATCGCCCGTCAGCCGGATCTGATGATCGCCCAGCTGCGCGCCAGGCCAGCGCTGATGGAGAGCGGCGTCATCGACAAGCTCAGCGCCCTGCACGTTCCGGTGCTGTTTGTCGACTATGAGATAGACCCGGCGAAAGATACCGCCCCCAGCATCGACCTGCTGGGCAAAGTCCTTAACCGCGAGAGCCAGGCCAAAGCCTTTACCGATTACTATCGTCAGCAGCTGCAGACGATTCGCCAGAAAACCGCGGCCATCACGCCGAAGGCCAACGTCTTCGTGGAAGCGCTGGCCGGCAACAGCGACGCCTGCTGCTTTACCCACGGCCACAGCGGCTGGGGCGGGCTGGTGGAGGCGGTCGGGGCGAACAATATCGGTTCGCAGCTGCTGCCGGGCGCCTCCGGGTTCGTCTCGCTGGAGAAAATCATCAGCATGAAGCCCGACGCCTGGATCATGACCGGCTCGAAGCGCGGCAACAGCCAGGTGCTGCCCCTGGGTTATGAGGTTAAGCCGGAGGCGGTGAAGGCCCAGGCGCAGATCCTGCTGGCGCGACCTGGGGTCAGCCAGATCCCGGCGGTACAGGCAAAGCGGGCCTATGGCGTCTATCACCACTTCTATAACCACCCGTGGAATATTGTCGGCATGGAATACCTGGCGAAAGATATCTACCCGCAGGCCTTCGGCGATCTCAACCCGGATGAGACTTACCATTATATCGTGCGCCATTTCACCGACCTGCCGGACCAGCCGTTCGTCTTCTCCTGGCAGCAGAGCGAGTAATCCGGCATGCGTTTAACCTCCGACTCCGTGCTCGACGGGCTGCCCGCCGGGACCTCTGGCGTGATAGATGACTATCGCCGTATCGTGCGTCGCCGTCTGCTGCTGATGCTCCTGCTGGCGCTGTTGATTGTCGCGTCGCTGCTGCTCGATTTTATGCTCGGCCCCTCCGGTCTGCCGCTGCAGAGCCTGTGGCAGACGTTAACCGATCCGGCCAGCGCCGATCCGGGCACGCGCGCCATCGTCTGGGATATCCGTCTGCCCTATGCGGTGATGGCGATTATCGTCGGCCTGGCGCTGGGACTGGCCGGCGCCGAAATGCAGACCATCCTCAATAACCCGCTGGCCAGTCCGTTTACCCTTGGCGTCTCCTCGGCTGCGGCGTTTGGCGCCGCGCTGGCGATTGTGCTGGGTATTGGCCTGCCCGGTATTCCCGGCCAGTGGTTTATCTCGGCCAACGCCTTTATCTTCGCCCTGCTGGCGGCCCTGCTGCTGGACGGCATCACCCGCTGGACCCAGGTGGCCACCTCCGGGGTCATCCTGTTCGGCATCGCGCTGGTCTTTACCTTTAACGCCCTGGTCTCGATGCTGCAGTTCATCGCCAACGAAGACACGCTGCAGGGGCTGGTGTTCTGGACCATGGGCAGCATCGACCGCGCCTCCTGGAGCAAAGTCGCCATCCTGCTGGTCGCCCTGGCGCTGGTGATGCCCCTGTCGCTGCGCAGCGCGTGGAAGCTGACCGCCCTGCGGCTGGGCGAGGACCGGGCCATCAGCTTTGGCATTAACGTTCGCCGCCTGCGCCTGACCACGCTGCTGCGGATCAGCATACTGTCTGCGCTTTCGGTGGCCTTTGTCGGGCCAATCGGCTTTATCGGCCTGGTGGCGCCGCATATTGCGCGGATGCTCTTCGGCGAAGACCATCGCTTTTATCTGCCCGCCAGCGCGCTGATCGGCGCTCTGGTGCTCTCCCTGGCCTCCATCGCCTCGAAGAACCTGATCCCGGGGGCCATTATTCCGGTGGGGATCGTCACTTCCCTGGTCGGGGTCCCGTTCTTTTTGAGCATTATTTTACGTCATCGGGGGCAGGCATGAGCGACCAGACGTTATCCGGGCTGTCGCTGTCTTACTTCAGCGCCGGCTACCCCAGACGCAAGGTGATCGAGAACCTGACGGTTCCCCATCTGCCGCGAGGGAAAATCACCGCGCTGCTGGGGCCAAACGGCAGCGGTAAATCAACGTTAATGCGGGCGATGGCGGGTCTGGGACCCTGCCGCGGCGAGCTGCTGCTGGAGGGGGAAAATCTGCTGACGCAGCCGTTCTCACGTCGCGCAGAGCAGGTGGTCTATCTTCCGCAGACGCTGCCCGCCGGCGTGCATCTGCATGTGCTGGAGTCGATTATCGTTGCCCAGCGCGCCGCCGGAGGACGCCACAGTCCGCAGCACCAGGAGGAGGTGATGGCGCTGCTGCGGCAGCTGGGGATTGCCCATCTGGCGATGAGCTACCTCGATCAGCTCTCCGGCGGGCAAAAGCAGCTGGTGGGTCTCGCTCAGTCGCTGATCCGCCAGCCGCGCCTGCTGCTGCTCGACGAACCGCTCAGCGCCCTTGACCTCAACTACCAGTTTCACGTGATGGATCTGGTACGCCGGGAGACCCGACGGCGCAACATCGTAACCCTGGTGGTGGTGCACGATATCAATATTGCCCTGCGTCATGCCGACCACGTGCTGATGCTCAAGGCGGGCCAGTTGCTCGGCGACGGCACCCCGGCCGCGGTCATCACCCCCGAGACCCTGGCGGCCGTCTATGGGGTGCGCGGGCGTATTGAACCCTGTTCGCAGGGGGTGCGGCAGGTCATTATTGACGGCCTGGTGGACAGCGAGGCCTGACTGCGGCGCGGGGCGGCACGTCCGCCCTGCGCCCGCCGGCTTAGTGATCGAGATAGAGGTAGTTTTCCCAGCTTTTCATGCGGATCAGGATCTTCCTGATCAGCGACAGCTCTTTCAGGTGATCCGAGTAGACCGCCGCCTCAAGGGTGGCCCCCTGCGGCAGAGCGTATTCGGCAAATCGCGGATCGGTCACCTTCAGCACCACCAGCGCCCGGCCATGGGTATTGAGCGCGTCTGTGGTCAGCAATTTGCCCTGCCCCTGAAACTGACTCTCGCCAATCGCCGGCAGCACGTCGGCCACTTCTCCGCGAAAGACGGTGCCCGGGATGGCCGGAAACATCAGCTCCGCGGGCTCGCCTTTGTGCAGACGCTGCAGGGCGTTCTGGCGAAATGCCGCGACGTACTCCCGCGAGGCGGCGCCCTCCACCGGCACAAAGGTCATCAGCGGGATCATCCCCAGGGCAGTGGACATGGTGCCCGGCCGTAAGCCGACGGTACTGACATAGCCATCCTCCGGGGCACGGACGACGGTGTTCTCCAGCTGAAACTGCGCCTTTTGCAGCTGCGCCAGCAGGGAGGCCACGGTGGTATTTTTGCCCTTCACCACCGAGTCCAGCGCGTTGCGCGCCTGCACCACCTTTGCCTGAGCCGCGCTGACGCTGGCTTCATCGGCCTTCCACGTCTGCAGACGGGTATCAACCATTTGATCGGAGAAGGCGCCCTGGGCATGGCCCTCCCGATAGCGGGCATATTCCCGCCGCGACTGGTCGCGCTGGGCCACCGCTCTGCTCAGCTCGGCCTGCGCCTGGCTTAACGCCGCGTTTAAGGAGAGCGCATCCTGACTGGCCGCTTTTATCTGCGCCTGCAGATCGTCTACTTTTGCCTGGAACGGCGTCGGGTCGAGGGTAAACAGCACATCGCCCTTATGCAGCATCTGGTTAGGCTTCACCGGTACGCTCTGCACCCGGCCGCGCACCTGCGACACAATCGGCACGGTGCGAAACACCTGGTTACCAACGTCGGTATACGGGAAGTTGTAGTTCATCCCGAAGATCACCGCGCCAATCAGGGCGATACCGCCGAGCACCGCCGTCGGTACGGTCCACTTATTGAGCGGGATGCGGAAGACCTTAAACACCACAATGCACAGCGCGGCGTAGGTCAGTAACATTAACGTTTCCATTAGTTTGCCTCCTCCGCTTTCAGCGCAGCCACCTCGCGCTGGACCTGTTCCAGTTGCTGGACCACCGTTTCCAGACGCTGATGCAGCGCCTGCTGATCGTCGGCAATGTGGCGCATTCCCCACCCGCGATCTTCGCGCCACAGCGTTGCCCAGATCCATAACAAAGGCCACAGGGCGTGCAAGGTAAATAAGCTGACCCAGCCGGCATAATGAATCGCATCCTGATGAGGATGGCGCCGCTCTTTGGCAATTTCATAAGGAATATCGTGAATAACAATCACGCCATAAAACAGTATTAAGGCCACGGCGATCAGAATGGCCAGCGCAACATAATCCAGGGTCATAAAATAACTCCAGAGTGAAAGGTTAACTTAATAAAACAGCCAGATTCAGACGTAACAGGGCCGGGGAAAAAGCGCGCTTAGCGCTTTCCCTGGCGGTGATAGCAACGTGATGGCGTGAATCTGCCGAATCGGGTTCAGAATTTCTCAGGAATATGACGGTCGATGGAGATCAGCTTGCCTTTTTTCACCGTGATATATCCCCCCTCGCGCAGCGCGGCCAGCACCTGGTACACATAGCTGCGCGAGAGATTGGTTCGTTTAATAATAAATGCCGACAGGCTCTCATGCTGACCACCATCGATTTCGCTGCGATATAGATAGCGCGACAGCATCGATTTAATGGTCTGAAAACTGGTCTGGCTGCCACGTTCATAGTGGGCATCAAGGGCAAATATGCCCATATAGGCCAGGATCGTGGTCAGCTCTTGCATATAGCCCGGCGACGAATGAAAGAATATTCGCTCAAAATCGCTGGCGGTTATTTTCGCCAGCTGGCACTCGCCCAGACACCGATAATAGAGCGCGACCGACGGACAATAATGTTCCAGTAATCCTAACGGCATATGCGCGATAACAATCCCGACCAGGTTCTGCTCATCGCCAAAGGCCAACGTCATTTGCCCCTGCAGCAGAAAGTAGAGATAGCCCGGCTGCGGAATAAAGCCCTGGTCTTTGCCCAAACTCAGCGTTTCACTGCAGGCGATCACCGCCGGCAGATGCGTGGTCAGCGTCAGATTCTGGTACCGATCGTAAATATCGCCAAAACTGGGGTTCATCGCGCTGCGCACTCCTTTACCTTTGGCCACCGCGGCGGGGCTAACCGCGACCTGTTGAACTATACCTAAGCGGGTGGGGAAGGAAAAGTCCAGATCTGGAGTGGCGAAATATTTCGCCTGGCTCACATTTTTTACCCTCGCCTCCCTGTTTCGTGACCCGATCGTTCCGCTTACCGGTGGGCTATGCTTTAATTAGCTAAACCGGTTTAACATAGTTTAGCTAAGAGGAATTTGTCGAATGAATGGAAAAATCTGGGTACTCGGCGATGCGGTCGTTGATCTCCTGCCCGATGGCGAGGGCCGCCTGCTGCAATGCCCCGGCGGCGCACCGGCCAACGTCGCGGTCGGCGTGGCGCGGCTCGGCGGCGACAGCGGGTTTATTGGCCGCGTCGGCGACGATCCCTTCGGCCGCTTTATGCGTCACACCCTGGCGCAGGAGCAGGTCGATGTGAATTACATGCGCCTCGATGCGGCGCAGCGCACCTCCACGGTGGTGGTCGATCTCGATCAGCACGGGGAGCGCACCTTTACCTTTATGGTCCGTCCGAGCGCCGACCTGTTCCTTCAGCCCGAGGATCTCCCGCCGTTTGCCGCCGGCCAGTGGCTGCACGTCTGCTCCATCGCTCTCAGCGCCGAGCCGAGCCGCAGCACGGCATTCGCGGCAATGGAGGCGATAAAACGCGCCGGGGGCTATGTCAGCTTCGACCCCAATATCCGCAGCGACCTGTGGCAGGATCCGCAGGACCTGCGTGACTGTCTCGACCGGGCGCTGGCCCTCGCCGACGCCATAAAACTCTCGGAAGAGGAGCTGGCCTTTGTCAGCGGCAGCGACGACATCGTCAGCGGCATCGCCCGGCTGAACGCCCGCTTCCAGCCGACGCTGCTGCTGGTGACCCAGGGCAAAGCGGGGGTCCAGGCCGCCCTGCGCGGGCAGGTTAGCCACTTCCCCGCTCGCCCGGTGGTGGCCGTTGATACCACCGGCGCCGGCGATGCCTTTGTCGCCGGGCTGCTCGCCGGCCTCGCCGCTCACGGTATCCCTGACAACCTCGCCGCGCTGGCTCCCGACCTTACGCTGGCGCAAACCTGCGGCGCGCTGGCCACCACCGCCAAAGGCGCCATGACCGCCCTGCCCTACAGGGACGATCTTCAGCGCTCACTGTGATCCCGTTGGGCCGGCTAACGGCCCACTTTGCTGGCGACATCACAATTCTTAAACCGGTTTAGCAATTTTTATTTTCACCGCGTTACTGACATGTTTACCATATTAACTAAACCGGTTTAGCAAAAGTTAGCACACTCACTGATTTTCACCTTTGGATGTCAACAGCATGTATAAAAAACGGAAGTTAGCCATTCTTATTGCTTTGCTAACCGGCACCGCCGCCGCCCATGGGCAGACAGACCTGAACAGCATTGAAGCGCGTCTCGCCGCCCTGGAAAAACGCCTGCAGGACGCCGAAACCCGCGCCAGCACTGCCGAAAGCCGTGCCGCCTCGGCGGAGCAGAAAGTTCAGCAGTTAACCCAGCAGCAGCAGCAAACCCAGGTCACCACCCAGCAGGTGGCCAAGCGCACCACTCAGCTGGAAGAAAAAGCCGAACGGCCTGGCGGCTTTGAGTTCCACGGCTATGCCCGTTCCGGCGTGATCATGAACGACTCGGCCGCCAGCACCAAATCCGGCGCTTATATGACCCCCGCCGGGGAGACCGGTGGCGCCATTGGTCGTCTGGGCAACCAGGCCGACACCTATGTGGAAATGAACCTCGAACATAAACAGACGCTGGACAACGGGGCGACCACCCGTTTCAAAGTGATGGTGGCCGACGGGCAAACCACCTATAACGACTGGACGGCAAGCAGCAGCGACCTGAACGTGCGCCAGGCGTTTGTCGAGCTGGGCAACCTGCCCACCTTCGAAGGCCCGTTCAAAGGCTCGACCCTGTGGGCCGGGAAACGCTTTGACCGTGACAACTTCGACATCCACTGGATTGACTCGGATGTGGTTTTCCTCGCCGGGACCGGCGGCGGGATCTACGACGTGAAATGGAACGACAGCCTGCGCAGCAACTTCTCGTTATACGGCCGCAACTTTGGCGATATCGCTGACAGCAGTAACAGCGTGCAGAACTATATCGTCAGCATGAATAACTTTGCCGGCCCGGTGCAGATGATGGTCAGCGGGATGCGGGCGAAAGATAATGACGAACGCCAGGACACGAACGGCAATCTGGTGAAAGGCGATGCCGCTAACACCGGGGTCCATGCTCTGCTGGGCCTGCACAATGAGAGCTTCTATGGCCTGCGCGACGGGACCAGCAAAACGGCCCTGCTGTACGGCCACGGGCTGGGCGCCGAGGTTAAAGGCATCGGCTCCGACGGTGCGCTGCGCCCGGGGGCCAATACCTGGCGCTTCGCCAGCTACGGCACGACGCCGCTGAGCGATCGCTGGTTTATTGCCCCGGCCGTGCTGGCGCAGAGCAGTAAAGATCGTTATGTCGATGGCGACAGCTATCAGTGGGCCACTCTCAACCTGCGTCTGATTCAGGAAGTGACGCAGAACTTCGCCCTCGCCTGGGAGGGCAGCTATCAGTACATGGATCTGCAGCCTGAAGGCTACAACGATCGCCACGCGGTGAACGGCAGCTTCTACAAGCTGACCTTCGCCCCAACCTTCAAGGTGGGCAGCATCGGCGACTTCTTCTCGCGTCCGGAGATCCGCTTCTATACATCGTGGATGGACTGGAGCAAAAAACTGGATAACTACGCCAACGATGATGCATTAGGCAGCAACGGGTTCAAATCGGGCGGCGAATGGTCGTTCGGTATGCAAATGGAGACCTGGTTCTGACGGTAACCCGGACGACAGGGTAAGTAACACATAAATATAAGGTTCGCGGTGCCTGCCACGGCCGGCACCGCCCACGCCATATCATCATGCATTTAGAGGGTACTATGGATTTTGATCAGATTTCCCGCTCACTGCTTCCCCTGTTGGGCGGCAAGGAAAATATCGCCAGCGCCGCGCACTGCGCCACCCGCCTGCGGCTGGTGCTGGTCGACGACGCGCTCGCCGACCAACAGGCCATTGGCAAAATCGACGGGGTGAAAGGCTGCTTTCGCAATGCCGGACAGATGCAGATCATCTTCGGCACCGGGGTGGTCAATAAAGTCTATGCCGCCTTTATCCAGGCCGCAGGCATCAGCGAATCAAGCAAATCCGAAGCCGCCGACCTGGCCGCGAAAAAGCTGAACCCGTTCCAGCGCATCGCCCGCCTGCTGTCCAACATTTTCGTACCGATCATTCCCGCCATCGTCGCCTCCGGCCTGCTGATGGGCCTGCTGGGGATGGTGAAAACCTACGGTTGGGTCGACCCGAGCAACGCTATCTATATCATGCTGGATATGTGCAGCTCGGCAGCGTTTATCATTCTGCCGATCCTGATCGGCTTTACCGCCGCCCGCGAATTTGGCGGTAACCCTTATCTGGGCGCGACCCTTGGCGGGATCCTCACCCACCCGGCGCTGACCAACGCCTGGGGCGTCGCCGCCGGCTTCCACACCATGAATTTCTTCGGCATCGAAGTGGCGATGATCGGCTACCAGGGCACCGTCTTCCCGGTGCTGCTGGCGGTGTGGTTTATGAGCATGGTCGAGAAACGGCTGCGCCGCGTTATCCCTGACGCGCTGGACCTGATCCTCACCCCGTTCCTGACGGTGATTATCTCCGGCTTTATCGCCCTGCTGCTGATCGGCCCGGCCGGTCGCGCGCTCGGCGACGGTATTTCGTTTATTCTCAGCACGCTTATCAGCCACGCTGGCTGGCTGGCGGGCCTGCTGTTCGGCGGCCTCTACTCGGTGATCGTCATTACCGGTATCCATCACAGCTTCCATGCCATCGAGGCGGGTCTGCTGGGCAACCCGTCGATTGGCGTCAACTTCCTGCTGCCGATCTGGGCAATGGCCAACGTCGCTCAGGGCGGCGCCTGCTTTGCGGTATGGTTTAAAACCAAAGATGCCAAAATCAAAGCCATCACCCTGCCGTCGGCGTTTTCGGCGATGCTGGGGATCACGGAAGCGGCAATCTTCGGGATTAACCTGCGCTTTGTGAAGCCGTTCATCGCCGCGCTGGTCGGTGGTGCCGCCGGCGGCGCCTGGGTGGTGTCAATGCACGTCTATATGACCGCGGTGGGCCTGACGGCGATCCCGGGGATGGCCATCGTGCAGGCCAGCTCGCTGCTGAACTACATTATCGGAATGGCGATCGCCTTCGCCGTGGCCTTCATGCTCTCTCTGACGCTGAAATACAAAACGGACGCTGAATAATGTCATTACCGTCACGCCTGCCTGCGATCCTGCAGGCCGTTATGCAGGGCCAGCCGCAGGCGCTGGCCGACAGCCATTATCCGCAATGGCATCTGGCGCCGGTCAGCGGACTGCTGAACGATCCCAACGGCTTTTGCCAGGTCGCCGGGCGTTACCACCTGTTTTATCAGTGGAACCCGCTCGCCTGTGACCATACCTATAAGTGCTGGGGACACTGGAGTTCAGCCGATCTGCTGCACTGGCGGCATGAACCTATCGCCCTGATGCCGGACGAAGAGTATGACCGCAACGGCTGCTACTCCGGCAGCGCGGTCGAGTTCGAGGGCGCCCTGACCCTGTGCTACACCGGCAACGTGAAATTCCCCGACGGCGGGCGCACCGCCTGGCAGTGCCTGGCGACAGAGAATGCCGATGGCACCTTCCGCAAGCTGGGGCCGGTGCTGCCGCTCCCTGACGGTTACACCGGCCATGTACGCGACCCCAAGGTGTGGCAGCAGGACGGGCGCTGGTACATGGTCCTCGGCGCGCAGGATTTGCAACAGCACGGTAAAGTGCTGCTGTTCACCGCCAGCGATCTGCGGGAGTGGCGCCTGGTGGGCGAGATCGCCGGACATGGCGTTAACGGTCTGGCGAACGGCGGCTATATGTGGGAGTGCCCGGATCTCTTTCCGCTGGCGGATACCCACCTGCTGATCTGCTGCCCGCAGGGGCTGGCCCGTGAAGCGCAGCGCTTTCTCAATACCTATCCTGCGGTGTGGATGGCAGGCCGCTTCGACGCCGAGCGCGGCACCTTCGACCACGGCCCGCTGCACGAGCTGGACAGCGGGTTTGAGTTCTACGCGCCGCAGACCATGCTGGCCGAGGATGGCCGCCGTCTGCTGGTCGGCTGGATGGGCGTCCCGGACGGGGAAGAGATGCATCAACCCACCCGCGCACAGGGATGGATCCACCAGATGACCTGCGTGCGCGAGCTGGAGTGGCAGGCGGGCACCCTGTATCAGCGCCCGCTGCGCGAGCTGGCTGCTCTGCGCGAGGAAGCCCAGGGCTGGCGCGGGCAGACCCTGCCCCTCGCCCCGATGGAGCTGGCCTTTGACATCGCCCCCAACAGTACGCTGGGGCTGGACTTTGCCGGCGCCCTGCAGCTCACCGCCAACCGCGACGGCCTGCGTCTGTCGCGCCGCGGGCTGCAGACCGCCGAGATGCATCACCGCTACTGGCGCGGCGAAGCGCGGTGCCTGCGGATCTTTATCGACCGCTCCAGCGTGGAAATTTTCATCAACGATGGCGAAGGGGTGATGAGCAGCCGCTTCTTCCCGGGCTATCCGGGGCAGTTAATCTTCAGCGGTGCGACGCCGGTGGCATTCTGCCGCTGGCTGCTGCGGCCATGCATGGTAGTATAAGCGTTTTGCTTTCAGGCTCCTGAGTGGTGATGAAAACCAAACGCGTAACTATCAAAGATATCGCCGAACTGGCGGGCGTCTCCAAAGCGACCGCCAGTCTGGTGCTCAACGGCCGTGGCAAAGAGCTGCGCGTGGCGCAGGAGACGCGCGAGCGCGTGCTGGCGATCGCCCGCGAGCAGCACTATCAGCCCAGCATTCATGCGCGCTCGCTGCGCGATAACCGCAGCCATACCATTGGCCTGGTGGTACCGGAGATCACCAACTACGGGTTTGCCGTTTTCTCCCATGAGCTTGAGACGCTCTGCCGGGAAGCTGGCGTGCAGCTGCTTATCTCCTGCACCGACGAAAACCCCGGCCAGGAGAGCGTGGTGGTCAATAATATGATTGCCCGCCAGGTCGACGGGCTGATCGTCGCCTCGTGCATGCACAGCGATGCCGACTACCTGAAGCTCAGCGAACAGCTGCCGGTGGTGCTGTTTGACCGCTCCCCCAGCGACAGCGCCCTGCCGCTGGTGATGACCGACTCGGTGACGCCAACCGCCGAGCTGATCTCCCGCATTGCGCCTCAGCATGCGGACGAGTTCTGGTTTCTCGGCGGCCAGCCGCGGCTGTCGCCGTCGCGCGACCGGCTGGCGGGATTCACGCAAGGCCTGGCTCAGGCGGGGGTCACGCTGCGCCCTGAGTGGGTGATCAACGGTAACTACCACCCCAGCTCCGGGTATGAGATGTTCGCGGCGCTCTGCGCGCGGCTGGGACGTCCGCCGAAGGCCTTATTTACCGCGGCCTGCGGACTGCTCGAAGGGGTCCTGCGCTACATGAGCCAGCATCATCTGCTGGACTCCAATATTCATCTCGCCAGCTTCGACGATCACTACCTGTATGATTCGCTTTCCCTGCGCATTGATACCGTGCAGCAGGATAATCGCCAGCTGGCCTGGCACTGCTACGATCTGCTCAGCCAGCTGATCGACGGCCAGGCGCCGGAGCCGCTCCAGCGCTACCTCCCCGCCACCCTGCAGTTTCGCCATCCCTGACGGCGCCGTCGGCAATTAGCGTTTTCGCCGGGCGCGCGCTGCCTGCCTCACCGCCAGCAGCGCACCGGCAAACAGCATGCCCAGGCCGATCGTCACCGGCCAGCGGTAAGCCATCAGTAACGAGGGCAATCCGCCGTCCGGCGCCAGCACCACCAGATTCCAGCCCGTTAGCCCCGCCTCGCCGTTCAGCGCGCGGGTTAACATCCGCTGGTGCGGGGCGAAAGGCTGGATAGTCTGGTAGTGGCTGCCGAACAGCGGCGGCTGCATCTCCCTGGGGAACTGCGCCTGCACCTGGGCCAGTACGCTGGCCGGCAGCGCATGCGACGCCGTCAGCAGATGCCCGTCGCCATTCACCAGCAGCAGTTGATAATGCCGCTGCCGGGCGAGGGTATGGAGTTCGGCGCGCATCGCCGCCAACGGCCAGGCGGCTTCCCGCTGCGGCGCCGGCGTGTTCATTCGCCGCTCAAGGCGTTGCGCCACCCACTGCGCATCCTCCTCCAGCTGGCGGGTCTGCATCTCACGGTAAACCTCTCTGGCCGGCAAATTCACGCCCCGACCGAGCGCCAGGATCGCCAGTCCGGCGATCAGCGTGACGATAATGCCCCTGCTTGCCGGTCGCCAGAGCGGCGAGGATTTGACGACGGATGGTGTATTCATACGACTCCAGAAACCGGAGGCCACGCGTGGGCCCCCTGACGAATAGACAACGGAAGTGGCAAAACTGTACAGGATGAGCCGCGTGGGCAAAACAGACAGGCCGCGCCTGGCGGGGCGTATTTTGTTTATTTCTGGACAGGACGGGCGGCAATGACATCCTTCGCCGCTGCCGCCCGTTGATAAGATTAGTGTTTTTTCCGGTTGCGACGCATGTCGATGGTCACCGCGGCGACAATAATGATGCCCTTAATAATATCCTGCACGTAGGCATCGACGCCGACAAAGGTAAAACCGCTTTTGATCAGACCAAGGATCATCGCGCCAATCAGGGTGCCGGTAATGCGCCCCACCCCGCCCATTAAGCTGCTGCCGCCGATCACCGCGGCGGCAATCGCGTCCAGCTCGTAGGACATCCCCATGCTCGACTGGCCGCTGCTGACGCGCGCCGCCAGCACCACCCCCGCCAGCCCGGAGAGCGCCCCGGCGATGGTGTAGACAATCACCAGGTACTTATTCACGTTGATGCCGGACACTTTGGCCGAGGTCATGTTGCCGCCGATGGCATACACATATTTGCCATAACGGGTATGCTTCAGCGCAATGTGAAACACGGCGGCGATCACGAAGAAGATAATCACCGGCATCGCCCCCTGACCTATCGCCGTAAAGCTGTCGGAGAGGAAGCTGATCGGGTTGCCCTGGGTGTAATACTGCGCCAGACCGCGCGCCGAAACCATCATCCCGAGGGTGGCAATAAACGGCGGAATACCGGTCCGCGTCACCAGAAAACCGTTGGTCAGGCCGCACAGCAGGCCGACGCCGATCCCCGCGCAAATGGGGATCACCGCCGGCAGGTTGACCAGCGCCGGGAACATCGGCGACAGGCTGTCGGAAGTTTGCGCCAGGCTCGCTGCCACCACCGCCGCAAGGGCGATAACCGAGCCGGAGGAGAGGTCAATCCCGGTGGTGATGATCACCTGGGTGACGCCGACGGCGATGATGCCGATGATCGCCACCTGCAGCACAATCAGCACCAGGCGGTTGGTATTGAGCAGGAACGACTGGTCGCGAACATACCAGCCGGCAATTTCAAAAGTCAGGGCAATCACCAGCATCACCACAAAGATGCCGGTATCTTTCGGCATTTTATGCCGCAAATTAGCGAAGAAGGAGGAACCCTCGCTGGCCGGAGCCGCCGTTAATTTCATATTACTCATTCTCTGTGCCTCAATGGGATGCCAACGACAAAATGGTTTCCTGGTCGGCTTCGTCTTTTTCCAGGATGCCGGTGATACGGCCTTCATGCATCACCATAACCCGATCACTCATGCCAAGGATTTCCGGCAGCTCAGAGGAGACCATAATGACCGCCACCCCCCGATTCGCCAGTTCACTGATCAGATGATAAATCTCCGCCTTCGCCCCGACGTCGATACCGCGGGTCGGCTCATCGAGAATTAAGATTTTCGGTTGCGCTAACAGCCAGCGCGCAATCAGGACTTTTTGCTGATTCCCCCCGCTGAGGTTATTAATAATTTGATCCATCGTCGGCGTTTTAATATTGAGCCGGCGAATTTGCTCCATGCAGTCTTCGGCCATTTTCACGTGCTGGACAAAACCGCTCTTGCCGATATATTCCGGCATTTTGACGATACTCATATTTTCCAGCACCGACAGCACCAGAAACAGGCCCGACTTTTTGCGGTCTTCGGTTAATAACGCCATCCCCTTTTCAATCGCCACGGAGGGGGAATCAATGGTCACCGGCGCCCCGTCGATCAGCACTTCGCCGCTGTCGAAGCGCTCCATACCGAACAGGCTTTCCATCACCTCGCTGCGCCCGGCGCCCACCAGCCCGGCCACGCCAAGGATTTCACCGCGGCGTACAGTAAAGCTGACGTCATGGAACACGCCCTGGCGCGTCAGGTTGCGCACCGTCAGCACCTCTTCGCCGATGGTGTTATTAAATTTCGGAAACAGCTGAGTTAATTCGCGGCCCACCATCTGGGTGATCAGCGACTGCCGGGTAAATTCGGTGGTGTTTTTGCTCCCCACCCAGGTGCCGTCGCGAAACACGCTGATCTCATCGGTAATGGCAAAGATCTCATCCATTTTGTGACTGATATAGATGATCGCTTTACCCTGGGCGCGCAGGTCGCGGATGATGGTGAACAGGTGAGCCACCTCGCCTTCGGTCAGCGCCGAGGTGGGCTCATCCATGATCACGATATCCGCGTTCCACGAGACTGCTTTGGCAATCTCCACCATCTGCTGGGCGGCGATGCTCAGGTCGCCCACCAGCCGGTCGGCGGTTAAGCGGATATTAAGCTTGTCCAGCAGCGCCTGGGTCTGGCGGGTCAGCTGGCCGTGGTCGACAAAGCCGTACTTCATCGGCTCGCGCCCCAGCCAGATATTCTCCGCCACCGTCATATGCGGCACCAGATTGAGCTCCTGGTGGATCATCGAGATCCCCGAGCGCAGCGCATCCATGGTGTCGGTAAACTCCACCGGCTCCCCTTTCACGCGAATCGACCCTTTATCGGGGCGATAGATACCGATCAGGCACTTCATCAGCGTGGATTTACCGGCGCCGTTCTCACCCATCAGGGCATGCACCGTTCCCGGACGCACGCGCAATGAGACATTATCGAGCGCCTTCACGCCGGGGAAGAACTTACTGATACCTTCGGCTTCAAGTGCAAAAGCGTTCATACATCCACCTCCGTACTACGGGTTGGCCAGGACTATTTCTGATTACGGTTAGTAAATTCAGCCATGTTCTCTTTGGTGATCAGCTGATACGGCACGTCGATGATTTTTTCCACTTTCTCGCCATTCGCCAGCTTGATGGCCGCGTCGACTGCGCCTTCACCCTGGCCTTTCGCATCCTGGAAGATGGTGGCGATCATCTTGCCGCTCTTCAGCATCTGCAGGGCATCCGGGGTGCCATCCACGCCAGCGATGAGAATATGGTTCGGGTTTTTGCCCAGAGCCTGCAGGGCGCCGATCGCCATTTCATCGTTGTTGGAGGCGATGGCCTGGATATCCTCACCGCTGGTCATCCAGTTGCTGACCACGTCCACGGCGTCATTGCGGGTAAATTTCGCGGTCTGCTTCTGGACGATTTTGATGTTCGGGTATTTCGCCACCACCTCTTCCACCCCTTTGGTACGATCGCGGGTGGACTCATTCGCCAGGTCGCCGAGCAGGATCGCCACATTGCCCTTGCCGTTCATCGCTTTCGCCAGCGCTTCCATCTGCAGACGGCCGGCGAGAATGGAATCCGACCCCACATAGGCCATCTTATCGGTCAGTTCCGCCTGCGGACGGCGGTTCACAAACACCAGCGGGATCCCGGCTTTGGTGGCCTGATCCATAATCGGTTTCACCGCATTGGTATCCACCGGGTTGACGATAATGGCGTCCACCCCCTGGCCGATAAAGTTTTGCACCTGCTGCAGCTGCTGGGAGACATCCCCTTTTGCGTCCTCGATCTGCGATTTAACGCCGTCTTTTTTCATCTCTTTTTGCATCGAGGTCCGCAGGATCGTCAGGAAGTTATCGTCAAACAGCGCCATGGAGACGCCAATAGAGACGTCTTTTGCCATAACCACCGCAGGCAGCATGCAGGCTAACAAAGAGGCAACAATCGTTTTCTTAATATTCATAGTTGATCCTTGATTTTGTAGGTACGCCGGTGAATGAAACAAAATGAAAAATTAATTTCAGTTACGTTGCGGCAAATGTCTGCTGTGATATCGACGACGCTGCGGCACCTCTCGCACTCCATCGTGATCTAAATCACAAATTACGGCTGTTTTTTCATCACTTTTTTGAAACGTTAGTCCATTTACGCCGCAACCTGGATTTCAGACCATTTATTTCATTAACAAGACATTTGAAACTTTTATAAGTAAATAACTGAAATGAAAATTTTAAAACTATGCAGTAACAGAATTTTGACAGACATCTAACATTGCCGCATAAATGAGCGAAAAATGAGAGGCAGACAACGCTTTGACGCGATCGCTTCCCCGTCAGGCGGGTATTTACCCGCCAGGGATAGTCATGCGGTCAGGAGGGGATACGCCGACCGACTCAGTCGACGTTTTCGGCGCTGTAGAGGATAAAGTCGACTTTACCGTCGGCATAGGTTTGCGGCTGGTAGCCGGACTCCAGATGGCGCAGCATCAGGTCGATCGCCAGCTGGGCGTGTTGGCGGGTGTTCTGATCGAGCGTTAACGCCAGACTCCCCTTCGCCAGCTGCTGCCGGGTGGTGTTGTAACGCTCATGGGTGATCCAGCAGACGTCGCCTTCGCGGCGGTGGCGGGCCAGCGCCTCGGCAATCTGGGTATTGCCAAGCCCGGTGTTATAGATCCCAACAATATTCCGGCTGCGGCACAGGGCTTGTTCCAGCAGGCGGGTGATCTGCTCCCGCCGCTCCTCACCCGCCAGCACGTCGCTGAGCTGCAGGTGGGGAAAGCGCTGGCTCAGCACCTCGCGAAACCCCTGAATGCGCAGGCGATGCGCGTTGTAATCTTGCCGGCCGCTGACCATCAGCACCTCGCCGGGCCGCGGCGTCATCCTCCCCAGCATTAACCCCGCCGTGCGGCCAGCCTGCAGCTGATTGATCCCCACGTGGCAGAGTCGGTCGGCGCCGGGCAGGTCCGTCGCCAGGGTGATCGCCGGGACGCCCGCCTCCCGGCAGCGGCGCAGCGCGTCGTGCACTGCGGGATGGTCATTGCCGAAGACGATGATCCCCTGACGCTGCTGGCAGCTGCGCACAATGCGCCGGGCCAGGGTCGTCGGCTGCGACTCCGGGACAAAGGTGCGGTGCAGGGTCAGACGGCGATAGCCGAGGCTATCCGCCACGGCGGCAAAATCCTGCGCCAGCTGGGGAAAGAAGAACGAGTCATTGCTGCTGAGAAAGACCTCAACCTGCCAGGGAAAGCGGTGCTCCTCCGGCAGGATCCGCTTCAGCCCCGCCTCGCGCGCCGCCTGCAGCACTTTGCGGGTGGTCTGCGGCGATACGCCGCCGCGTTCGTTCAGCACCCGGTCAACGGTGGCCACGCCGACGCCAATCTGTCTGGCCAGCATCGCCAGTGAAATGTTTTTCATCGCCCCTCTCTTCATGATGGAAATCCATCAAAACGGCAGTGTCAGTGAGTTTAGCAAACCGATTATGGTGGCAACGTCCCCTCGCCATTCTGGAGAAAAAAATGATCTGCAAACGTTTTGCCCTGGTAGGCAGTGGTTTTATCGGTCAGGTTCATGCCACCAGTCTTGCCCGTCATGAAGGAAGTGCGCTGACGATGGTGGCCGATGCCGCCCCGGAGCGCGCCCAGGCGCTGGCCGCCCGCTATGGCGCCCGGGCGGTGACAGTGAGCGAGGCGATCCATAGCGACGCCATCGACGCGGTGCTGATCGCCAGTTCAACCCCGTCGCATGCCGAACTGCTGGAAGCCGCCGCCCGGGCGGGCAAGGCGGTCTATTGCGAAAAACCGATCGACCTCTCCCTGGCGCGCGCCCGTGAGGTGGTGGAGCGGGTGCTCCCCCTGAACGTGCCGGTGACTGTCGGCTTTAACCGGCGCTTCGACAGCAGCCATCAGCAGCTCCGCCGCCAGCTGGAGCAAGGGCTGATCGGCCGGGTCGAGCTGGTGCAGATGGTCTGCCGCGCCTCCACCATGCCGCCGCTCGACTATCTGCGCAGCTCCGGCGGCCAGATGCGCGATCAGGCGATCCACTTCTTCGATCTCCTGCGCTTTCTCACTGGCGATGAAGTGCGTACCGTGGCGGCGATGGGCGCGGCGCTGGCCCTGCCGGACATTGCCGAATTTGGCGATGTCGACACCTCCATCCTGATGATGCAGATGCGCGGCGGCGCGCTGGCGCAGCTGGACAACACCCGCCGCACCGGCCACGGGTATGATGAACGGATCACGCTGCTGGGCGCCGAAGGCGCGCTGGAGTCCGGTAGCCAGTCGCCGGCGGGCCCTACCCTGTGGCGCGGCAATCAGCGCATTGAGCCGGGCCTGTGGCCGGACTGGTTCAGCCGGGTACAGGGATCTTATTACCAGCATCTTGACGCCTTTATTCGCGCCCTGAATGGTGAAACCGTGGCCGATCTGCCCGGCCTGCTGGACGGCCTGCAGGCGCAGGCCATTGCCGAAGCGGCGGTTCAGTCCCTGCAGCATGGCCAGTTTGTCGCCGTCGACGACTGTCGCTGAGTGGTTGCGTGGCAACCGCCATCAGGCGCTGTACCAGCCTTTATGCCGGGCGGCGGCGATGCCTTGCCCGGCCTACATAACACTGGCATTAATATGCTTTAATATCAAACGGTTGAAGTAAAATCGTAGGCCCGTGCAAGCGCAGAGCCGCCGGGCAACAGACATCCGGCATCGTACGCGTCCTGGTGCCGGGCAATGGCAGACACGCTCGCGCTATCTGCAAACCAAAGCCCGGCCGGCTCCTTAGCGTTCTTCGTTAAACACCGCGCCCACCTGGCGCCGCACTTCATCCATCACCTGCAGATTCTGCAGCACCCGACTGAGCGACCGCAGCGGCGAGTCCTGCAACCCCTGCCCGATGCACCAGGCAAAATGCTCCGCCTGCCAGAACAGCTGGTCGTAGCGATTGCGCGGCTCTTCCCAGCGCAGCGCCTGCCCGCCCTGGCTGGCGGCGAGCGTGAAGCCGCCGGGGGCATAAAACTGACCGTCGATCGTCAGGGTCGCCTGGCGTCCGGCCACCACCGCCCCGCCCGGCGTGTTGCTGAACAACGTCGTGTTTAACAACCCCTGCATCCCGTTCTGCCAGCTAAACAGCATCGACGTCTGACCGTTAAGCCCCTCCGCCGTGGCGCTGCCGCGGGCGACAATCTCCTGCGGCATGCCGCCCACCATCAGCGCAAACGAGGTCAAATAGCTGCCGAGGTCCATCATCGGCCCGCCGGCAAGGTCGGCATTGAAGATGCGGTGGTCGGGGGTGAAATACTCGCCGTGATCGGCCAGCAGGGTATGCAGGTCGCCGAGCGCCCCATCCTCCAGCAGCTGGCGGATCACATCATATTTCGGCGCGTAATCGCACCACATTGCCTCCAGCGCCAGCTTCCCCTGGCGGGCGGCTTCGGCCTGCAGCTCACGCCCTTCGCCGAGGTTGAGCGCGAAGGGCTTCTCAATCAGCACGTGTTTACCCGCCTTCAGCGCCTGCATGCCGTCGGGAAAGTGATGGTTGTGCGGCGTCGCAATGTACACCGCATCAATATCCGGGCGCGCCAGCATCTCCTCCACCTGGCCGTAAGCCTGGGGGATCCCCCATTCCGCGGCCACCCGCTCGGCCTTCGCCTGGCTGCGGGAGGCCACCGCCACCACCTGCTGCCGGCTGTAGGTTTTCAATGCATGAACAAAGCGCTCGGCGATCCAGCCAGGACCGATAATGCCCCAGCGCAGGGAGGGAATGCTCTGCGCCGCCGGGCGGCGCGGGATCGGTAAGTGTGAGGGAAACATAGCGGCTCCTTAGTCTTTAACCACGTTCACCCAGCGACGGCTGGCCATCGAGGCTTCAATCGCCGACAGCACGCGCTGATTCTGCAAACCAAATTCAAAGTTGGGATAGCAGTCGTCCTCCCCGCAAATTCCCTGCACCAGGTCATGCACTTCGATCACCTTGACGTCAAAATAGCCCAGCCCACCGCCGCCAAAATCGAAGCCGAAGAAGCCGGCATAGGCCGGGATCTGGCTCCCGGCATACAGCGTCTTAAAGCCGCGGTCGTGTTTATCATCGTTGAAGCGATACACCTGCAGTTCGTTAAAGCGCTCCCCGTCCATATACAGCGTGCCTTCGGTGCCGGAGACCTCCCAGAACACGCCGAAGATCCGCCCGGCGGCGATGCGCGAGGCCTCAATCACTCCCGCCGCGCCGCTGTCGAAATTGACCAGGCACTGAACCTGATCGTCATTTTCTACTTCCCGCCACTCGGCATCGGCCGCGACCCGGCTGGCATACCCGGCATCGCTCTGCGGCACCGGACGCTGGCGCAGGCAGGTTTGCGCGCTGGCGGTCACTTCGCGGATCCCGCCCAGCAAAAACTGGGCGACCGACAGGGTATGGGCGCCAAGGTCGCCAAGCGCCCCGCTGCCGCCGAGGGTTTTCGAGCAGCGCCAGGACCAGGGCAGGTTAGGGTCGTTATAAAACCCCTGATCAAAGGTGCCGCGAAAGCGCACCGGTTCGCCAATATCGCCCCGGGCGATAATCTGCTTTGCCAGCAGTGCCGCCGGCGTTTTGATGTTGTTAAAGGCCACCATGGTCTTCACCCCCGCGCGCCGTGCCGCCTGCGCCATCTCCTGCGCCTGCTGCTCGTTGACCGCCAGCGGCTTCTCGCAATAGACATGTTTACCCGCCGCGATCGCCGCCATCGCCATTGTGTAGTGCAGATGGTTCGGCGAGGTGATATCCACCACATCAACCTGCGGATCGTTTACCAGCTCGCGCCAGTCGCCGTAGGCCTTTTCCGCCCCCAGTTTCGCCGCATGGCGTTCAGCCAGCGCCTGATCCTGATCCGCCAGCGCATAGAGATGCGGGCGCTTCGGCAGATCGGGATAGAACATGGCCGCGCGACGGTACGCGTCAGCATGTGCCTGACCCATAAAACCCGAGCCGATAAGACCGATATTTAACCGCGCGCTCATGATGCATGCTCCTCTGACGGTGAAGGGGAAGAAAAATGGTGCGCCAGCCAGGCAAAGGCGCGGCGGGCGGTGGCCAACGGCGGCGCCATCGCCGGGTCCTGCTCGGCTTCGATAATCAGCCAGCCGCGGTAGTCGCTGTCCCGGACGAAGTCGAGGATCGGCGCATAGTCGATGCAGCCGTCGCCCGGGATAGTAAACAGCCCGGCGCGCACCGCCTCGTTAAAGCTCAGGTTTTCACGATACAGACGCCCCAGCACCTGCGGACGCACGTCTTTCAGATGCAGATGGCGGATACGGTGGCCATATTTTTGCAGCACGCGCGGGATCTCGACCCCGGCGACAAAGGCGTGTCCGGTATCAAACGCCAGCCCGACGTTGTCATGGGTATGGGACAGAAACCGCTCCAGCTCGTCATCGTGCTCCACCAGCATCATCAGATGATGGTGATAGGCCAGCTGGAGGCCATAGTCGCGCAGCAGCAGGTCGGCAAAGGTATTTAGCTTGTGGCAATACGCCGCCAGGCTGACACGGCTTAACGGCGGCGAGAGTGAAATAGGCTCATCAAGCGGGGTTTCACCCGGCAGTTGCCCGCACTCGCCGTAAACCATCACCCTCGCGCCGAGCTGCCGGAGGAGCTGCGCGTGCTCCCGCACCGCCTCCAGCTCCGCTTCCACGCTGCGCTCGGCCAGCAAGCTGCTGTACCAGCCGGACGCCAGGCGCAGGTCAGCCGCCGCCAGCAGCGGGCCCAGCGTCTCTGCCTGGCGGGGAAATTTCCGTCCTAACTCAATGCCCTGATAGCCCGCCTCCCGCGCCTCGCGCAGGCAGGTATCCAGGGGGATATCGCCGCCTAAATCCTCCAGCACATCGTTGGTCCAGCACAGGGGGCTCACGCCCCACTGCAGATGCTCTGTCGCCATCTTGTCTCCTTTTCACCCTGTGGTCTTGTCTGGCGTCACTATAAGCAGGCGACGACCGACGATGAAAACGGAGAAATGATGGAAATCCATCATTGCGCTGGCGATATATCCGCTATTTCAGGTAACCATGAAAAAATAAATGGAAATAATGCTTGCCGCCGGCTTATTTTGCGGCTAAAAATTACTGGCTTAATAACCCGCTTCAGAGGTTATCCCTTTCATTCGAAATATGATGATAGCAATATGAAAAAAACTCAACACCGCACCGGCGCGGGCTTTAGCCGCGCGCCCAGGCCGGGCCTGCTGTTATTTGCGTAAGTGACAAATAGTCACTTTTAAAACATCAATTACTTAACATTCTCTCTGCAATAATATGACATGCAGCGGGAAGGTACAGTGATAAATAAAATCAGGGTAATGATGTTTTACCAATAAATAACCCATCTCCTTCCTGCTAGTTATTTATCAGGAATGGCTGCGGTTATATTTATTCTGACGCCACCGGGAGAATGCACCAATGTGTATCAACCTTTATGACCATGCACGCCGCTATCGCGATGAGAAACAATAAGATGAATAAGACCTGGCTTTTCACCACCCTCACCCTGGCGCTGGTCGCCGCCGCGCCGGCCCACGCCATTAGCGCGAAATACCGGGAACAGCTTGAACGTTCCGGCTGCACGCAGATGACCGACGGGACCACCTGCGATATTCATAAAACCAAAGCCGAGAATGCCGCCGCCGCGCAGCAGGCCAGCAGCGGCTTCGGCCCCTGGGTGGGCACCTGGTATGTTTATACGGAGTATGGCGATAAAATTGATGAGATTACCGTCACCGCTAAAACGGTGAAAACCCATGGTCATCTGGTCGAGGAGGCGAAAGCCAGCCAGGGTAAACTGACTTTCCGGGTGAAAAGCTCAGCCTTTACCCTCAACAACGCCTTTAACGGCAGCTGGACAAACGGCAGCCAGCGCGGCTCCCTGCAAAAAGTGCAGTAATCTCCCCGCCCCTGCCATCCGGCGGGGGCGGAAAGCCGGGTGCGCTAAGGCTTAAAATCCAGTAGCGGATGGTTAAAGATCTGGTAGACCCCTTCGCTGGCAAAGGGCGGGAAGGTCGTGCGCAGTACCGCATCGGTCACTACCGCGCAGAACGCCGGATCGCCCCCCTCCTGCTGCAGTCCGGTCAGTTTTGCACTGCGGTTAAGCGACAGCCGCACGGAGCATATTTTCCCCTGGTAGCGTGCGCTGTTGGGCAATTGAACCATAACCGCCTCTCTGAGCGTGAAGGCGTAGCGCATCAGTTGGTCCTGCGAGGCTTTGCCCGGCGGCAGTGTGTGCGTATCCGAGGCCGCGGCCCGCTGCTGCATCTGGCGGATCAGTTCCTCCTGCGTCGGATGCTTCTCCTTCGCCGCCTGGCAGCCGCTCAGCAGGCTAATAGCCGCCGCGGTCATGAGGGCAATACCAAATTTGCTCATAGCGTCTCCTCGCGAAATGGTCACTATTGTCGCGCGTCTGGCCACGGCAAAACATCCCGATAAATAGCGGTTAGCGGTTCATAAAGCAGGGCAAAAGACAGGATGGGGATAATGCAGGGAGGACCTCCCGGCGCAGGCCGGGAGGGAGTGCAACGGATTACTTCTGCGGACGCATGGCCGGGAAGAGGATCACGTCGCGGATGGTATGGCTGTTGGTAAACAGCATCACCATGCGGTCGATACCGATACCCAGACCCGCGGTCGGCGGTAAACCATACTCCAGGGCGGTGACGTAGTCTTCGTCATAGAACATCGCTTCGTCATCGCCCGCCGCTTTGGCGTTCACCTGATCCTGGAAGCGCTGCGCCTGATCTTCGGCATCGTTCAGCTCGCTGAAACCGTTACCGATTTCGCGGCCGCCGATGAAGAATTCAAAGCGGTCAGTGATTTCCGGGTTGACGTCGTTACGGCGAGCCAGCGGGGAAACTTCCGCCGGGTATTCGGTGATGAAGGTTGGCTGAATCAGATGCGCTTCCGCCACTTCGTCAAAGATTTCGGTGACGATACGTCCCAGACCCCAGCTTTTCTCTACCTGAATACCGAGAGATTCCGCCAGCGCTTTCGCCGCGTCGAAGTTATCCAGATCCGCCATGTTGGTTTCCGGACGGTGTTTCTTGATCGCTTCGCGCATGGTCAGTTTTTCAAACGGCTTGCCGAAATCAAACACCTGGTCGCCATATGGCACTTCGGTTTTGCCCAGCACCGTCTGCGCCAGGGTGCGGAACAACGACTCGGTCAGTTCGATCAGGTCTTTGTAGTCCGCATACGCCATATACAGTTCCATCATGGTGAACTCTGGGTTATGGCGTACCGAGATCCCTTCATTACGGAAGTTGCGGTTGATTTCAAACACGCGTTCAAAACCGCCGACCACCAGACGTTTCAGATACAGTTCCGGCGCGATGCGCAGGTACATATCCAGATCCAGCGCGTTGTGATGGGTGATGAACGGACGGGCGGACGCCCCGCCAGGGATCACCTGCATCATCGGGGTTTCGACTTCCATAAAGCCGCGAGCCACCATGAACTGGCGCATGGTCGCGAGGATCTGCGAACGGATACGGAACGTATGACGTGACTCTTCGTTGGCGATCAGATCCAGATAGCGCTGGCGATAGCGGACTTCCTGATCCTGCAGGCCGTGGAATTTATCCGGCAGCGGGCGCAGGGCTTTGGTCAGCAGACGCAGCTCGGTGCAGTGAATAGAGAGTTCGCCGGTTTGCGTTTTGAACAGCTTGCCGCGGGCGGCGATGATATCGCCGAGGTCCCATTTTTTAAACTGTTCGTTGTAGACGCCTTCCGGCAGGTCATCGCGCGCCACGTACAGCTGAATGCGGCCGCCGACGTCCTGAAGAGTGACGAAAGAGGCTTTGCCCATCACGCGGCGGGTCATCATCCGGCCAGCCACCGCAACTTCAACGTTCAGGGAAGCGAGTTCATCGTTATCCTTCGCATCGAATTCAGCGTGCAATTGGTCAGAGGTATGATCGCGACGGAAGTCGTTGGGGAAGGCTACGCCCTGCTCACGCAGTGCAGCCAGTTTTTCGCGACGAGTTTTCAGTTCATTATTAAGGTCAATGGCCTCATCGGCACCTTGTGCTTGTTGTTCAGACATATGGATTCCTCATAACCTTGCTTTCAAACTAGCTTCGATAAATTGAACCAGGTCACCCTTCCGCGCGGCCTGTCTCTGGGAAGACACCAGAGCACAATCTTAACGATCCTGGATTCACTCCAAGCTGATCTCACTCAGCTATGGCTTCAGTAACGGTATTTTTTATCGTTGGCCTCCGCGCATGCCAGAATATCCTCCTCCTGTTCACTAAGCTGTGCAAGGAGCGACTTCGCGCTCCGCTGTTGATGTCATGCCCCCGGTCGCGCTGCGCTTATCGGGGCTACGAATCGCGGCCCGGATAAGGCGTTTACGCCACCAGCCGGGACGAGCGTCAGGCGCCGCCGCCGGTAACTTCACCGGCAGCCGCACGGCGTTTGCCCACACTACAGGCCGCGGCAAAGGCGATAACGACCATCACCGCCACGCAGCCGAGGGTCCATTCGCCCATCTGCGAGAAGAAATGTTGATAGGCAGCAATCGCCGTGTCGCTAATTTGCGATTCGGTGGTCTGCTGCGCCACCACGCCCGCCAGCCAGTTGGCGACCGCGCCAGTGGCCAGCATATAGATCCCGGTCAACACCCCGGTGACGCCGGGCATGTTCAGACGGGTGATTTGCGCCATCGCCACCGGGTCGATAAACAGTTCGGCAAAGCCCATCATCGCCAGCCCGGCGACCATCATGCCCATCGAGGCCTGGCCGTCAGCCGCGCCGTGGCGGGCATTGAGCGCCAGCAGCATAAAGCCGCCGCCCATCAGCAGCAGGCCGAAAGCGAATTTCAGCCAGACGCGCAGCACCGAACGCACGCTGCCTTCCGGGCGCATCAGCCACGCCAGCACCACGCCGGCCGCCATCACCGCCACCGCGTTGACCGACTGGAACAGCGCGGTTGGCACGTCCCAGTTCAGCAGGCGACGATTGACGAAGTGGTCGATAAACAGGCTAATCGAGCTCCCGCCCTGCTGCGCCAGCACCCAGAACAGCGTTCCGGCGAGCATCAGCAGGACGATCTGCCACAGCGCGCGACGATGCTCCGGGGCTTTGATCATGATCCGCGCCACCATCTGGGCGGCGAACAGGCAGACGATCGCCAGCAGATAGCCGGACCAGTTGTTTTGCAGCAGCAGCGTGAAGAACACCGGCGCCAGGCACAGCATCACCAGCAGCCAGCCCCAGGTCGGCAGCACAAATTTCACTGCCCGCAGCGCCGGTTTATCGACGCCGCGGGTATGCCGGAAATGGCGGCTGCCGCTTAAGAAAATCATCAGGCCGATAAACATGCCGATCCCCGCCAGCGCAAAGCCGATATGCCAGCCGTACCACTGCGCCGCCAGTCCGCAGGCGATGGGCGCGGCGATCGACCCGACGTTGCCGGCGGCGTACAGCAGCGAGAAACCGCCGTCGCGACGCGGGTCGTCGTGAGCGTACAGTTCGCCGAGCAGGCAGCTGATATTGGATTTGAACAGGCCGTAGCCGCAGATGATGATCGCCAGCGCGACGTACAGACTCCATGCGGAGGTCGACTCGACGCCCAGCACCACGTGGCCGAGGGTCATTAACAGCGCCCCGGCAATCACCGCCGTGCGGTTGCCGAGCAGGCGGTCGGCAAGCCAGCCGCCGAGAATAGGGGTAACGTAAACTAAAGATGCGTAGGCGCTGAACAGACTGATGGCATGGCTGTCGTCAAAGCCAAGCTGGTGGGTGAGATAAAGGATGAGTAAGGCACGCATGCCGTAAAAGCTGAAGTACTCCCAGATCTGGATCGCAACGATGTAGTAAATCGCGCGCGGCTGTGAGGGTGTTTTCATAGGTTCTCCTTGCAGCGTGAAAAAAGGGAAGTGGCAAGCCACTTCCCTGGTGTGCGTCTATTACTTGTTGTTTTCTTCTTTCAGCACTTTAACGGTGTAACGACCATCCGCCTGACGATAGGCGCCGTGGATATCGGTTTCGAAGCCCGGGTAGTGGGCGCCGATTTCGCACAGCATCTGCAGGAACTCCAGCACCGGGCGGCTTTCTTCGGTGATCATTTCACCCGGCATCACCAGCGGCACTCCCGGAGGATACGGCAGGATCATGTTGGCGTTGACGCGGCCGACCATCTCTTCGAGATAAACCTCTTCAGTCTGACCGTGCAGCTCTTTCTGGAACGCGGCATACGGGGTCATCACCATCGATGGCAGCACTTCAAACGCGCGGAACATCAGGTCCGGCAGGTTGTGATGCTCAATCAGTTTGTGAATGTTCTGCGCCAGGTCCTGAATACGCATGTTTTCATAGAATTCAGGATCTTCACGGTACAGCGACGGCAGCATGTTTTTCACCCGCAGGTTCAGGTCGAACGCGCGTTTGAAGTCGGTCAGCGCACGCAGCAGGCTCAGCGCTTTGGTTTTGTCGATACCGATGCTGAACAGGAACAGCAGGTTGTACGGACCGGTTTTCTCAACCACAATGCCGTGTTCGTCGAGATATTTCGCCACGATGCTCGCCGGAATACCGAAGTCATCCATGGTGCCGTCTTTCTTCATCCCCGGCGTCAGCAGCGTGACTTTGATCGGGTCGAGGTACATGTGCTCGTTATCGATGTTTTTGAAACCGTGCCATGCGCTGTCGGAACGCAGCGGCCAGCATTCAGGACCATCGATATGCTCCGGCTGCCAGACGTCGAAGAACCAGCCGTCAGACTCGCCTTTCAGACGTTTGATCTCTTTACGGAACTTGATGGAACGTTCAATAGAGCCGTCAATCAGACGCTTACCGGCGTTACCCTTCATCATCGCCGCCGCGGTTTCGGTGGACGCCACGATCCCGTAGTGCGGGGAAGTGGTGGTGTGCATCATGTAGGCTTCGTTGAAGGTCTCTTCGTTTACGTCGCCTTTCACGTGGATCATCGACGCCTGGGAGAATGCCGCCAGCAGTTTGTGCGTGGACTGGGTTTCGTAGATCACTTTCCCTTCGACGCGGCCGCCGCTCATCCCGCATTTGCCTTCATAGATCGGCGAGAAGTTGGTGTAAGGGACCCATGCGGAGTCAAAGTGGATGGATTTCACATCCAGGGTTTTCTTGATGAAGTCGGTGTTATACAGCAGACCATCATAGGTTGAGTTGGTGATCACCGCGTGTACCGGCCAGGTCGCATTCGGCGTCTCTTTCACACGCTTGGCGATAGTCGCGTGCTGGAATTCGCTCTGCGGGATACCGCCGAGGATACCGTAGGCGTTACGGGTCGGACGGAAGTAGATCGGCGTAATGTCGCTCATCATCATCAGGTGAGTCAGCGATTTGTGGCAGTTACGGTCAATCAGCACGGTGCTGCCGGCCGGCGCGGAGTACATGCCGACGATTTTGTTAGCAGTAGAGGTACCGTTGGTCACCATGTAGCTGCGTTCAGCGTTAAAGACGCGAGCGATATACTCTTCCGCTTCTTTGTGCGGGCCGCTGTGGTCCAGCAGAGAACCCAGTTCAGAAACCGAAATGGAGATATCGGATTTCATGGTATTCGGGCCAAAGAAATCATAGAAGATGCTGCCTACCGGGCTTTTCTGGAACGCGGTACCGCCCATGTGGCCAGGGGTACAGAAGGTGTATTTGCCTTCACGTACATATTTGAACAGCGCTTTGGTCAGCGGCGGCAGAATGGTGTCGATGTATTCGTCAGTGTTCTGTTTGATTTTGTTCGCGATATCTTCCGCAGCGCCCAGCGCATATTCGAAGAAGCGAACCTGCATGCGCAGATCGTTCAGGCTAACGTCCAGAGTCGAGTAGGTGTTAGCGAACGCGTACAGCGGCATGTACTCGTTCATTTTGCTGATTTCTTCGCACAGTTCGAGATTGTATTTATCCCAGTCGAAGATCACGCCGCACAGACGAGAGTTGTTTTCGATAAGTTTTAATAAGTCGTCACGGTCGTTCGGGTAGACAATACGGAAGTCCAGGCGTTCGAGAGCACGATGCAGTTCACGGATGGGTTCTTCTTTGAAGTAAACACCCATGTGATTCATGATTGCAATAACGTTCATAGTCAAATCTCCAGATGTAGAAAGCCCCTCCCGTCTCGATGTGACAGGTGATGGAAGGAGCCTCAGGAAAAAGGGTTACTGATTAGTGCGCGTTAGCGGGGCTGTTGTTATCCGTTGCGTTGTTCTGGCGCTGGTGCATTTTGCGACCGTAGAACATCAGGATTATCAGGCTAACGATAAAGGTGCCGGCCAGTTCGAAGGAGCTTGCGCCCATCAGCGCGATGAAGCAGAACACGCAACCCAGTACCGAACAAATCAGGCTAACGAAGTTACGAATGTTGATGCCTTCGAAACGAATCAGGTCAACACAGGAGTAGAAGTAAGGCAGCATGGTCAGCAGTACCGCGATACCGGTCAGTTCGCCGAACAGGTCAGAAGCTTTACCACCGGCGGAGTTCATCAGGGTAATCAGCACCATCAGCGCGGTCATTTTCACCGCCGCCAGCAGCAGGCCTTTTTTCGGGATACCGTTGCTATCGACTTCGCCATACACTTTCGGGAAGTTACCGTCGTTGGCGGCACGTACACCGGCCTGGCCAACCAGCATCATCCACGAGCCCAGAGACGTCAGGCAAGCGAAGGCGGTGAAAGCGGAAACCATCGGAGCAGCCCAGCCGCCGAGAATGGTAGAGGCGCTAATCGCGAACGGCGCACCGGACGCGGCCATCTGAGAAGCAGGATACATACCGGCGATAACCTGAGTCGCGGCGATATAGACGATACCGGCCATCGCAGTACCCAGCATGGTTGCCAGCGGTACGGTACGTTTCGGGTTTTTCACCATCCCGGTACTCACGGCGGCGGATTCGACGCCAACAAAGGCCCACAGGCAGAGCAGGATACTTTTAATGACCGCGTGGCTATCGGTGGTGCTGGAGGTGTTCCAGTTCGCCTGATAGGTGGCGACATCAAACCAGTGCCAGCCGACAACCGCGGTCATCACCACTGGAATAAGCACCAGTACCAGACCAATAGTGGTCAGACGGCTGACCCAGGTCCCGCCGAGCATATTAACGAAAGTAAAGATCCACACGATGGCAATACAGGCAATACCTGCTGGCACCGGGTTATTTAAAATTGGGAAGAACGTTGAGAGATAAGAAACTGCGGTAATCCCGATGGCCAGGTTACCAATCCAGTTTGCATGATAATAAAGCACACCGGTCTGGAAACCGAATGCGGGAGATATTTCCCCGGCGTAGGCAATTGGACCACCCTGTTGCGGGTTCTTAGTGGCCAGTCGGGCATAAACATAAGCCAGAGACATCGCACCAATAATTGAAATTACCCAGCCCCAAATGGCAATACCACCGATGCTGGCCAGGTTCGCAGGTAATAATGCAATACCGCTCCCCATCATATTACCGGCGACGACACCGGTACAGGCAAATAGCCCGATCTTCTTGGCAGAACTCATGGTTGTTTTTCTCCTAAGTTTATTTGGGAGGTACAGATCATGATACAGAACCATTAATTGACCCGACCAACTGCCAACAAGATTACTGATTTGTACGAGATAAGTCCTAAAGATAAAGTGAAATAACAACAAACATCAGACAAATGATATTTTGACCTTTTTCGCTTAACATATAAACATGACAACAGGGTGTCAGAAAAAGATAAACATCGTTTAATTACATGGAGTTAGAGCGGGAGTCAAGTGTTACTGAAGTGTTATTCAAAGCCTCCTGAATGCTAAATACAAATAACAACAGGAGACTTCATGAGAAACATAAATTTAACCTCACCATGCCCAAAACCTTGCGCATGATGAGGGTTTACTTATTCTGAAGAGAGGAAATTGTCGAGATACGGTACCACCCGATTAACTGATGTCTGGAAAACACCGTTTTCAATCCAGTACAGGGTATCCCCGCCGGGCCGTAAATTAAACGCAGTGATGTAAGAATCGGCAGCCAGTCGGTTCTCTCCTTTCATCTCATAGACTTTGCCTAACAGCACATAATTCAGCCACGACATCTCTAAATCAATCGCACTGTTAATCGCGGTATTCGCTTCGTCGACTTTACCCTTACCCAACGAATCTACCGCTTTTATTTGATAATAAATCGCCATGTCTTTAATACCCGGCATCTCCCCTACCCGCTCAACCTCACTGTAGAGGGCAGCTAGCTGTTTATCGTCCAGCGGCTGCTGCGAATGGCGTAATACATCCACCAGCGTTTTTTCGGCATAGGCGTAAATAAAATCCGGCGCCCGCTTAATCACATCATCCAGCAGGCTACTGGCTTTACTTAATGAATCGACATCGCCCTTCATTAACAGCTGATGCGACTGGTAGAAATAGGTTAACGCCACGCTCTGCGAGGGCTGATATTGCCTGAGCATCGCCTGCATCCGCGCCGGCCACGGTTGCGTCAGGGCATCCGACAGGCTGTTCATCAGATCGTTCTGAATGGTCAGCTGGTTGTCGTTGGTCACAAAGTAGCGTTTATCCAGCATCGTCGAGCTGTCGGCGTTATCCACCAGCTGGACCGACATAAAGCACTGCTGCGCCCGATAGTGGCGCTGATTGACGAACTCAATGGTCAGCGTTTTCCCGGAGCTGCTCGGCTCATTGATGTTGTAGTCCGTTTTGTCATGCACCATAAAGGTCGAGAAGGTGTTCAGCGAGGTGGTGATCAGGCTGGCCAGGCCGACCGCGTAGGAGTGCTGCGACGACCAGTTGGCGCAGGAGTTACCATTGACCAGGTGGATATCGATATCGCGCGGATTGAGCAGCAGGCGCGCCTTGTTGACCGGCGGCCGCGACTCCATGCTCGACAGCGCCACCAGCGCCACACAGGTGCCCAGCGCCAACAGGAACAGCCCCCACACCAGGGCGGTGGTGAGGCGTTTGCGGGCCGATGGCGCGCTGGCGACAGCGGGAGCCGCCGCTGGCGCTGTCAACGGCGCGGTAAGATCGGCGGAGGAGTCGGGGGCTTCTGGCGGCCCACCGGCAGCCGGTGGCACGGGAATAGCGGTCGACGACGAAGGCGTCAGCGCCTCCACCTGCGGGGCGAGTTCCTCCCCCTCCTCGGTGCACCAGATCACCGGCACCGTGAGCTTATACCCCCGTTTGGGTACCGTCGCGATGTACTCAAGGCTAACGTCGTCGCCGTCTTTGAGCGACTTGCGCAGTTCGGAAATACTCTGCGTGACGACGTGGCTGGTCACAACGTTCCGGGTCCAGACGTTTTCGATAAGCTCGTCCCGGCTAAGCACTTCCCCCGGATGGCGGGCAAAAAAGACCAGAAGATCGATTAAACGCGGTTCAAGGGTAAGCTGGCGCCCCTTCCTGCTGATTTGGTTTACAGAGGGGGTTACCAGCCATTCACCGACGCGAACAACAGGTTGTAGCATACAAGAAAGCCCCAGACAAAAAGGGAAAGGCGCGATGATAACACATTTGTCCTACCTATTTTTGCCAGGGGTCACTCCCTCAGGCATTAGGTCAGAATTGGCTTTTTATTAACAATAAAAAGCAATAATTCATTAACATCGTGATCATGAAATTTATATATAGCGATAAAAACGCATTTCCGCTGCCGCAATTGCCTAAGGCAATTCCGATGGCAGAAAAAAAATGAGCCCGGAGGCTTAACGCGCTCCAGGCTCAATGCGTCGCGCGCCGCTACGGCACGCTTTTAAAAAGGTTATTTATACACTTCCGCTGTGGCTTCGAAGTTTGGACCATGCTCGCGCGCGGCGGTAATCACGTAATATTTTCCGCCTTTCTCATCGGCCAGCTTAGAGAGCTGATCGTGCAGATCGGAAGGTGAAGAGAACTCGCCACCGGACGGCCCTACCGAGATCGGTCCGACCTTGGTCAGTTTGAAGTGTTTCACTTCTTCTTTGGTGATCAACTGTGCGGCGGACGCGCCAAATGCAACGGCGGAAAGGGCTAACGCGACTATCACTTTTTTCATCCTGCAATCTCCTTGGAATTAGCCTTCAGTCAGGCTCTTTCAGTATAGACGGCGATTTACTGAGCGTGCTACCGATGCGCTTATTTTTCGGCCGAAGCGTTCAGTAACGCGGCGGTACCCCTTCCGGGCGAGTCTTAAAACGCCGGTGCAGCCACATATATTGCTCGGGCGCCATCAGGATGCACTGTTCGATAATCTGATTCATCCAGGCCGCCGTGACCTCGGCGCTCGCCAGCGGCGGCGTGCGCTCTGGCGTCAGAGAGATCAATTCATACCCCATGCCGTTGGGCTTGCGCCGCGGAACAAACGGCACAATCGTCGCCCCGGACATTTTCGCCAGCATCCAGGTGCCGGTGGTGGTCGCCGCCTGCTCGACGGCAAACAGCGGGGCAAAAACGCTGCTGGCCGGGCCGTAATCGTGATCTGGCGCGTACCAGAGGATCTCCCCCTCTTTCAGCGCCCTGACCATCCCTTTCAGATTTTTTCGATCCAGCATGGTCTTGTTCGAACGCAAGCGTCCCCAGGTCTGCAGCCAGTCAATCAGCGGGTTATCATTGGGCCGGTAGACGCCAATGCCCGGGGTAAACATGCCATACATTCGCGCCCCCATTTCGAGGGTCAGAAAATGAATACCGATCAGTAAGATGCCCTGCTTTTGTTCCAGAAGCTCCACCACCTCGTTAACGCCGCTGGTCTCGGTCCAGCGCGCCACCCGGTGCGTCGGCCAGAACCAGGCCATGCCGGTCTCCATCAGCCCCATGCCCAGCGATTCAAAGTTTTTCACCAGCAGCGCCTCGCGGTCGGCGGCGCTCATCTCGGGAAAGCAGAGTTCGAGATTACGTCTGGCAATCCGCGCGCGGCTTTTCATCACCCGCATTGCCAGCCGCCCAAGCGCCGTTCCCAGACGGTAGATCACCGGATACGGTAATTGCACCAGCAGCCACAAAAAGCCAATTCCCAGCCACAACAGCCAGTAACGCGGGTGCAAAAGCGCGCGGGAAAATTTGGGTAAATTTGACATAGTAATCCTGTTAATTCACTCAATAATAGCTGAGCAAAAACCGCGAAATAAAGTAGCGGATCCTGCATGTTATATTTTTCCAATTCGTGCGGTAATACTCAGACACAAAGGGCGTTATTATACGTCGCTCCTTGAGTAATTTCAGCCCTTGCGATGACGGCTACTCTATTATTAGGCAGATCGCGTAAAATTTCCTGTTTAATGCATAAATAAATAAACCTAACCTCTACGGCGCGGCCGATTGTCGATAAAATCGCCAGTACATTTGCCTCAGCCTCTCGACCAGTGCCTCGTTTACTCACGCTCTATTATGGCGATAGCAAACGCAAACAGGCCGTTCAGCCCGGTCTGATATGGCCAGCATGCGGTTATTTGTGACTGGGGCAAAGGTTAAGCATCGACATTGCGGATCCTTTTCCCAGATATGCTACGTTTACAGCGCTCATTCGACGCAAGTGCCTTTGCCGACGTCGCCGCTTTCAGAAGCCATAGTGAGAAGGAACTATGACAATGAATTATCAATTAGTGAAGCAAGTCAGAGAAAATAGCCCATTAAGAAAAAGCTTCATTGACCTTGCCGTTAAGACTTTTGATCTGTCTTTTGAAGAGTGGTATCAGCAAGGTTACTGGACCGACGCCTATATCCCCTACGCCTTTGTCGAACGCAATAAAGTTATCGCTAACGCCTCGGCCAATATCATCGACCTGCGCTGGCAGGGCGAGCCCCGGCGTTATATTCAGATTGGCACCGTGATGACCGAACCGGACCACCGTAATAAGGGATTAGCCGGCCAGCTTATCCATCACATCCTGCAGGACTGGCAGCAGGAGGCGGACGCCTTCTTTTTATTCGCCAATCCCACCACGGTGGATTTTTACCCCAAATTTGGCTTCACCCGCAGCGAAGAGCATCAATATATTATGCCGGTTTCCCCGCGAGCCGGTGATTTTCGTAAACTGGATATGGACAGCGCTGACGATGTCGCCCTGCTCCGCCATTACTATGAAAAATCCAACCCGTTCTCACCGCTGCGGGTGGAGCATAACTTTGGCCTGCTGATGTTTTACTGCTCAGCCTTTATGAAGCATTTTGTTTATTACTCGGCAAAAAATGAGGCAGTGGTCATCGCCATGCAAAACGGTCCGGTGCTGATCTGCTTTGACCTCTTCTGCGAGGAGGGTAAGAGCCTGTCGACGCTGGTCAACGAACTGGCCGATGACCATGTTTACCAGGCCATCCTCGGTTTTACCCCTAATGAAGACCGGCTCGGCGAGTATGAGAAAATAGAGGGAGAAGATATCCTCTTCGTCTATGACCAGAAGGAAAACCTGTTTAAAGACAGGAAGTTGATGTTTCCTTTACTGGCGCATGCCTGACGACGCCACGCCGTCAGGCCGATCAGTTATAAGTCACCACGAAGGTCGCGCTGGCGTTCGCCTCGCCCGCAGTCACTGCGGGCTGCGTCTGGATATAGCGGGCCTGATAGGATAAACGATAGTTCGTCTGACTGCCTTTATTCCCGGACCAGACCTGGCTCACCTGGTTTAGCGGCACCAGCGCGCCGCCGGCGCTGAGGATTTGCACGCCAAGTCCGGATGCGCCTTCAGGTTGGTCATCGATTTTAATCACCTCGTTGGCGGCGACAGCGCTGTCCACCGTCGCGTTAAACTGCATAAACACGCTGCCGACATTTTCACAGTTCGTCAGGTTGATGTTAAAAGGAACCGGGGCGGTGGTGCTGTTGAGCCCGGTAAACGCGGTTTTGTTATGCCGCCCGAGGAAGACGTTAATGTTTTTACTGTCGTCAGTAATCTTGCAGGTGGGTGATTTGACCTGAATACAGAGCCCACTGACGCTAAAGCGCATCGCCTGTACTCCGCCAAGATAAATATCGCCAAGGTAATCGTTAAGGCAATACTCGCCCGGCGGCGGTAGACCGCCGTTATCGGCAATCCGCCAGAAATAGATGGTCGGTTTTTTATTTTCCGCCTGAAATGCGCGCTGGCCGGAAAATACCGGCGCTGAGGGCCAGGCCGTGAACAGGGGATCGAAATTAATGCCATCCTGTTCCCCCATCTGGAAGCTGTAACCAATGCCCGGCAGGCGGTCGATGCTGTAGATATCCCCGGGCTTGCCGTCTCCCGCCGGGCCGACCCGTGAGCCGCCGATGCTCTGAAACCCGCCGGGCTCGCTGCCGCTGCAGGCGATCTCCCAGCGTTCGTTATTAGTGATAATCATCCCTCCGTAGCTGTATAGCAGGGAGCCGATGGGGCGATTGCTGACGTCAAGGTTGATACTGGCCTGGCTGACGTTCACTGAATACTCGATAGTTTTGCCACTGACCATCTGGCACGCTGCCGACAGCGAGGCGCAGTATCCGCCGGCCAGCAGAAGCGGTACCCCTGATGCGATGATTTTTTTCATATTACTTCTCCTTTATTCCCGGCCGGCAGACCTGATGCGGCGTACCGCGGCTAACCTGTTGCGCCGCGTCGCCGCGGATGGCATAGGCCAACCGGCAGCGTTGCCCGCTGCGTTCGCCCCATACTACCGAGACGCTGCCGTCGGCCTGCGGCACCCGGGCATACAGCAGCCCGCCCTGACCGACGGCGCCAACCGCCCGACCGCTGTCGTCAAACACCTCCGCGCCCAGCGGGGGCGCCGCGCCATCCGGCAGCGTGACATGGGCAAACCAGGGATAGCCGGTACGCGTGACAAATTTGACCTTCACCGCCGCGCCCGAATCGGGCACCACCGTCGTGCTGCTGGAGACAATCTCCACATGGTCGTTCAGACCCTGCGGATCGAGATCCAGCCAGTTATCGGTAAAGGGATCGAGGTAAGGGATGATCGTAAAACCCTGGCGGTTTATTGGCTGTCCGAGGCGGTTTGCCACCCGAGCGCCCGCCGCGCCGGGCGCTTCCACAATGGCGAAGGTTTCCCCCAGTTCGGGGGTGGCGGTCATTCCGCCCTGATGCGCCACCAGGGCGCCCGATGCCCCCAGCGAGTACTGCTGCTGGTGGCGACCGGCGCTGGCACTGGCATTCAGGTACGCATAATCCGTACGCAGGCTACCGTTGCCCCCAACGCTGGCCTCGTGCGGGTTCTCCCGCGGCATGTCGTAGCTGGCGGTCAGGCCATAGCTAAAGGCATTTTTCTCGCCAGCGCTGCCGGTATAGCTGGACTGCAGCTGGCTGCCGTAGCTCTTATCATGGTTAAAGCGGGTAGTCAGGCTGCCCGCCTGCCCGAACGGCAGCGAAAAGGAGATGCCCACCACCTGATTATTGCGGTGATGAATATCCTGACTCTGCTGGGCGTACAGGTAGTAATTGAGCTGACCATAGCGGTTGGCGTACCCCAGCTGATAGGAGCGCCAGCGGTGGTGGCGGACATCCTCACTCCAGATTCCGTTAAACGACAGGCTGCCGCTGCCGGCCTGCTGAGACAACGTCGCGCTGTAGCGGGTCATCTCCCGCCAGTCGTTGGGGTGACGGTCGTGCTCCTGGACGGCGTCGCGAATGGAACGATAGTTGCCGTCGTTGCTGTGGCTCATCGAGACCAGCATCCGCGTATCGGACGCGAAGGATTTTGATGCGGATACCCGCCAGCGATACCCCTCCTGCCAGCCGCGTTCCCTGCCCTTCGCCGCAGAACGGGAAAGATCGACCGCCAGCGCCCCCCAGTAGGTATTGAAGGCGCTGCCGACCAGCGTCGAGTAATAATCCGTCGTCGCGTTGGCGCCGGTATAGCCGCTGACATAGTCATTGAAGCCGTACTGCACCGTGGCTTCGCCAAATCCCGGCCGCCCGGCGATCCCGTCCTCATCCAGATAGCCCAGCGACAGGTCATAGTAGACCGCGCCTGCCCGCACCAGGCCAGGCAGCGCGGCGTACGGCACGGTAAAGGTCTCCTGACTGCCGTCCGCCTCATGGATCGTTACCTGTAAATCGCCGCCGGCGTTGGTGGGATAGAGATCGTCAAAGGTGAATTTGCCCGGCGGAACCGTGGCCTCGTACAGCAGGGCGCCGTTCTGGGTGACCGTCACGCGGGCATTGGTGCGCGCCACGCCGCTAACCGACGGCGCAAAGCCGCGGCGGGAGCCCGGCAGCATGCGCACATCGGTAGCCAGCCTGCCGCCGATAAAACTGACGCTGTCAAAGAAGGTTCCGTCGGTCCATCCCTGACCCAGCCGTAACGTGGACGCCCAGTTCACTACACTTCTCTCAGCCCAGGTGGCAATGCTATCCCAGTGTGTATTCCCCTCCTGCGCCTGGTAGCTGGACTGGTGATGTAAACGCCAGCCAAAGGCGCGCAGGCTGGCATCCAGCCCGAGATAATGATGGCTGCTGCTATCCCCGTCGACGATGCTCTGATAGCTGTTGGCCTGATAGCGCAGCACTGCGGCGGGCACGCCGCTATCCACCTTCTTCAGGTTCACCGCCCCCCGATAATGGGGTTGCAGTAGCGCCTGGGGCATATTCACCCGCAGGACGTTTTCCCCGCTGTCATACTCCCAGCCGATCGCCTTATTGATCTGCGAAAAGCGCAGGCAGGTGGCCGCCGCCGGCCACTGGGCATCCTTCAGCTGCAGGGCGTCGAACAGCGAGGGCGAGATGCAGGGCTCAAGCTGGCCATCGCGTTCCTGGATAACAAACGTTTCTTCCGCCAGGTCCCGGCCATTCACCGAGAGCGTGCTGCGATACTGTCCGGCGTGCAGCGGATTACCGTATTGATATTTCTGGAGATCAACCTGCGCGGCGCCGTGCAAATGGGCGCGGTTAAAACTAAACGCCTCTGCCGCCCATGCCTCCTGCCAGGGAAGGAGCAGCATCAACCCAAACTTGATCTCCCTGAGTTTCATAATAATGTCCTTACTGAGGATAATTATGATTCACTACCGCGCCGTAATCATTGATGGTGGTGAAGCTGAATTTCTCCGGCAGCGTACGCAGCGCGACCCCTTTAAGCGCGATCTCCAGCGAGGAAAAAGGGGCGACCATGCCAGCGGACTGTTTTTGTCCGTTAAGGGTGATGCTGTCGATGGTGATATAGCGCGATGAGGCATTGCTCACCCGCAGCCTATTGCCCGTGGGAGCCAGCGCCCAGCGCAGGGCATTCTCCGGCGCCATTTTTTCCGCCGCCACGCCTGCCGGACGGTAAAACAGCTTGATACGCGACCGTATCGCGAGCTGGAGGTAATTGATTGCCGTGCCGTTTTTCGGCTCAGGCGGGATGTCCAGCAGATTAAACCAGAACAGCGACTCCCGATCCTGCGGCAGACGGCTGCCGTTGAACACCAGGCGCCAGCTTTGGCCCTTTCCCGGCTCGATACGCACAATCGGCGGCAGCACAATAAACGGCGCCGAATCTTTTTCCGGTTGATTTTGCACGCGGCCATCGTCGACCCAGACCTGCGTCAGAGAGGGGGTCTCCCCCATATTGGTGGCCCGGACGGCGATCTCTTTTTTGTCGCCGGGAAAAATAATCCGTGTGCCGTCAATAACCATGCTGGCGTCCGCCGAGGGTAAAATGCAGGACAGCAGCCATGCCAGAACCATACGCCGCATATTCACCTCCTCCTTGCCGGGTGGATAAACGGCCCCTGAGCGGGGCCGTGGACAGGGTTTACGGATAGACCACCGTAAAGTTGACGTAGGTAGCGACTTTTCCAGCCGTAGCGGCGTCGGTCGCATAGTAGCGGGCATAGAAAGGCAGCGAGGCGGAACCATCCTGCTCAGCCACCGCCACCGGGATCACGTCCGGGCGAGCAATGGTGCCGTCTGCAGCGACCGCCGGGGTCTCCGCGAGGTTAATCGGCGTAAACCGGGTGTTCAGCAGTTCCACATCGACGTTTTCTGCTTCCGTGCCGTCAGACAGGGTATTTTTTAGTCGGCCCTCCGTGGAAACGTATTGATCTTTCTCGAAGTACACCGAGACATCAGCCCCTGGGGTGCAGCTCGTCAGATCGATGGTGAAGGGAACCACGCCCGCCGTCTCACCCGCGCTGCTGAGCGCTGAACGCTGGACCGTCGGCAGGGTCACCGTCTTATCTTTATTCACTACCGTACAAGTATTTTCGATGACTTCACCATTAAAGGTGACTTTGCCATCAGCAGCCTGTGCCGCTACCGGAGAAAGCATCATCATCACCACGAAAGATGCCATTCCTCTGCTGTATTTTTTCATATTCACTCCTCATCACCACGCTTATGGAGAATCGTTCAGGAAATACCCCTGGCGTACTTTATACGTACAATTTATTAATGCTCATTCCATTGGATTAACCAGTTATCTTTTAACCCCTTCCCTGCACTGACATCCTACTCACTTCATTGTTTATTATTCAAATTCGCCACCAGGACCATTTCTACTTTTTATAGAAAAGTCTTAACGCCACTCTGAAAAAGAAATAAAATAAACCAACATTAAAAACATAACTCATTGTAAATAAATGATAATTTTTATTTTTTGTTTTCCATACAACATTCGTAAAATGCGATCTAAATATCTCACCCTCATTATTAACCACCTCCTCCCACGTTCTCCCCCCTCGATTGAAAGCGCAGGGAGTATGTTATTTCAGACGGGTATTCTCTACAGTAAATTGTCGAATCAGGCAGGACAGCATGCACAGCGTATTTATGCCAGGAGGTCATTATGTTGATCTGCATTGCGGATTCAGAATATTTTAATATTGCGCTGAAGGCGTATATTAATGAACCAAACAGCAAGCCTCTGGATATTAAAGAAATGCTCTGTTACCCGTTTAGCGGACAGAGTGAGATGTTCTATACTTTTTTTGCGACCGATGCCGGAGCCCGGTTAAGCACCATCCTTATTGATTACAGCAGCGTCAGCATCGAAGTACTGCAGGTCGCGCTCAGTTTAAAATCGTTTAATCCCCTGATCCGGATCTTTATTTTTGCCAAATCAGGCTACCCGTTGAGCGAGCTCGAAAGCAGCCTCGCCATTGTGCTCGGCGCAGAGTTCATCACCAGTTTTGCCGGGCTCAGTACGGCGCTTGCCCGCGCTCCGCGCTGGACGTCGCCCCCCGCCGACAAGCTCTATATCGCCATACCTGACAGCTATAACCTGACCCGTAAGGAAACTTTTTTAATCAGCCTGTTGATGGGGGGAATGCCGTTGTGTCACGTGGCCAGCACCATGCAGCTCACGATCAAACGGGTCTACTACTACCGTTCACGCGTCCTTAGCAAGCTGGCGGTGAAAAATAACGTGGAACTGATGAACAAAGTTCAGGGGATGGTGTTGCGCCACTACCGACAGGAGACAGGCCATGAAATCGTATCTCTACGCTAAAAATCGCCTTATGTTGATTATCCTGAGCTGGCTAAGCGCAGACGAGGCGTTGCCATCTCGTCACGATTTCCAGCAGACTGAAGCCATCCTCAGCACCCTGCATATACCGTATGTGCTGAAGTCTGACCTTGATCAACTGAGAGCTACGCTACAGCCATTACTCGCCACACCCGGGCCGCAAGCCTGTGAGGTAGGCGCTTTTCTCAGCGCCCTGTTGGCGCTGTATACCCGGTTAACCGAATATACCGCCGTCGAGCACTATCTGCTCTCCCGGCATCTCTAAGTAGCACCCCGCCTGGGCAGGAAGACGCCGCGCGCCTCCTGCCCGTACGCATTACCTTGGGCCAGCAGACTGCTCGCCGCGTCGGGAGACGTAATCCCGATAGCCCTCGCCAACGTAAATCTGCCGTGGCCGGTAGATGGTCAGCGGCGCCTGGTGCATCTCGTTCCAGTGCGCCACCCAACCGACCGTCCGACCGACCGCGGTGACCACCGCAAACATCGACGAAGGCAGATTCATCGCCTTGAGGATCACCGCGGTATAGAAATCCACGCTTGGCGACAGGCCATTGTCCACAAAATAGGGGTCGGTCAGCGCCACGTCCTCAAGGGCCATCGCCACCTGCAGCAAACGGTCGGACATGCCTACCTCCGCCAGTACCCGATGGCTGGTTTCACGCAGGATCCCGGCGCGCGGATCGCGGTGACGGTAGCGCGAGTTGCCAAAACCCAGCCGGCGAAATGCCTGCGGATCGCGCTTCGCCTGGCGCAGAAACGCCGGAACCTGATCGACGCTTTCAATCTCCTCCAGCATTCGCATGCTCGATTCATTGGCGCCACCGTGCATTGGCCCCCACAGCGACGCCAGCCCGGCGGCGACGCAGGCGAATAAATTCGCCCCGGAGGAGCCCGCCGCACGCACCGTGGTGGTCGAGGCGCACTGCCCGTGATCGGCATGGAGCACCAGGATCTGGTTCATCGCCTGCTCGATGACCGGATTCAGAACATATTTCTCCGCCGGGATAGCAAACAGCATCTGCAGGAAATTTCCGGCATAGGAGAGATCGTTGCGCGGATACGCGGCGGGTTGTTCAATGGTGTACTTGTAGCTCATGGCGGCGATAGTGGGCATTTTCGACAGCAGCCGGGTGGCGGCCAGCGCCCGGTGCTGCGGATTTTCCACATCCAGGACATCATGATAGAACGCCGCCAGCGCCCCCACCAGGGCGCACATCAGCGCCATCGGGTGCGAATCGCGACGAAAGCCGCTGCACATGCGGGCTATCTGCTCGTGGACCAGAGTATGGCGGGTGATGGTCTCGCGAAAGGTTTGATAGCTGGCCTCATCCGGCGCGTCACCGTTCAGCATGATGTAGGCCACTTCGAGAAAATCGCACTGGCGAGCCAGCTGATCTACCGGATAGCCGCGGTGCAGCAGCACGCTGTTTTCCGTATCGATCCACGAAATCGCCGACTGGCATCCGGCGGTATTGGCGAAGCCGGGGTCATAGCTGCAGAATCCGGACTGATTTAGCCCGCGCATGTCGACTCCCACCGGCCCCCGCGTTCCCGGCACCTGCGGCAGGGCGATGGGCGGTTGTTGCCCGGCAAAAGAAAGCGTTAACGGTGTAGTGCTCATCCTGTTAGTCCCCCAGCAAGCTTATCAGCGACCTGAAGTCATTCTTCAGGCGGAAAGACCAACATAACCAATGTGATGCCGCTTATTCATTGATGTCATCACTATAACCCTGACAAAGAGGATATTTTACTGGCCTTCACGGGGAAACAGGCCGTCTTTCCCCAGCCCACCGCCGGATAGCGGCACAAATCGCCAAGGATAAAGGCGATCATCGCTGTCAAAATTTACGCTGAGTAAAGAAAGGATGAAGAAGAGCTACCATGAATTTTGTGCTGTCGATGACCCTCATCTGCATTACCATCGCCTGGCTGATGATGAGCCTGCTGCCGGTGTAGATGCACCGCTAACCGCCACGCCAGTGGTCTGGATAACCCCTCCTTCAATTGATTTCCGCCGAGGTCTTCGCCTCTGAGGTTTCACAAGAGCCATATAAGAAGTACTGGTTGCATATCAGGCTGTTGCGTTTTCCCGCCGAGGGGTAGGCTAAAAGCCCACTGTTAAGGAGGTGATATGTCTGGACTGATCAATCCACATGCGGCCCCGGAAGAAGCAGCCTATGCGCTGCTGATTGAGCTCGTTCGCGCCCAGCGCGTGCCGCAATATGAAGGCGAAATTTCCGGCCTGCTGGCGATGTACGACGAAGCTGTTAAACACTTTAAAGAGAAAGAGACCGAGCGTTAGGCGTGGACATCGTGGTGCGAGGAAAACGTGACGCCTGCGGGAGACGCGCAGGCGTTGGCTGGATAGCGGCTTGCGTCATCAGCTGCCGCGGTAGGTAGAGTATCCGTACTGACTGAGCAGCAGCGGGATATGCAGTTTTTGATTTTGCTTTGTGACATTGAAAATAACCGGGACCACCGGGAAGAACGTATTCATGTTTTGGCTTTTAAAATAGTCACCGGTTTTAAACGTCACTTTATAAACCCCCGGCTCCATATTCTCCGCCTGCGGATAGAGCGATTTAATCCGCCCATCGGCATCCGTTTTACCGGTGGCGATATGCTGCCAGCTCTCCCCCTGCTGTTTATCCAGCTCAATCTGCACCCCCGGTGAAGGGAGCCCGGTTTGCTGATTAAGAATGTGTACGCTGAGCGTCCCCTCTGGCGCCGCCAGCGCGCTGAAGCTGAGCAGAGAAATTACGGAGGCGATAACTAATTTCATAATCGTGACCTTATTGGGCAAGTGAAAGTGCCCTAAGGAAGGTGCGAATAAGCAGGTCATTTCT
>NZ_KV789914.1:0-43796 GCF_001807705.1 Klebsiella sp. HMSC25G12 | reverse complement strand
CACAGGCGGACATTACTATTGAGCCATTACAATATGAGTGCGCATAATGTATATTATGTTAAATGCATTGTCTTACTCAATAACGTCGTATGGCTTTTAACAATCACTTCGCCCACTACAGCCTCTTCTCCTGTGTATCAACCAGGCCTTTATCAGCCACAGACGTGATTCTCAAAAAGGCGCCAGCATCGTTTACGCACTCGAATGGCGAGTTCCAATCGTGTCCATAAACAGAAGCGCCAGCTGAAGTTGAATGGTGTACTGAAGATAAATAGCACCTTCGCCCAACGCAGCCGGATTCCATGTTGACAGGTTCTATCGCAACTGCCCTTTCCCTTGTATCTAATAGTTTGCGTTGATTAGCTACCACCAGGGAGCACCTGGCCACAACATATCGCAACTCCGTTCTTCACCGAAAGCATAAATGCTCTCTCGGGCATTTATGCTTTTATATCGCGGTCAAATAGATTTGTTATGTTTAATCTATGAATGATACTCGTTATCCTTTGTGGCCACTATTCATCCAGCTGAATTGCGTATACTTTTACAGATGAATAAAACGCACAGTGGGTTAGCTTTCACGCTTTGCCATCATCAATGCCAGGTCAACGAGACGATTAGAGAATCCCCATTCATTGTCGTACCACGCCAGAATTTTGACCATATTACCGCCAATCACCAGCGTTGATAGGCCGTCGATAATCGACGAGCGTGGGTCTCCCTGGTAATCGCTGGAGACGAGCGGTTCATCGCTATAACCCAGGATCCCTTTCAAAGGTCCCTTTGCGGCGGCTTCGCGAAAAGCATTGTTCACCTCTTCGACCGTCACATCTCGCTCAAGCGTGACGGTCAGGTCAACAATGGACACCACCGGCACAGGGACGCGTAGCGAGTAGCCCGTTAAACGGCCATCCAGCTCAGGAATAACTTTACCCAGAGCCTTCGCTGCGCCGCTGGAGTAAGGAACAATCGACAATGCTGCGGCGCGAGCCCCGCGCAGATCTTTTTCCGGCTGATCGTGCAGCGCCTGACTGTTGGTGTAGGCATGGGTGGTGTTCATCAGACCATGTTTAATACCGAAATGCTGGTGCAGGACCTGCGCAGCAGGTGCAAGACCATTGGTGGTGCAGCTTCCGTTGCTTATCACGTAGTGTTTATCCGGGGAGTAGAGACTCTCATTAACGCCCATCACAATGGTTAAATCATCGTTTTTACCAGGGGCAGAGATAATCACGCGCTTCGCGCCACCGCTGTGGATATGTACAGCCGCCTTTTCACGGTCAGTGAATAATCCTGTAGCCTCAATAACGATGTCAACTTCACGCTGACGCCACGGAATACTCGCCGGGTTGCGTTCACTGAATACGGTAATGGGTTTACCATCAACAACAAGCCCCCCTTCACCAGCGGTGACCTCTGCATCCAGCTTACCGAGCAGCGAGTCATATTTCAGCAGATGCGCCAGCGTTTTGCTGTCCGTCAAATCGTTGATTGCCACAATTTGAATATCCGGATTATCCAGTGCTGCGCGCAGTACATTGCGTCCGATACGGCCAAAACCGTTAATACCGACCTTTACCATAATTAACTCCTTATCTATTATCTCTGGAGTCAGATTAGGACGGATAGGTTTTGGCGTAAATGACAAAAAAGGATCACTTTACGCCATTTTACGGCAGTGAAATCGTTGACGATATTCACCTGGAGTGAGGTTAAGCTGTTTTTCAAACAATCGTCGCAGGTTAATGCTACTGCCAAATCCCGTTTGCTCGGCGATACGATCCAGCGTCTCGTTAGTCTGCTCCAAACGCTGCCGTGCGGCGGCCAGGCGGGCTTCCGCGACGTAGCGCGCCGGGGAAGCGCCGGTTTCCCGGGTAAATACGCGGGTGAAATTTCGCGGACTCATGGCGACTTTTTCCGCCAGCTTATCTACGCTGAGGTCGGCGGTGAGGTTTTCGAGCAACCACGCCAGCAGATCGTTAATCGGCCCCTGGGAGGTGGTCTGCTGCAGGTTATAGCGGCTAAACTGTAGCTGGCCTCCGGGGCGACGCAGATACATGACGAAGTCCTGGGCGATATCGCGCGCCAGGCTGAAGCCGTAATCTTCTTCAACCAGCGCCAGCGTAAGATCAAAGCCGGAACTGACCCCGCCAGAGGTCCAGATATGTTCGTCCTGAATATAGAGCGGCCCGCCCTCGACGCGGACCTGCGGGAATTCCGCCTGCATGGTTTCCAGCAGTTTCCAGTGGGTAGTGGCCCGTCTGCCGTCCAGCAGTCCGGTTTGCGCCAGCAGCATCGCACCGCCGCAAATGGAGGCTATGCGGCGGGCATGGGGAGCGGCAAGGCGCAGCCAGTCAACCACCGCCATCCCTTCCTGCGGGTTTTGACCTCTGCCGGTAATCATGATGGTATCGCGGGGTTCACGCGGGTCAATCTCATGCAGGCGATGATCGGCCAGAAGATTTAAACCGGACTGACCATGGATAACCTGATGCGGTTGAGTTGTCGCTAGCTTGACCTGGTAGCAGATTTCCCGGGCACCTTCCGGGTGCAGGCGGTTGGCCTGCATCAAAATGTCAGCAATACCGGCGGATTCAAACAGCATGCCGCCATCGGGTACAATAATAAGTATCTTTTTCATGTCATGAAAAGTAATCTTTTTACAGAATAAGTCAACACGACAAACTCAAAGAATAAATTTTACTGTCGAAAGCACTGGGTTCTGATGGATGTAAAAATCTGAAGGCTCGGAAAGAGTGGTTTGGATATGGCTCCTTCCATCACCTGCCGCTCTCAATGTGATCCTTTCCCGACAAACCGCACGCCGCGCTTTCTCCGCCCTAAAATGTCCAGATGACAGCTGCTGTCAGTGCCGCCTCGTTACGTCGTAACACGATCGGGCTCTCATTTGCATGCTCCCCAAGCCAGGTATAGTCAGCGCTCAGGAGCGTGCCCCAGTGGGCATCAAACTGGTGACTCCAGGTCAGACTGTTGTCTATGCCATAAAATCCCCCCGGTGCTGAATAGCGGCTATAACCTGAGCGCTGGCTCTGCTGCGGATCCACCCCATACCAGGTATTCAGGTAACGGTTGTCGCCAAACAGGGCCGCCGTCTGAAAGGCGACCGTGTCATGGTCAGTTTGTACAGGGAGCAACGTCAAGGATGCCTGGTAGCTTACCCCCTGGCTGTCCGTTAAAGGCAGCGTCGCTTTACCTTCAACACTGAGCCACGAAAGCGCCTGCCAGCCGACGGCAAGGGCCGTGTTCAGGGAGGCGTCAATGTCTCCCATCCCTTTCAGATTATTTGCCCCTGCCCGCCAGCTGGCGTTTTTATCCGCCCTACCCAGATCGTATCCCAGCGTATGTTCGAAGTACCAGCCGCTGGCGTTCTGCAGGTCATATCCCACCCCTTTCTGCGTATCAATAAAAAATGCGCCGTTACGCCCCTGAAGTACAGGAACCACCTGCCATACCTGCTTGTCTGAACCTGAATATCGCGGAGTGTAGTGGCCTCCCAGCCCAATGGTGAAGGTGCCGGAGGAAGTGTCATCATTTGCTTGTACGCAGGATGTCATGGCCGTCAAAAGCGGTACGGTCATATACAGGGCTTTTTTTATCGCTATCATACTGTTCTCCTCACAGACGCCGGCTTCTCCTGAGGCAGGAGCTGCCACAAAATGTTGGCGCAGTATGATTTGGCAAAATCAATGAATCGTCGGGATAGTGTTAAGAAACGGTCAAGGTGAACGGATGTTGTCCAGAAGAGTGCTGATTATTGAAGATGACGCCGATGCGGCTGGCGTGCTCGAAGCCTATTTACGCCGTGAAAATTACGATGTCGTCATTACCGGAGACGGTCTTTCCGGGCTGGATATGGCGCACCGGTGGAAACCCGATCTGATCCTGCTGGATGTGATGCTTCCGGGGCTTAACGGCACCGAAGTCCTGGCTGGCCTGCGCCGTAAAAATGATGTTCCGGTGATCATGGTGACCGCCATGGGAGATACTCCCGATCGTATTGGCGCCTTGCGCTATGGCGCTGATGATTATGTTGTTAAGCCTTACCATCCGGGAGAAGTTGTGGCTCGGGTGCAGGCGGTACTGCGCCGCAGCAATCAAACAGAAACAAAGGAAGAGATCCTTCGCTGGCAATCGCTTGAAGTGAATGTTACGGCCATCGTGGCGAGCATTGTCGACGGGGACACCACACCGCGCACGTTGGATCTGACCCCAACCGAATTTTCACTACTGACCACGCTTATGCGCTCTCCTTCACGTCCTTTTTCCCGCCAGCATTTACTGGAGAACTGTTTGCCGGAAAGTGAAGCCCTGGAGCGCGTGGTGGATACCCATATTTATAACCTGCGTAAAAAACTCGAGGCGGCGGGTATTTCCGGCGTGCTGGTTAACGTTCGCGGCGTAGGCTACAGGTTCAGACAACCATGACAAAAACCCGCTACTCCTCCCTGTGGCGCTGGATTTGCGCACGTATATTAGCGCTGGCCATCGGAAGCGTAATTGTCATTGCGACCTGTATGTGGCTACGTTATGCGGTGCAGAATTACTGGAACATAGGCAGAATGCCGGCATCGGTCCGACAAGAGTTTCTTGCGCTCAGCCAGAACCCGCAGGCGAACCCGGCGCGCTTCCATCAAATCGTCGATACCTGGTGGGGGTTGAGTTATTCAACCCCATCCATCGCCTCGGCGGACTGGGTCACCGTGGCGTTACTGGTCCTGGTCATGATCCCTTTTATTGTGGTGATGGGATTGAGATACGCCAGGCCACTGGCGCTGCAGTTCAGCCGACTGCGTGATGCGGCAAAGGACGTCGCCGAAGGGCAATTTGGCCGCCAGGCTGAGCTCATCAGGAATGCGCCGGCTGAAATGGTCAGCTTTGCCAGTGACTTTAATGCCATGACGGGGAAACTGGCCCGCTATGAAAAAGAGTTACGTACCTCTCATGTGGCCATGGCGCATGAGCTTCGCTCCCCCCTGACTGCCGCTATCGGACGTTTGCAGGGCATGCTGGATGGTGTGTTTGATGCCAGCCCGGAACAACTGGCAATGGTAATGAAACAGCTTCAGCACCTGAATCGCCTGACCGATGAACTTCATCTGCTCTCGCTGTCTGATGCCGGGAATTTGGTGCTGGAAAACGAACCCTTTCGTCTGGATGAGCTGCTTAAAGAACGGGCGACATGGATCATGCCCCAGGCTGATGCACATCGTTTTACAATCAGGCTTCATCATTCTCAGGCGTGTCCCTTCAAAGGCGATACGTTCCGTATGGGCCAGGTTTTCACCATTCTTATGGAAAATGCCCTCCGTTACGGGCGTGATGGCGGTTATCTTGATGTCACGCTGCACTACGCCAGCGGGCAATATTGCCTCGAATTTCGCGATGACGGCCCGGGGGTATCCTCCCAGTTCCTGCCGGAAATGTTCAACCGTTTTAGCCGGGAGGAGCAGTCGCGTGCCCGCCACTCCGGCGGCAGCGGTCTCGGTTTGTCGATCGCTCGCGCGATTTGTCAGGCCCATGGTGGCAGTATCAGCGCGTCGTTACCTGAAACCGGCGGACTCGCAGTCAGCCTTTTGTTACCCTGGACGTCGTCTGAGATGGAAAATAGCCGTTCTTGATAATACCTTGACGAAACGTCGAATCTTTCTCGACTAAGCACGCATTTAATAACGCCATCACCTTTATGGAGCGGCGTTATGTCAGATGAATTTTTACTCTCCCTCCGCCACAGTCTGCACCATTTGTACGACGTGGCGCGCACCCTTTCCTGGCTGCACTTTCTCCCCCTGACCATTCTTTCGGTAGTGATTTTTCTGCTGCCCGGATGCGGGGACAACCAGGGTAATACGACTGATCCTGTGCGAACGGTGCGCTACGTTGTTGTTGGCTCAGCGCAAACCCTTCCCGCGCTGGAAAGAACCGGAGAGATCCATGCGCACGATGAAACGATTCTGAGCTTTCGTACCGGCGGCCGGATAGTGACGCGTAGCGTCGATATTGGCGATCGGGTCAATGCAGGGCAACTGCTGGCCACGCTTGAAAATACAACCAGTCAGAATCAGCTCGATGGCGCACAGGCTGATTATGAAGGAGCCAAAGCCTCTGCTCAGGTTGCTGCACTTAACGTCAACCGAATGCAAAAGCTCATGCCAACAGGCGCGATTGCCCGCACGCAGCTCGATACTGCCCGCGCAGACTGGCTTGTCGCCCGCGCGCGTTTAAAAAACAGCGAGTCCGCGTTGCGTAATGCCCGGGAAAGCCTTGGCTGGACGCGTCTGATTGCGCCGCGAAGCGGCGTGATCACCGAAGTAAGCGCCTCTGCGGGTCAGGTGGTCAATGGTGGTCAGTCGGTGTTGACGCTGGCGACCGGTGAAGCCCTCGATGTGGTGTTTGATATCGCTAAACCCGAGGCGATCCCGCCACAGGAACAGGCTGGCTTGCGAGTTTCCCTCCTCAGCGACCCGTCGGTGCAAGCGTCCGCCGCGGTAAGAGATATTAGCCCGCAGGCCGATCCTCAGACCCGCACATGGCGCGTCAGGGCGACCCTGCAAAACCCACCGCTGGCAATGGCGCTGGGCGCCAGCGTCACCGTCACGTTACCCGCAACGGGTCCGCATGGATACGCCCTTCCCGCTTCAGCGCTGAGCCGCGTCGACGACAAACCGGCGGTTTATGTGATTAACCCACAGTCGCAGGCGCAGCTTCGCGTGGTGGTACCAGCATACTATACCGCCACCTCGGTCATTATCTCCGGCGGCCTTGAACCAGGCGACCGGGTGATTACCGCCGGCGTGAGTAAATTACGCTCCGGCGAGCCGGTGATTGCCGGGGAGTGCGAATCATGAAACCCGTATTGAATGAGAAATTTAACCTGTCCTCCTGGGCGCTAAATCATCAGCAGATGGTCAGTTTCTTCATGCTACTGATCATTGCTATGGGCGCGTTCTGTTATGAGAACCTGCCACGTAACGAAGATCCGGCGTTTACGATTAAAACGGCCGTTGTTTCTGCGCAATGGCCCGGGGCATCCGTAACGGATACCACCCGACTGCTGACCGATACGCTGGAAAAAAAGCTGCAGGAAACCCCCTGGCTTGATTATCTCGAAAGTGAGACCCGCGCCGGGAGCTCCGTTATTCATGTCAATCTTCGTGACGATACCCCGCCGCAAAAGGTGCCGGATATCTGGTATCAGGTACGTAAGAAAATGCAGGATATTGCCCCCTCTTTGCCAGAAGGCGTTCAGGGCCCCGCCGTCGACGACGAGTTTGATGACACGTACGGTACGATCTATGGCTTTATACCTGAGGGCTATACCCTGCGGGAGGTCCGGGACCGTGTTGAGACAATCCGCCGGGAACTCATGTCGTTACCGGATATCGGAAAAACCAGCCTGCTGGGTGAGCAGCAGGAACAGATAGTTCTCTCTTTTTCTCCAGCGCGTCTGGCAGGTATGGGGTTGAACATCCAGCAGGTAGCGGATGCCCTCAGAGCACAAAATGCGGTTGTCCCGGCAGGTATGATCCGCACCGGACAGGAAAATATGGCGATAAAGGTCAGCGGGGAACTGACTTCTGAAGCGAGCTTACGTGCCGTCACGCTGCATATTAACGATCGTTACCTTCCTCTGACGGATATTGCCACCGTTAGTCGGGAAAACGCCGAGCCTCCCCAGCCGGTTTACCGGGTCAACGGCAAACCCGCCATCGGGCTGGCTATCTCGATGGCGCCGACCGGTAATATGCTGCGTTTCGGCGCCGCGCTGAATGCAAAAATGCAGGCCATCAGCGTCACGCTGCCGCACGGTATTGAGATGGTCAAGGTTGCCGATCAATCAGCGGTGGTCAGCGACGCCGTAAGCGGGTTTATCCGGGTGCTTATCGAAGCCGTGGCGATCGTCCTGGCCGTTTCGTTTGTCTCTCTGGGTTTACGAGCCGGACTGGTAGTGGCTGCGGCCATCCCACTGGTTCTGGCCATGACCTTTACGGGAATGATGCTGGCAGGAATAGGTCTGCAGCGTATTTCTCTCGGCGCATTGATTATCGCGCTGGGTCTGCTGGTCGATGACGCCATGATCACCGTGGAAACCATGGTCTCTGGTCTGGAAGCCGGGGATTCCCGCCGGCAGGCGGCGACCCGGGCTTTTAAAACGACCGCATTTCCGATGCTGACGGGCACCCTTGTGATGATTGCCGGGTTTATTCCCGTGGGATTTGCTGCGTCCAGCGCCGGTGAATATTGCTTTTCCCTGTTTGCCGTGGTGCTCATCGCCCTGCTGTGCTCATGGGTTGTCGCGATCCTGTTTTCACCGTTAACCGGGACGTGGCTGTTATCTGACAACATCAGACAGAAGGCGAAAGGTCCTGGACGGATGGCCCGCGGATACCAGTGGCTACTGCGCAAGGCGTTGCGTCACCGCTTCGCCACCGTGTGTCTTGCTCTCATTGCGCTTGGTCTGTCCGTTTACGGAACAACCTTTATGCAGGGGGAGTTTTTCCCCGCCTCCGACAGGCCAGAATTGCTGGTAAGCCTGACGCTACCGGCAAATGCCTCGCAGTCGGAAACGCAAAATACGGCTGAAAAGCTGGAGAAGGCCCTGGCAGGCAACCGCAACGTTGAGCGCTTTTCGACATACGTTGGGTCGGGAGCGATCCGTTTTTACCTGCCTATGGATGTGCTTCTGGCAAATGAAAATATCGCCCAGATGGTGGTGGTGGCTAAAGATCTTAAAGCGCGGGATCGTCTTCATCGGCAGTTAAACAGGATACTGGCTACGCGCTTTAGCGACATCATCACGCGCGTATCGCCCCTGGAACTTGGGCCTCCCGTCGGCTGGCCAGTCAAATACCGGGTGAGTGGGCCAGATTATCTGAAGGTCAGGTCGATCGCGAACCGCCTGAGCGATGTCATTGGCCGGTCCCCCTCCTCTCGCGAGGTTAATCAGACGGCAGGCGAACCGGAGAGAGTCATTACCCTCAAGGTCAATCAGACCGCAGCCCGGGCTGCGGGCGTGTCGTCAGAAAGTCTGGCCCGGATGCTCAATACCGTCTGGTCCGGCAGTATAGTCACGTCGGTTCGCGATAATGACCGCCTTGTCGATGTGGTGCTCCGGGCCAGGGACAATGAGCGTCTTAACCTTGCCACCTTCTCTTCGCTGACTATTCAGGGGAATGACGGTAAACAAATCCCCCTCAGCGCCTTTGCCACGCCAGTCTGGGGCGTGGATGATCCGGTTATCTGGCGTCGACAGCGTTTGCCTTTCATCACCGTGCAAACTGACCTCGCCCCGGGACTTCGCGCCGAAGCAGTATCCGCAGCGTTGCGACCTGCGGTAGACAGGTTGCGCGCGGAACTGCCTGAAGGCTACAGCATTGAAGAAGGGGGCGCGGTTGCTGAGTCTGAAAAAGGTAATAGTTCGGTCTATGCGATTCTGCCGGTGACACTGGTCATCATGCTCTTGCTGTTGATGCTCCAGTTGCGCAACTATTCCCGTATGGCGTTGGCTATACTGATGGCCCCGTTTGGTTTACCGGGTATCGTGCTGGCTATGTTGCCTGGCGGAACACCAATGGGATTTGTCGCTCTTCTTGGCGTGATTGCGCTCGCTGGCATGATCATTCGTAACGCCGTCATACTGATTAGCGAGGTTGACAGCAATCTTGCTCAGGGAATGGCAAGCGATGCCGCTATTATTGCGGCCGCAGAGCATCGTGCGCGCCCCATCTGCCTGACTGCCTGTGCCGCCATTCTGGGAATGATCCCCATCTCTCATCAGGTATTCTGGGGACCGATGGCCTATGCGATTATCGGGGGACTACTGGTTGCCACGCTGGTTACACTGACCGTTTTACCGGCATCGTTTAGCCTGTTGTTACACCTGAGAATGACGTCCTCAGGCGAGTTTACTGCTTCTTCGGCAGCAGAGAGCGAGGAGAAATGCCGAAGGCTTTGCGGAAGGCATGGCTGAAATGAGAGAAATCAGAGAAGCCGAAATCCAGCGCCGCCTGGGACACGCTACTGACTCGTCCGCGTTCGATAGCCTCTCGGCTCGCCTGCAGCCTCTCCTGCCAAATCACTGCCATCGGCGTTTTTTTATGGCGGGCGAAAGCACGCGTGACGGTGCGAACGGAAACGTGGTGCGCCCGTGCCAGGCTTTCGATGTTCAAATCGGGATCGACAAGTTGCCGCCGGATGTAGTTCATCATCCGGGAATACAGATCGCGCTCAACACCAACGTTGTTCAGGTCCTGTAGCTCCAGGCTCAGTACCAGTAGATCCAGCAACGTCTGGGAGAAGCGGCCGGAGATATCCGCTGTGTTCAGACAGGCGGGCATCGCTGCCGCCTGACGCAGCATTTCGCGCAATGGGATCACGCCCGGGCGGCGGTCGTCGAGCACCATCGCGGTGAGGTGTTCGACCCCAGGTAAATGACAGCTCAGCAAATGGCGGGGGATCCGCACCAGATGATTATCGCGCCCGCCAAGACTGAAGCGGAATGTCTGGGCGGCATCGTAGAGCACCAGACTGTCCGCTGCCAGCGTCGCCTTGCGTCCCCCCTGTTCAAGCTGACCGTATCCATCCTGCATATACCCCAACCACAGATCGTCGTCGGGGCCCTGGCGCAAATAACGTGCCGTGCGATCCCAGCTGTGTAGCGGCGCGGACAGTGAACACATATCCACCAGACCCACTCCACGTACCGTCAGCCGTGCATCAAAGTCGACCCCAGCCAGAGGGGCGCTGGCGGCTGGAATACAGTGGCGTAACACTACGTCGTTCCAGTACTCGAAGCGGCGCGACTCGGTAACGCCAACGGTTGAATAGTGGAGACTGCCCGCAGACTGCATGCTATTCATCATCATTCACCTCGCGCCGGGTATTCCGCCAAAACGACAGAAACGTTTCCGCAGACAGCAACTATCATGCCAACGAGCTAATACACCCTCTTTCAGTTACGCCGATCGGCGCTAAGTTACCGGGAACTATCACTGAAAATCCGCGCCCCCCTTTTCTGCTGGCATATAGGGCGTCGAATAGCGGAACGACAAAACGTGGAACCGCACCCTAAACGTGCGGCGTCTGCACTATGGCGGACCATCACACGACGAGGGGCAGGCCCGCAACCGAATGTCCCTTCCAGCCAAACGACTGTCCTGCTGAAGCAAGTACGCCGCAAATTTCTCCCTAGTATCAGTAAGCGTAAGGTCTTCCGGCCACACCGTGCTCCGGACATAACACGACATCAGACAAGAGGGGGAACGTCATGACTTTCAGTAACGCTACGTTTCGCACCAGCCTGGCCGCCTGCACACTGTGGCTGGCAACCGGCCCGGCCCATGCGGTCGATCTCAATTCGCAGGACCTCATTCCCGCCCCCGCCGGCACCGATGCCGTTCTGGGATATTTCACCTACGCGACGAGAGATAGCTTCACCCCCACCGGGGGCGGTGAACTTAAGCAAGAGACCGGGCTCGACTCCTTCGTCAGCATCTTTCGTTACGTTCACTACATGGACGTCGGTGGCTTTACGGTTGCGCCGCAAGTGCTGCTGCCTTACGGACGCCTTTACAATGGCTCACTAAACGGCGTTCGACTTGATTCAGCCAGCGGCCTGGGCGATCCCATCCTTGCCGCGCCGGTCTGGCTGGTCAACAACCCCAGCACAACCTTTGCCATTGTGCCTTACCTGTACCTCCCCGCGGGCTCCTACGACGCCGGACGCACGCTAAACGTCGGTGAAAATCGCTGGAAGTTCGACCTTCAGCTCGGCGGCGTGCAGCAGCTGGGTAACGGTTTCGCCACCCAACTTTCCACGGACGTGATGTGGTATGGCGTCAACGACGACGCCTCGGGCATCGGCACCGGTCGACTCAAGCAGGACAACACCTATCAGTTTCAGGGCTGGGTGACCTGGACGCCGCCCGCCGATAAGAGCTGGACCCTGGCCGCCGGTTATTCCCAATACTGGGGCGGCAAACAGCAGCTTGACGGTATCGAGAACGGACAGGCGACGCGCGTCGATCAGGTCAGGCTGGAATTATCGAAATTCGTCACCCCCACGGTGCAGGTACAGGGTCTGCTCCAGCGCGACCTCAACGTCGATGGCGGTTTTAAGGAAGATCTACATACCACCCTGCGCGTGATGAAACTGTTCTGATGCGAATCGGCACAGAGACATCCCCAGACTCACTACTCACCCGCAACGGAGAAATCCATCATGACCGATCAGCAGCAAAAACCCACACTTTATGAACGTCTCGGTGGTTATGACGCCGTTTACGCTTTCGCAGGAGAAGTGTTGAAGACCTGTATGAAACATCCCGATATCGGCCATATCTGGGCGCACGTATCCGAATCGTCGTTCCAGAAAGAGCATATCAACTTTGTCGATTTTCTGTGCAAGCACTGGGGCGGCAACACGGTCTACCGGGGACGAGATATGGTGACCGCGCACCGCGGAATGGGGCTGACCGAAGTGCACTGGAAAGCCGTATTCGAGGCTATTGATGAATGCTACGAGAACTTCAACGTTCCGCAGGATATCCGTGAAGAGGTTACCGCATTCCTGACCCAGTTCAAACCCGCCGTCATCGGCAGCCCTTCATACCGGGATGTGGTACTCGCGCACCCTGACATGGACGTCACCAAAGGGATGAAAAGCGTCGGCATTCACTGGCCGAAAACAGATAAACCGTCTTAACCGAGGAAGGACATCCGCGCAACAGGCGGGTGTCCGTCTCAGCCAAATGACTGACCTGCACAACCATGTAGTAATGACATTTCGGGCTTATGTTGAAGGCAGGTTGCATTGGCAAACACCATACAAAGGGAACTCCATGGCTATTGAACGTCCTACCATTGAACAGCTGCAAGCGCTCGCCAGTCGGCTAAACATACGATTGACGCCTGCACAAGCCGAAGAATATCTGGCGCTGATGCAGGCCAATTTCGACGCCTATGATCTCATTGACGCCCTGCCCGACGAGATCCCCGCGGTGCACTACCCACGCGCCGCCGGCTATCGTCCTGAAGGCGACGAAAACCAGCTTAATGCCTGGTATTACAAGACCGAGGTGACAGGTGCAGCAACCGGTAAACTGGCCGGCCGCACCGTGGTGCTCAAGGACAACATCGCGCTGGCTGGCGTACCGATGATGAACGGCGCCTCGACGCTGGAAGGTTTCGTCCCCCTCTACGACGCCACCGTTGCCACCCGACTGCTGGATGCCGGCGCGACTATTCTCGGCAAAGCCACCTGCGAGCACTTCTGCTTGTCGGGAGGCAGCCATACCTCCGATCCGGCGCCCGTGCATAACCCGTTGCGCCACGGCTACTCGGCCGGTGGCTCATCTTCTGGCAGCGCCGCTTTGGTCGCTTCCGGGGAAGTCGATTTGGCCATGGGTGGCGATCAAGGGGGCTCTGCGCGTATTCCCGCCGCATGGTGTGGCCTCTATGGCCTGAAACCGACCCACGGTCTGGTGCCTTATACCGGCATCATGCCGATCGAAGCCACTTTCGACCATACCGGGCCGATGACCCGCAGCGTAAAAGACAATGCCTTAGTCCTTGAGGTCATTGCCGGCGCGGACGGATTGGACCCACGTCAGTATGCTCCCAAAGTGGAAGCCTATACCGAGGCGCTCGGTAAGGGAGTCCGTGGCTTAAAGATCGGCATTATGGCCGAAGGTTTTCAGTTGCCGAACCTGGATGCGCGAGTCGCGGAGAAAGTTCGCGCTGCCGTCGCCCGTCTGCAGGAATTGGGCGCGACGGTCGGCGAGATTTCGGTACCGGAGCATAGCCTGGCGGGGGCGCTCTGGTCCCCTATCGGCTGCGAGGGGCTGACCGCGCAGATGATGCATGGCAACGGCATGGGCTTTAACTGGAAAGGACAATATGACGTAGCGCTGCTGGACAAGCACGCCCAGTGGCGTGACAACGCCGATGCGCTTTCCCCATCGCTGAAGATATGCATGTTCGTCGGCCAGTACGGGCTGGAACGCTACCATGGCCGCTACTATGCCAAGGCGCAGAATATCGCGCGTCGCGCGCGTGCGGGCTATGACCGGGCGCTGGCGGACTTCGACCTGCTGGTGATGCCCACTGTACCGCTTGTCGCTCAGCCATTACCGGAACCTGACTGCTCCATTACCGAATACATCTCCCGCGCATTTGAAATGATCGGCAATACCGCGCCGCAGGATATTACCGGCCATCCGGCAATGACTCTCCCTTGTGGGCTGGTCGACGGCTTACCGGTAGGAATGATGTTGGTAGGACGCCACTTCGCCGAAAGCACCCTTTATCAGGCCGCCGCCGCATTTGAAGCTTCCGGCGACTGGCGGATGTTTTAACCCTTAACCATCGGGAACCATAAAATGAGCCATCAACACGACCACGACCATACTGAACCGCCGGCGGACATCGAGCTACGCGTCCGGGCGCTGGAATCCCTGCTACAGGAGAAAGGACTGATTGACCCGGCGGCACTGGATGAACTGATTGACACTTATGAGCACAAGGTCGGCCCCCGTAACGGCGCGCAGGTGGTCGCTAAAGCGTGGAGTGATCCGGAGTATAAACGTCGGCTGCTGGCGGACGCCACAGCCGCCATCGCCGAGCTGGGTTTCTCCGGCGTGCAGGGTGAAGACATGCAGGTAGTGGAGAACACGCCGGACGTGCACAACGTGACCGTCTGTACATTATGTTCCTGCTACCCCTGGCCGGTGCTGGGTCTGCCACCGGTGTGGTACAAATCGGCCCCCTATCGTTCGCGTATCGTTATCGACCCGCGCGGCGTTCTGGCCGAATTCGGGGTAAACATTCCAGAAAGTAAAGAGGTGCGCGTCTGGGACAGCAGCGCGGAACTGCGCTATCTGGTCCTGCCAGAACGTCCGGCGGGTACCGACGGCTGGAGCGAAGCGCAGCTGATCGAACTGGTCACCCGCGATTCCATGATCGGCACCGGCCTGGTCGCCGCGCCATAATAAGAGGAGAAAACCATGAACGGGATACATGATCTGGGCGGTATGCACGGCCTCGGGCCGATCCTCAACGAGGAAAATGAGCCGTATTTCCATCATGAATGGGAGCGCCGGGTATTTCCGCTGTTCGCCTCGCTGTTCGTCGGCGGACATTTCAATGTGGATGAATTCCGCCACGCCATTGAACGCATGGATCCAGCCCACTACCTGGAGGCGAGCTACTACGAGCACTGGTTGCACGCATTTGAAACGCTGCTGCTGGAAAAAGGGGTGATCACCGCCGATGAACTCTGGGGTGGCTCGACCCCTGCCCCCTGCGCTCCGGGCACGCCTGTGCTGACGCAGGACATCGTGGCGATGGTTGTCAGTACCGGCGCCTCCGCGCGCGTCAGTCACGATATTGCTCCCCGCTTTAAGGCCGGAGACCGGGTTCGGGCAAAAAACATCAACCCAACCACCCACACCCGCCTGCCGCGTTACGTGCGCGGGAATATCGGCCGTATTGAGACCGATCATGGCGTGTTCATCACGCCGGACACCGCGGCGCACGGTCTGGGCGAACATCCTCAGCACGTCTACAGCGTCAGCTTCACCGCGCTGGAACTGTGGGGCACGCCGCGCCCGGACAACGTGTACATCGATCTGTGGGACGACTATCTGGAGGAAGCATGAGCATTGCGACACAGCATGATTACGCCGCCGTCGGGTTACCCCGCGACGAGGAGGGGCCGGTTTTTGATAAGCCCTGGCAGGCGAAAGCATTCTCCCTGATCGTCCATCTGCACCGGGCGGGGCTGTTCCCGTGGGCAGAATGGGTACGGACGTTCAGCGAAGCGATCAAGGCGGCTCCGGCGCAACCCGGCGAAAGTGTGAACGATGCCTACTATCGCCAGTGGGCGACAGCAATGGAGAACATGATCACCGCCCTCCACCTGACCGCACCGGATGACATTGGCCGACGGACCCAGGAATGGCGACTGGCGTATATCAACACGCCGCATGGTCAGCCGATCGTCCTGGCCAATGCCAGCTGTCCGCCGGCGCATAACCACCACTCGCTTCCACTCGGCGTTCCGGTCACGGTGAGCCCGGCACAATCTTCCATCAGCCAAATTAACAACGGAGTCACATCATGAGCGATATCACCCTTACCACCAACACCCCGGCCACTCCGATACCGGTCGCGGCGCTGTTGCCCTGGGCCCTGTTCACCACCCTGCTGGCGCTGTTAGCGATCTATTTCGTCGGTGCGGAACAAGGTGCGACGTCGATGTTTTCCGGCACCCAGGTGCATGAATTCTTCCACGACGCACGCCATCTGCTGGGTTTTCCCTGCCACTGAGGAGGCGGACATGATTGGGAAACTATTATTCAAAGGGATGATAGCAGGCATTCTGGCTGGACTGGTGGCATTTGCCTTTGCACACCATTTCGGCGAGCCGCAGGTCGATCGCGCTATCGGGATTGAAGAAAGTCTGGCCGCTCATTCACACCAACACAGCGCGTCGGCTGACGGCGGTGAAGAAGCGGTGTTTAGCCGTCAAACCCAGTCCGGGATCGGGCTAATGGCCGGCATGGTGCTGTTCGGCGCAGCGCTGGGCGGCGGTCTGGCGCTGAGTTGGGCCTTTAGCTATCAGCGCTTCGGACCATCGAACCCGCGTCTGTTAGCGTTAGGCCTGGCGCTGGTCGGCTTTCTGGTCATGAGCCTGATGCCTGGTCTGAAATACCCACCCAATCCGCCCGCGGTCGGTAACCCGGAGACCATCGGCTATCGTACCGAACTGTACTTCGTCATGATGTTGCTTTCCATCGGCATCGTCATCGCGGCCGCGTGGTTATCACATCAGCTAATACCGCGCCTCGGTAGAGGGAATGCGATGATGTGGGCAACGCTGTTCGCGGTGGCGCTGATGCTCGTGGTTTGTGCCCTGATGCCGACAGTGAACGAAGTGCCCGAACACTTCCCGGCGGACCTGCTATGGCGTTTCCGTATCAGCTCCTTCGGCACGCACCTGGTGCTCTGGAGCGTCATCGGTGTGGCGTTCGGTGCCTTAGCCGAACGCACGCCGGCGACAGGTGTGCAGCGCCCAGCCTTCCGCCGCGGTTAACACATCATGAGAGCGTCGCTAACGTTGATTTGTCAGGGAGAAACGGCAGCGTCCCGAGGTTCACATTTCCCCTGTGATGACCCTCTGGAGGCGCGGGAATGGCAGCGGGCGCGTCAGTTACAAAGCCGTGTCGCCCGTTGTCACCGCGTCTGGATCTCCCCGGAGACCGCCGCCCGACAAACTGCCGCAGCGCTCTCTTTACAGGGTACCCCGGTGATGGAGCTGGCGGAACCCGACTACGGCATCTGGGCCGGTCGGCCAGTACGTGAGGTGATGACGCAAGACGCCGACGCTTTCCTGGCCTGGCTGGAGGGCGATCCGCCGCCGGGCGGAGAGTCACGTGCTCAGTTGCTGGCGCGCTGTGGCCGTTGGCTGGCAAAACACGTCGATATTCCAGGCCGACACGGTGTAATTGCGTCGGCCTCCACTATCCGTGCCATGCTCCTCAACGTTCTCGGCGCCCCACTTCACTCATTTGCACGTATCGACGTTCACCCGCTCAGCATCACCGAGTTGCGCAGTGACGGACGGCGCTGGAATTTTTGTTTATTAAGAGATGATATAAATGGCGAATGTTCGACGGTGTCCCGCTGAAACCGTCAGCCAGTAAGCGCTTGGCCATTGATGGATCCGTCCACTGGTCTTGCATCGCTAAACCCAATGCCATAGAACCGCTCAGCGCGCTTCACGCCCCGTCCTGCGTAAAAAAGTAAATCTCCCTGACCATGTTTATTTATACTCAGAAAACATGTCATTAAGAAAGGAAGCTATGCGTTGAAATGGGTAACCTGGTTAAAACGTATCGTGTTGTCCCTGCTGCTGTTGATCGTTGGCGCTCTGGGACTACGCCTTTATGACATTCAGCGCGGACCCGAGCTGCAGCTCTGGCATACCTGGGTTCCGCATGAGATGGACGCGGATGAAATCGACAATGCTGACTGGAACGATTACATCAACAAAGAGAATGCGCTCTTCAGTGAGGTAAAACGCCAGGTTACCGATAAGCTGGACGCTGAGCAGCAAACCGAACTGAATCGTTACTATAGTCACAGCCCCATCTATCCGGACTCGTTTCCAACCAACTGGAATCGGTCATATATCATGATGCCGGATGGCAAACCGAAAGGCGCCGTGGTGTTGCTGCATGGTCTGACAGATACCCCCTACAGCCTGCGGCATATCGCTGAAAATTACCGGCAACAGGGGTATGTCGCCATCGGTATCAGATTACCGGGCCATGGGACGGTTCCCGCCGGGCTGACCGATGTGGACTGGCAGGACTGGCTTGCCGCCACGCGCCTTGCGGTGAGAGAAGCGAAACGACTGACGGGTAATGATGTGCCCCTGCATATCGTCGGATTTTCCAACGGCGGCGCGCTGGCAATGAAATATTCGCTGGACGCGCTGGATAATGCCGAACTGGCAAAACCCCAGCGGGTGATCCTGATTTCTCCGATGATCGGTATTACCAGCTTCGCGCGTTTTTCCGGCCTCGCTGGCTGGCCCGCGTTTCTTCCCGCCTTCTCGAAAGCCGCATGGTTAAACATCATGCCCGAGTTTAATCCGTTCAAATATAACTCGTTCCCGACGAACGCCGCCCGGCAGTCCTTCCTGCTGACCAAAGCGCTGCAAAAGCAGATAGTGACTGACTCGAGAAATCACAGACTTAACAGCTTACCGCCGGTATTGACCTTTCAGTCCGTTGTGGATTCAACGGTCAGTACGCGGGCGATCGTGACGGCGCTGTATAACCGTTTGCCGGAAAATGGCAGTGAAATTGTCCTCTTCGATTTGAATCATGCCGTCAGGTTTAATTCATTATTACGCCGGACGTCTTACACCGCGCTGGCGCGGTTGCTGCCCGCGCCGCCACGCGCTTATCAGACCACGATCATCACTAACGCGAATTCAGCCAGTACCGATATGGAAATCCGCACAACACCTGCCGGGAAAACAGACACCACAGTGGAAAAGCTGCAGGGAATGCGCTACCTGCCGGACGTATACTCCCTTTCTCATGTCGCGCTCCCTTTCCCGTTAAGCGATTCGCTGTACGGGCGCTATCCCCATCCGCTGAATCAATATGGGATCAGCCTCGGCACGTTTGCTGCTCGCGGCGAGCGTTCGGTGCTGGTTGTGGGTCTGGACTCGCTGATGCGTCAGTCTTCCAATCCGTTCTTTCCCTATATGATCAAGCGCATTGACGAAGGGATCGACACTCGCCCGGCTCTCTCCGGGAAATAACTCTTCTCTGGATAAGTGGCCACCACGGCCACTTTTTCCTGAGGATGCGGTACTACGCTTTCGCCGACGTCGACAGCCACTGATATACCGCTGACAAATCCTCTCCGGCATATCCCGCGTCCGCCGCCTGCTGCCACAGTTCGGCAATGTTATCCAGCCCCGGCATGGTGTGCGGCTCGGCCAGGGATAGCGCCAGCCGGGCATCTTTCAGCGCATGCGCCAGTTGCATCTGCGGCGCGAATTGCTCGCTGGCGATGGCATCCAGTTTCACTTTGACATACGGTGCGGCCAGCGGGCCGCCTTCCAGAGCGCTCCAGAGCTGGTCGGGGGTAAAGCCCAGCGTCTTCGCCAGCTGGGCGCTTTCCGCGATGCCCTGCATCATCGAAATCAGCCAGGCATTGAGGACCAGCTTCATTTTCTGGCTGTTGCCGGCCTCGCCAAACCACTGCGTCCCGCGGGAGATAGCCGCAAACACCTGTTCGGCAGCGGCACACTTTTCACGATCTCCGCTGGCGAGCACCAGGATCTGCGCCTTCTCCGCCGGGGCTTTGGTCCCTGAAACCGGGGCATCGACGAAGGTCATCGCCGGCTGAAGCGCCCGCAGCAAGGCGATAGCCTCCTGCGTCTCCGGCAGGCCAATGGTGCCCATCTGACAATAGATCGCCTGCGGCTGACAGGCAGGCGCTATTTGCGCCAGTACCTCGAGGATAGCCTGACCGTCGGCGAGCATACTGATGATCACCTCGGCATCAGCGACCGCCTGCTGCGGCGTGGTATGCAGGGATAATCCCTGCGCCTGTAAATCTTCGCCGCGTGCTGGCGAACGGTTCCAGCCTGCGACGGTAAAGCCCTTCTTCAGCAGATTGCTGGCAAAAGCATGCCCCATGGCGCCGAGTCCCAGCACCGCGACCTTTGGTAATGTACTCATCTTGTCTGTCCTGATTCGCGTGTTAATAAATGTCGGACGTCTACTATCGCATCTCTGACACGGATGTCAGTAGCAATAACCGCCATAAAAAGTGACACTGTCACTCATGGTCTCACGGCTGTCGGAGCCACGCCAGCAAACGGCGCATCGCTGGCGTCAGCCGGGCGTCATCCTGATAACACAGGCACAAACGGCGCTGCGCCCAGCGGTCCTGTAACCCGATGACGGCAAACCGGTAGCGCTGCTGGTAGCGTTCGGCAATGACGCGGGGCAGGATCGCCCCGCCGGCGCCGTGCGCCACCATCTCGCAAAGCCCTTCAAAATGGCTCATTCGGACCCGGACGTTTAGCGCCTGGCCGAGCCCGGCGGCATGTTGTTCAATATGCTGCTGCAGTGCGCTGGTCTGGTAGAGGGCGACCAGCGGCTCGTTGATGACCGCCGCAAACGCCACTTCATTCGCGCCGGCCAGAGGGTGAGTCGGCGGCACAATCAGCACCAGGGGATCATCGGCGACAGGATCCAGATGCAGCGGCCCGGGGTCGACCGCATCGGACACCACTCCAGCCTGCGCCACACCCGCCAGAATGCTGCTGACGATATCCGCGCTGGTGCGCTCTTCGGTGTCGATCTGCACCGCCGGATGCGCTGCCATCCAGGCGGCGAGCTTGCCCGGCAGAAAAGCCGACATCGCCGAGGTGTTGGCGAACAGCCGCAGCGTCCCCTGCTGACCGCGGGCGAAGGCGCTCATCGCCTGGCGCAGACGCTGCTGCTGCGCAAGAAGCGGGCGTGCATGGCGCGCCAGTACCTCCCCGGCCTCAGTCAGCGTCACGCCGCGAGCATGACGCTGCAACAGGGGAACACCGACCTCTGCCTCCAGCTTGCGCACTCTTTCGCTGGCGGAGGCCAGGGCGAGATGGGCCATGGCGGCCCCACCGGTAATACTGCCGCTATCCACGATGGCGATAAACAGTCGCAGATCGGCCAGATCCATCCGCATCACACCCTCCCCACCCTTCGGTTTTCCCGTAGTCTTAGGGCAACATACCGCATTGTGGCTTTAGCCACCAGTGGTTTCAATGTCCCTTTCTATCCTGAAAAGTGAGCCATGATGTTCGATCTCCACATCTTTTATTTACTGCTGATCTTTATCGCCGCCGGACTGGTCAAAGGGGTGACCGGCATGGGATTACCCACCGTGGCGATGGGCCTGCTTGGTCTGCTGATGCCGCCGCAGGCCGCAGCGGCGCTGCTGGTACTTCCCTCGCTGTTAACCAATCTCTGGCAGTTGCTGGCTGGCCCCGCGCTGGCGCAGATTGTGCGCCGCCTCTGGCTTATGATGACCGGGATTATTATGGGAACGCTGGCGGGGTCGTCACTGCTGATCAACCTCAATCCTCGGTGCTCAGCGCTGGCGCTTGGCACCGTGTTGATAGCCTATGCCGGGTATGCGCTCTGTGGCCCGGCGTTGCAGGTTTCCGCCCGCGTGGAGAAGTGGCTGTCGCCGCTCATGGGCGGTCTGACCGGCGTTATCACCGGGGCGACCGGGGTATTTGTTATTCCGGCCGTTCCCTGGCTGCAGACGCTGGGCTTTCGTCGAGACGAACTGGTGCAGGCTCTGGGGTTGTCGTTTACCCTCTCCACCCTGGCGATGGCGGCCGGCCTCTCCCTGCACGATGGCTGGCATGCTGATTCGCTGCTGCTGTCGGGGCTGGCGCTGTTGCCCGCGCTACTCGGCATGTGGCTGGGACAGTGGATCCGCTCGCGTCTCAGCCCGCGACGCTTTCGTCAGGGCTTTCTGCTGTTCCTGCTGGTGCTGGGAATGGAGCTGATCGCCAGGGGATGGCTGACCTGAATCCGCTAGCGGCGGGTAATGTGCTTCACGTTGTACTTACTGGTGTTCTGGTAGATCTCTGAGAAATCGACGATCGCCCGGTTTTGCGCATAACTCACCGATTGCACCCGCAGCAGGAGGCTGTTTGGCGCCACCTGCAGCAGCTCGGCCTGCTCGCGGGTCGCCAGCACCGGCGTATAGCTGCGGTGGCTCTCGATGATGGTGATATGACACTCTTTTTTGAAATAGTTGAATTTAGACTGCTCGAGGTTACCCACGCTGAGCCAGGGAAAGGTGGCGAATGGAATATAGCTGTTTTCCACGAGGATCGGGACCTCATCAATCAGCCGCAGCCGCCTGACGTAGTAAACTTTTTCCCCCGGCTGGATCTTTAACTGCTGGGCGATGGCCGGAGGAGCATCAAGCAGCGTGAATTCAATGACTTTGTTACGGTAGTTGGTGACGCCTACCACCTGCATCTGGTAGTTAAAGCCCTCCAGTTCTCCGCCGTGATAGTTACTTTTACGCACAATGCAGGTTCCGCTGCCGTGCCGCCGCGCGATCAGCTTTTCCTCCTCCAGTAGCGCCAGCGCTTTGCGCAGCGTCATCACCGAGACCTGCAGCTCCGCAGCGAGCGCTTTTTCGCTGGGCAGCATATCGCCCACGGCATAGTCGTCGCTGTTGATGCGGGCCTTCAGTTCAGTGGCAATCTTTTTATAAATCACTTTTAGATGTCTCGATAAGGTGGCGCTCGTCAAACAGCTAAGCGAATAATTTAATGTAAATAAAAGATTATTTTTACATTTCAGCGAAAATTTCAACACTAACTCATCTATAAATCTCGCCATATTTATATATCTGTCCGACAACAATATATATGACTTTCATCACAGATGGCCCTTTTCCTGCTCGGGATCCCGGTGGTCTGCTCCTAGTCTGATAAGCCTATTCATCAGGTCTGCGAAGACGAGAGGACAACCATGATTGGCGTGAAAAAGCTTCAGGACTTTTCCAGGGCAATGATCGGGCCGGTGCTATATCTGCCGGCTATCGGCCTGTTGATCGCCCTGTTCAGCATGACCACCAACCGGCTGTGGGTGGATGAAAGCAGCGCGCTCTACCTGTTGGGGAAATTCGTCTCCAGCATGCTCTGGGCGCTGATGAACCATCTCGGGTTTCTGTTCTGCCTTGGGCTGGCCAGCGGCCTGGCGAAAACCCGCAAAGCCGAAGCGGCCTTCGTGGCGGCGATGACCTGGCTGGTGTATCTGGCGGCGAACAATAGCTGGCTGACCCTGACCCATCGCCTGGCGTCCGGTGCCACCAACGCGCAACTGTACGGCAGTGGACAAACCTTTATCTTTGGCTTTCAGGTCATTGATATGGGCGTGTTCCTTGGGATTATCCTTGGCTGCGCCGTCGCCTTTGTCCACAACCGCGTGGTCGGCATTGAGTTTCGCGGCGCGCTGTCGATCTACGGCAACAGTAAGCTGGTGCTGATCGTGATGCTACCGCTGGTTGGCCTGTTTGCTATCGCCACCGTCTATCTCTGGCCGGTGGTTGAGCTGGGCATTTCGGCGCTGACCGGCTTTATGAAATCCTTTGGCGCCATCGGGGTCTTCCTGTACGGTTTTCTCAACCGGTTCCTGATCCCGACCGGGTTGCATCATCTTATCTGGTCGCCGTTTGTCTTTACCTCCATCGGCGGACAGCTGCTGATTGATGGTCAAACGGTTATTGGCGCCAAGCCTATTTTCCTTGCCGAAATCGCCCGTCATCCCATCGGGGCGCTGAGTGATTCCGCCCGGTTTTTAACCTACGGGATGGTGAAGATCTTCGGCACCGCCGGCATGGCGCTCGCCTTCTACCGTACGGCGAAACCGGAGAATAAGCAGCGGCTTAAAGTCACGCTGATCCCCTTAATTGTGACCTCCGTTCTGGTGGGGATCACCGAACCTTTTGAGTTTCTCTTTATCTTCACCGCCCCGCTGCTGTGGCTTATCTACTCCCTGCTGGACGGTTTGTTCCAGATGCTGGCCTGGCTGCTTCACGTGCGGGTCTGCGCCACCAACGGTCTTATCGATTTTGTCGTCTATAACCTGCCCGCCGGCGCCAGCGTGACGCGCTGGCCGGTATTTGTCGCCCTCGGCCTGCTGGAGACCGCCACTATGTACCTGGTCGGCACCTTCTGTATTACCCGTCTGCGGATGCTCACCCCTGGCCGTGAAGCGGCTGCCGATGCGGAGCCTTCCGAGCAGACGGGCCAGGCAAGCGAGATTGCCGATAAAGGTACGCTGGTGATTGCGGGACTGGGCGGAAAAGAGAATGTCTGCGTAGTGGAAAACTGTTTTACCCGTCTGCGGGTCGATGTGCGCGACCCCGCCCTCATCCAGCAGTCGCTGTTGAAAGAGAGCGGCGGGAGCAGCGTGCTGATTAAAGGCAACCATGTCCAGGTGATCTATGGCCTGGGGGTTAACAAAATTCGAACGGCGGTCAACGCCAGTCTGGGTGTTACTGAATAACGAGGTGGTAAATGAAAGATAACTTTGTGGTCACGATTGCCGGCGGCGGCAGTACTTATACCCCTGGGATTGTGATGATGTTGCTGGAAAATATGTCGCGCTTTCCCCTGCAGGAGATCCGTCTGTACGACAACCATCACCAGCGTCAGAAAACGATCGGCGACGCCTGCGCTATTCTGGTGGCAGAACGCTTCCCGCAGGTGCAGTTCAGCTATACCACCGATCCGCAGGCGGCCTTCACTGACGTCGATTTTGTGATGGCGCATATTCGCGTCGGTCTGTATGAAATGCGGGAAAAGGATGAAAAGATCCCGTTAAAATATGGCGTGCCGGGACAGGAGACCTGCGGTCCGGGTGGGATTGCCTACGGCATGCGCTCCATTGCCGGGGTGCTGGAGCTGGTCGATTATATGCAGCAATACGCTCCGAACGCCTGGATGCTCAACTATTCCAATCCGGCGGCCATCGTCGCGGAAGCCACCCGTCGCCTGCGACCCGACGCGCGCATCATCAACATCTGCGATATGCCGGTGGCTATCGAGGGGCTGTTTGCCGACATCCTCGGCCTGCCGTCGCGCAAGGCGCTGAACGTCCGCTACTATGGCCTGAACCATTTCGGCTGGTGGACCCGTATCACCGATAAAGCCGGTAACGATCTGATGCCGGCGCTGAAGCGTCACGTGGCGGAACAGGGATACAGCAGTCCAAAAGAAGATTTTCAGCATAAAGCGCCAAGCTGGATCGAAACCTTTAAAAAGGTGAAGGATGTGTTTGCCCTCGATCCGTCGACACTGCCTAACACCTATCTGAAATACTACCTCTATCCTGACTATGAGGTGGCGCACGCCGATCCAGACTTTACGCGGGCGAACGAGGTGATGGCCGGACGTGAAAAAGAGGTCTTCGATATGGCCCGGGAGATTACCCGTCGGGGCACGGCGGAAGGCGCGCATTTTCATGCCGGGGCCCATGCCACCTTTATCGTCGACCTCGCCTGCGCCATCGCTTTTAACACCCAGGAGCGGATGCTGTTGATCGTTGAGAACAACGGGGCGATCGCCAACTTTGATGAGACGGCGATGGTGGAAGTCCCCTGCCTGGTGGGCGTCAATGGCCCGGAGCCGCTGGCGATGGGGAAAATCCCGTCGTTCCAGAAAGGGTTGATGGAGCAGCAGGTGGCGGTCGAAAAGCTGGTGGTTGACGCCTGGGTTGAGGGTAGTTACCAGAAACTGTGGCAGGCCATTACGCTATCGAAAACGGTGCCCAGCGCCGCGGTGGCGAAAGCCATCCTCGATGAACTGATCGTCGCCAACGAAGGCTACTGGCCCGCACTGCACTGATCTTTTTCGTGATGGGTAAAATGCAGAGGATCCCCCTTCTCTGCATTTTTACCCAGCGTTCCCGCCGGCCACACATTCATCCTATAACCTCCCCCACGGGCTTTCTTCCCCTCCAGACCGTTGCCAGAAGGCCGCCATCCTCGTTTTACCCTGATCACAGTAATGAAATATAAATTCTATTCCAGGATATTATGGCGTAAAAATGTGATCTGCGTTGTATTCTTTGATTTACATTAACCTACTGAAAACAACATCATTATTACCGGCCTGTAAATTTAACCTGGTTTTCATGGGGATATGCTCCCTCCATCCTTTGTGATTGGCTTCATGCATTTACCATTCTGCAACACCAATTTGAAATTAAATTTTCATAATGTGATCTTGTAGCATGCTCATTCCATTTCTTTGTGCCATATTCTTATCACGATAAATCGCCGCAACGACAGCAACGTGCCACACCAGGGCGCTGTCCACCGGCAGACGTCGGCGCTGCCGACGCACTGAAGACCGCTAACCCGAAAAGGAGAACGGATATCGACTACATCCATGTCAACACCAAGCCGTAAACCTCTTTGACCGCCATTGCTGAGCGTACCCTGCCATGTGCTGAGCAATTACACAAAGAAGAAAAATCATTTAGTTCAGTTAGATACGACAACACAGGCGTAATAAATCCTGACTGGGGAGATGTATTTTTATCTTGTGTCGTTCAATAAAATAAAGGGACTACCATGTCATTTATAACAAACCTGAACCAGCAACAGAGAAAACGACTTCATCAGATCACCTTAGTGGCCACCTTCGGCGGCCTGCTTTTCGGTTACGACACCGGCGTTATCAACGGCGCTTTTTCCTCACTGAAGCAGTACATGGCGCTGACCCCGACTACCGAAGGGCTGGTGATGAGCGTCCTGCTGATCGGCGCCGCGCTGGGCAGCGTGTTTGGCGGCAAGTTTGCCGACTTCTTCGGCCGGCGCAAATATTTACTCTTCCTCTCTTTTATTTTTCTTATCGGCGCCCTGCTTTCCGCCGCAGCTCCCGATATCACCACCCTGCTGATTGCCCGCGCCCTGCTGGGCTACGCCGTCGGCGGCGCGTCGGTCACTGCCCCCACTTTTATTTCGGAAGTGGCGCCTACCGAGATGCGCGGTAAGCTGACCGGCCTGAATGAAGTCGCCATTGTCATTGGCCAGCTGGCGGCGTTTGCCATCAACGCGATCATTGGCATCATCTGGGGCCATCTGCCGGACGTCTGGCGCTATATGCTGCTGGTACAGGCCATTCCCGCTGTCTGCCTGTTTGTTGGCATGTGGCGCGCGCCGGAAAGCCCGCGCTGGCTGATCAGCAAAAATCGCCACGAGGAAGCGCTGCATATTCTCAAACAGATCCGCCCGGCGGAACGCGCGCAGAAGGAGTATGACGACATCTCCACCCTGATCAAAATTGAAGCCGGCAATAAGTACAGCGCTCAGGGCACCTTCACGACTATCCTCAAAACGCCATGGATCCTCAAAATTTTGCTGGTCGGTATTACCTGGGCCGCGTTGCAGCAAACTACTGGGGTTAACGTCATTATGTACTACGGCACGGAAATTCTGAATGCTGCCGGCTTCTCAGAGCGTACCTCGCTGATCTGTAACGTGCTGAACGGTGTCTTCTCCGTCGGCGGTATGCTGATTGGCGTGCTGTTCCTTGTCGACCGTTTCAAACGTAAGACGATCATTATCTACGGCTTTGCCATTATGGCCACGCTGCACCTGATTATCGCCGCTGTCGATTACACCCTGGTGGGCGATCTGAAAGCCACCGCCATCTGGCTGCTGGGCGCGCTGTTCGTCGGTGTGATGCAGGGTTCCATGGGCTTTATTACCTGGGTGGTATTAGCTGAGCTGTTCCCGTTGAAATTCCGCGGGCTGTCGATGGGGATCTCGGTATTTTTCATGTGGATCATGAACGCGGTGGTCAGCTACCTGTTCCCGCTGCTGCAGGCGAAACTGGGCCTTGGGCCGGTCTTCTTCATCTTCGCAGCCATCAACTACTTAGCGATTCTGTTCGTGGTCTTCGCCCTACCGGAGACCTCCAATAAATCGCTCGAGCAGTTAGAAGAAGAGCTGTCAGCGAATCATGAGGGTAAAAAATCTACGCGTCTCACCAGGGAGATTGGCTATGATCGATAACATCACGCTGGATAATCTGCATATCGGCTGCAAGGCCAGTAATAAAGCGGAAGTGATCGCTATGATTGGCGCGGAGTGTAAAGCCAAAGGATATGTGAATCAGGAGTGCGTTCACTTTCTGCTGGAGCGTGAACATCAGGTTTCCACTTTTTTGGGGAATGGCATCACCTTGCCACATTTGCCGAAATCCGCGACGGATATCATTCTCAAAACCGGCATTGAGATCTTTCAGTTCCCTGATGGCGTTATCTGGGATCGCAGCAACGTGATGTTTATTGCCATCGGCGTCATCGCGAAAGAAAAAGAGCATATTGATGTGCTCAAAGAAATTGCCTCGATATTTAGCGATGAACTGATCGCTAACGCGCTGTCATTAATTTCAGACAAAAAGGACTTCCTGAAAATTCTGCAACATAATGCCTTGCCTCATTAGGTATGACGCCAGCCGGAGCCTTGGCTCCGGCTGTTTCAGACCACTCCCGCAAGCGGCCAGCGGTGAATAGTGAATAGGTTTTAATTTAGCTGGTGATAGAGCCACATAAAATAATAACAATGGAAATTACCGTCATATTGTTAAATGGGCCATGGAGAATATTTCACTGCCACAATAAATTTTAAAAAACACCTATAAAAACAAGTGATTTCGTTTTTTTTACCCACCATTCTCTACGCCTTTCCATTGCCATGCTGCGATCGCTGCATGCCAGTGATTACTGCGCTATTTCATAAATTTTGATTTATATCAATACCTCGTCGGGCATTAAACTGCATTTTACAGCGCGATTATTTTGGCAAGGTGTATACGACATTGGTTTTACGACTTGGATATTTCTTTAGCCGTCCCTCAAGCCTGTGGGGATGGTTGATGTGTAACGCGCTTAACGGCATCGCGATTGTGCTTTGCTTTCGCGCGATAAGCATCGTGACGGGCTTTAGCGAAGTGGTCTGGCAGGTCATCATCACGCTGGCTATTATTATATCAACCTGGTACAGCGCTAATTATTTCGCTGCGCTGGAAGCTCGACGCGATAAACGACGCTTTATGCTGCTGGCCTGGGTGGTCATCACCATTCTGTTAAATTTCATTCACCTTGGCGGTGGTTAACGCTGTTAATGCAAGGATCATCTCATGACGCTGGCGATGCTGTGGGTGCTTATCAGTCATCATAAAGGGCTGACGCTGTTACTGATCGTGGTTATTGCGCTGGTGCTTATTGCGCTCATCCCGCTGGTAAAAAGGCTGTTGCGTAGCATCAACGGCGATCCCTGACCGTGTCCTGATGGCCGCCGACAGGCGGCCATGTATCCTGCGTTTTCGCTTCGCCCCCCCACCAGCCCCGTCCGGTATCCCACGCAGATCCAAAGCGCACAAAAGAAATGAGAACCATTATCAAACAAGCTGTGTTACCGTGTCAGCCCAACAAAATGACAGCTCAAAGAATACAGGGGGTTAGACAAGGTGAAGCGGAATTCAAGGAGCATCCGGGCGCGCGGGCTGCTGACGCTGGCGGTTGGCGTGCTCTTCTACAGTAGCGGTAGCACCGCCCGACCGGATCTTCAGCCGCTGGGGCCAAACATCGCCGATAAAGGGTCAGCGTACTATCATTTTACGCAACGTCAGTATGACTCCGCCGATGGCGAACGCCACTACCGGGTGTGGACTGCCGTGCCGGACAAAGCCCCGCCCGCCGCCGGCTATCCTGTGCTGTATATGCTGGATGGTAACGCGGTGATGGATAAGCTTAACGACGCCCTTCTGCAGCAGCTCTCCGCCGGCTCCCCGCCGGTGATCGTCGCTATCGGTTACCAGACAACGCTGCCCTTCGATACCGCCGCCCGGGCCTGGGATTACACTCCTCCGCTAAAGGCCTTCAAACCGCAAGTCGGGAAACCCGCGCTGCCGCCGCGAAAAACCGGAGGTAATGACCTGTTTCGTCAGTTGCTGACCGAAACAATGGTGCCGCAAACGGAAGCTCACCTGAAAATAGATCCCCACCAGCGCGCGATCTGGGGCCACTCCTACGGCGGGCTGTTTGTGCTCGACGCGTGGCGGAAGACCTCGCTGTTTCATCTCTATTATTCGGCCAGCCCGTCACTGGGCCAGGCGCAGGAATCTCCTCTGAAGGGCAGCGAAGCCTTAAGCGCCACCGCCTTCTCCGGGAAATCGCTGTATCTGCTGGAAGGTGATGGCAAAGCTGCCCGGGAACCCACCGGCCACGTGGCTTCCCTGAGTCTGTTGCGACACACTCAGCAGCAGCTGGCCGACAAAGGCCTGACGGTGGCTTTCTGGCGCTACCCTGGTATGACGCACGGTCAGATGTTTGACGTCTCGCTGCAGTCGGCTCTGCTGCATCTTTCCGGGCAGGCTCCGCTGGCGCATCAGTAATGACGCAGCGCCCACCCGCAGCCGGTGGGCGTATCAGGACGACGGAGGCAGGTGTTTAATATCCACCGGCTCGCCGAACAGAAAGCCTTGCATCTCGTCACACCCTTCCTCTTCGAGGATCTGCAGTTGCCCGGCGGTTTCCACACCCTCGGCGATAAGCGGCGTATTAATTGAATTTCCCAGCGAAATGATGGCCCGCACGAATGAGCGGACCTGGGGATTACTCTCCACATCAAGCATAAAACTTCGGTCGAGTTTAATCACGTCGAAATGGAAATCGCGCAGCATGCTCAGGGAGGAGTAGCCGGTACCGAAGTCATCGAGTGCGATGCTGATCCCCATTTTTTGCAGATGATGCAGGACGCTAAAGGCCAGCTGCTTATTGATGATGAACGCCGTCTCCGTCACTTCAAACTCAAGCAGGCTGACCGGATAGGCGGTACGCATCAGGATCTCGCGGACTTTTTCAATAAAGCTGCGGTGACGCAACTGCACCGGCGAGATATTGACCGAAACTTTTCTGTTGAGACCCTTTTCCAGCGATTCGTTACACACCTGCTCGAGCACCCAGTAACCTAAGGGCACGATGGCGCCGCTCTCTTCGGCGATGGGAATAAACACGTCAGGCGGGATCGGCCCCAGCTGCGGATGCTGCCAGCGCAGCAGCGCCTCGTAACCGGTGATCCGGCGATCTTTGATGTTGCGGATAGCCTGATAGTGGAGCGAAAATTCTCCAGCGTGAATACCGCGCCGGATGTCGGCGGCCATCATATTGCGCTGCCGCGTCTTGTCATCCATTTCACGTTCGTACCAGCAAATCTTGTGGTCGAGACTGCTCTTTGCCCGATACATGGCCAGATCGGAATTGCTCAGTACCGTGTTAATATCCGTACCGTCCTCCGGGTAGACCGAGATGCCAATGCTGGCGGAGAGAACCACTTCCGTCGCGGCAAACGTCTGCTTACCGCTGAAGCAGTGCCAGAGGCGCGCAGCAAAGGCATCCACTTCACCCTCATCGGCAAAAGGTTTAACGGCCACAAACTCATCGCCGCCAAAGCGCGCGACCATCTCCTCCTTCTGCAGCGTTTTCAGCACGGCGCCTGCCACACGCTGCAGCAGCTGGTCACCAATCAGATGGCCCTGCAGGTCATTAATCTCTTTAAACTTGTCTAAATCGATGGTGAAAATGGCAAAGCGGCGGGCATCATTACCGGTGATCAGCTTTTCCACCCGCTCAAAGAACTCCACCCGGTTAGGTAAACCAGTCAGCGCATCGTAGCGCGCCATCCATGCGATGCGGTCATTAATCGCTTTTTGTTCACTGATATCGCGGGTGATTTTGGCAAAACCCAGCAGGGTGTTCTGCTCATCGCGGATGGTATCGATCATGACATGCGCCCAGAATCGGGAGCCGTCTTTGCGGTAACGCCAGCCTTCCCCTTCGAACTGCCCGCTACGCAGGGCGATTTCCAGGTTTTTCGCCGGTACACCGGAGAGTTGCTCAGCTTCGCTATAGAAGAGACCGAAGTAGCAACCGATGATCTCGTCGCTCAGGTACCCTTTTGCCCGGCGGGCACCTTCGTTCCAGCTGATGACCGTACCGTCAGTGCTCAGCATGTATATGGCATAATCTTTAACACTTTCAATAAAGTGACGATAGGCGATATCCGTCAGGTGATCGTTACTCATGGTACAGCGCTCTCTGTGGCTCGGTCGTGGCAAAACGCACTAGATATAGCAGAACAACGCCCATGATGAATACAAGGTTAAGACGTTTTGTTGCCGCCTTTCTGGCCCTGGCAACCGCAGATAGCGCACCAGACAGCTCTGTTAAGCGTAGTGGAATCCACTGCGCCGGGTAATGACAATCTGACGATTTTTGCACTTAGGTCGCCCACTAATAGTTACTTTTATTGATTAAAAAGTTTGATTGAAAGAATAAATAAAAGGAGTAATGTTAATAATACTTTCTATGGAGGTTAAATATGTTGCGTGATTATTTAAAAGTGGAAAAAGAAGACCAGCTTGTTGAACAACAGAGCCGTCATGACAATAGCCAGCATTATTCTGCGGTGACTGAATGGGTTATTTTGAGTAAAGATGGTCAGCGTAAAGGTCGGGTATCCCTGTTCGACCGTTTCACCACCCGCCGCTCCTGGAGCGACAGCTTTCGCATTACGCAGTTCGATAATGCGGGTAAAGTGGTGGTGGATAAACTCACTGACGCGCTGTAACTCCCCCGGATTCCCGGCCTGACGGGAGAATATTCATACGCAAAATTAACACCTGCATTAAATATATTGATGCGCCGCGCTTCGCCGCCGTCATGTTATTTTCATTCTGCATACCGATAATCTAATGGGTATTTTCGCCATGGTGAATGGCGCGAATGATTAACCCGAAAAAAATGCTGAAAATAAGCCCGCTGGTCGGGCTTTTTTGCGTGGGCCTCTCGCCTCCCCCCCGGTCACGACACAAAATGCCCATGACATCCCGTGCCGGTCTGTATACGATGCATATACGAATCATATATGGACTGTCTCTATGGGAATCGTCAAAATCTCCGATCTATTGCACGATGATATTCGTGATGCCAGCAAAGCTATGTCCCGCTCCGTCAATGCCCAGGCGGAATACTGGATCCGTCTGGGCATGATGAGCGAGCTCTACCCCGAGCTTAACCACCAGCAGATCAAACTGCTGATGCTGAAATCCGGCTCTGACCGTCTGCTGGAGGTAATCAATGCCATCAATAATCATTAAAACCGCCGATGAACTCGCACGTCAGCGCCATGCCGGCCAGCTGCTGGCGTCGGTGTTTGATATGCTGGATACCTTTATCGTTCCCGGCGTAACGACGATGGCGATTAACGATCGAGTGGAAGATTTTATCGTCAACCAACTGCATGCCCGCCCGGCCAGCAAGGGGCAATACGATTTTCCCTATGTGTTGAACACCTCCATTAACGATGTGGTGTGCCACGGGATCCCCAAAGCGACCGAACATCTGCGCGCCGGGATGATTGTTAACGTCGATATCACCCTGGAGAAAGCGGGCATGATTGCCGACTCCAGCAAGATGTACCTGATAGGCGACGTCTCCCCGCTGGCCCGCCGGCTGGTAAAGACCACCTATGAAGCGATGTGGAAAGGCATTGAGGTGGTGAAACCTGGCGCGACGCTGGGCGATATTGGCCACGCTATTCAGCGCTGGGTCGAGGACCATGGCTACAGCGTGGTCAGAGAATATTGCGGTCACGGCGTCGGCCAGGAAATGCATGAGGAACCGCAGGTGCTGCATTACGGCCGCCCCGGAGAAGGCGCCGTGTTGCGCGAAGGAATGGTGTTCACCATTGAGCCGATGGTGAACCAGGGCGACAGCCGCATCAAAACCAAAAAAGATGGCTGGACGGTCGTCACCCGCGATAAAAAACTCTCCGCGCAATGGGAGCACACCGTGGCCGTCACCGCCAACGGATTTGAGGTGCTGACGCTACGCGACGACGAGCAGTCGCGGATCCGCTAAGTTTTCTTCTCCCGGCATAGCCGACATTTCTCGCTGGCGAGTACCTCTCTTCGTCAGCGCACTTTATTCCCTGGCCTCTATTGCCCCCCGCGTTCTCCACACCGCGCCGGGAGTGTCTGCTTTACTCCTCATAAAGTTAATCATAAAACGATAAATATTTATTGTAAAACGATAAACACCAGGCTAACCTGCGCTCACTTTAACACCAGGGAGAAGCGGTATTCCCTCACCTAGATGTCGTACCGCGTTAAGGAGAAAACATGCGCTGGAACCGCTATCGCCGGGACAGACAGATCATTGCCGCCGTGCTGGTTTTTACCGTCATCGTGGCGGCGGGGATCGCCCTGCAGCCCGGCTTTCATCCCCCCAGCTCCCGGACGACGGGGGATAAACAGCTGGTCTCGATATTAACGCCCCTGCTTCATGGTGCCCGCGGACAGGTCGCCGCAGCGCTGATTACGCCTCAGGGGGTGCGCTACGGTCTGTGGGGGAGCGAGTATACGACACAGTATGAGATCGCCAGCCTGAGCAAAACCATGACCGCCAGCCTGCTGCTGGAGGCTATTCGCCGCGGCGAAGTCACCGCGCAGACGCCGGTGTCGGCGCTGGTCCCGGAGATTGTCAGCCCGGTGCGGGATGTTACCCTGGAGCAACTGGTTTCTCACCGTTCAGGACTGCCACCGCTCACCGCGTCGGTTGGGCAGCGGCTGGCTATTCTGAGCGATATTGCCCGGCGGCAGAATCCCTGGCGCTACGATCGACCCGCGCTGATCGCGATGATGAACCAGGCCACCCTGCAGCCGACGAAATGGTTTGATTATTCCAACGCCGGGTTTGCCCTGCTCGGACTGGCGCTGGAGCGGGCGTCCCATCGCGATTTTGCCACACTGATGGCGCAACGGGTCTTTACCCCCGCCGGAATGCAGGGCGCGGAAGTGGCCCGGCACAATACTCCAGCCTCGCCGACGTTTACCATGGGCTGGTCAGCCTCTGGTTTCCCTCAGCAGCCATGGGTGATGGACGCCTTCGCCCCCGCCGGCGGCGTCCGCGCCACGATTGTCGATATGGCGAAATATGCCCAGGCGCTGCTGGCAGGAAACCTGGCGGGCAGTGAAGGTATGCACTCCCTGTTCGCCACCGATGATCCCGATTCCCGGGTGGGTTATGCCTGGTTCACTACCCGCGTCCGCGGACGGGAGATCGTCTGGCATGACGGGCAGAGTGGCGGCTTTGCGGCAATGATGGCCTTCGACCGACAGCGACAGACCGCGGTAGTGATCCTCTCCGATACCGCCTGGCCGGTGATCGGACCTGCCATCAAGCTCTTACTGGCTGCCACCCCTGATGAACAGGAGGCGCGTAATGAACGGAATTGACATCCTCTGGGCGCTGTTAACGCTGTTGTCGGTGATCCTGTTTATTTCCGGCGACTGGCTGGCGCAGCGAAAAATACGCCTGCTCAATTATGTTTTGCTGGCGACCGGGGTTATTTATCTCGCCGAGGTTTTCCAGACCCTGCAGAATCTCGGCAAAATGGGCTACCTGTTTCGGATGCTGACCTGGACCATCCAGTCGTCGGTCATCACCCTCAGCCTCTACCGCGTCTGGACCCGTCCGTGGTTTGCCAGCCGTCGTCGCGGCGTCCGGGCGATGAGCGTTGTCTTCGCCGTGGCCCTTATGTCATGCTTGGCGCGGCTGGTGCTTTAATTATTCTCATCAATCAGGAAGGTAAATTGTGAAGCAATCCAGAACCCGGCTGAGTCTGGCTATTATTAGCGGCATACTGCCCCTCTTTTTTATGCTCGCCCTGATCGTGCCGCTGTGGATTTTCTTTACCGGCGAACGATATTTTCTTTCCACCCTGCTGCACTTTGCTGAAGTGCCGTTAACCGACAACCCGGCCCAGGCGCCGGGGATGGCGAGACGTTTGCTGCTGCTGGCCCTGCTGTATCTTCCGGCCGGGCTGTTCGCGTTCGCTATCTGGCAGGGCATGAAGGTAACCCGTAGCGTCCGCCAGCGCAGCGTGCTCAGCCTCTCCCTGGCGCACAGCGTTCGTTACATCGCTCTGGCCATGGTGGGCATGGGGATCCTGTTGCCGGTGTGCCGCTTTCTGATCCCGCTGCTCGCCTGGTGGCCGCAGCCTTATTATCAGGTGGTGTTTCTGCTCAGCGACGGGGTGCTGCTTCTGACAGGAAGCTTGCTGTTTGTGACATTTCACGCCATGCTCCACGGGATCCGTGCTGAAGAAGAGAATAAGGAGTTTATTTAACGATGGCTGTGGTGGTGAATCTGGACAAACTGCTGGTGGAAAAAAAGATGACGTCCAGGGCGCTGGCGGCCTTTGTAGGCATTACCGAACAGAACCTGTCGCTGCTCAAGTCGGGAAAAGTCAAAGGCATCCGTTTTGATACCCTGTCCCGCATCTGCGAGGCGCTGGAATGTCAGCCCGGTGATATCCTCGCCTGGGAACCCGACTGAGGCGATACTCTGCTGTCGGACGACGGCAAGGATTGTTTTCATGAAATGTACTCTACGTGCGCGTCACCCCAGTAGTCACTGCTGACGCGCGCTGAAACCGCCCAACGCGTTACCCTTTACGTCCTGCATCCGCTTACCCTTCACCGCGTTTTTCTTACCTTAGCGATAGCGAATAATGACATCCGCTTCACTGTGCTGTGCATTTCGCCAGTGGAGACTGACCTCACCGCGATCATCCGGCATGGCATAGCGAGGGGGGTTGTCTGTCAAGGCGACCTGTTCCGGTGAACGGTGCTGGCACGAAACATCGATACGATTGCGCTGCGGCGCGATAAGACAAGCCGGATTGATGACACGTCCCGAAAAATGAACCTGACCGGAGAGCGCAGCAGACGACGCCAGCGGCGCCAGACACAGACATATTAGAGCGAGACGGAGCGGAGACATAGCAATCTTCCTTGATAGCGAGTGACACTGCGCGGCACAGAATCGTTCTGTGCCATCCAACCTGCGGCTTCCTGCCGCGATCTTCACGCTACGGCAAAATAGCGGCAGCGTAAACGATTATTCTGCCCTCTCCGGTCAACTGCCGGGAATAACAGCAATTTTTTGCCAGAACTTTGCCAAAACAGGCGTTCCCGGGAAATAATACATTCTGTATATAGAACCCAATTACAATATTAAATGAGATTATACTTACACCAAAAAATAAAGATTGTTACAGCTTAACACACCTTATCCATGGGCCTTTACGACGTTCTCCGTATAATCCCGCCCCCGACGGCAAGATACATTAGTGATGCTTACCGTTTTTTGTGAACAGAAATAAAAAACATGCTTTAAAAATGTTAAACGATTTAATTAACTTGTGATTATTTAATAAGGTTTGAGTATGAAAGAAAAAGGCACCCTGCTGGTTGTGGGTTCACTGCTGGCCTTCAGTCTGGCTACTGTGATCCCCGCCCGCGCGGCGGGCACACTGAATTTCACCGGTAAAATTATTAACGAGTCGTGCCAGATCGCCAACAACGGTGGCGATGTGAATGTCGATTTTGGCAACGTCGATATGTCGGCGCTGAAATCACATGAAGCGAAAACCGCAGAAACACCTTTTACCATCAACCTGACCGGCTGCCCGCTGGCGCAGAATATCAGCATTAGCCTGGAGGGTACCCCGGACACCAATGCTAACGGCACCAGCGCCGCCGTGCTGGCGCTCTCCGACGCCGCGGATACCGCCAAAGGCGTGGGCATTGAAGTCTTCTCTTCCCCTGACGGCTCAACGGAAGGCACTCAGTTGACCTTTGACAAGCAGAGCAAAACGGCGGTTTCGCAAGCCGACGAAAACGGTGATATTGCCTTTAATTTTATTGCCGATCTGAAGAGCGATTCCTCCCTGGATGTCACCGCCGGCAATATTAATGCCACAGCCAATATTGATATTGTATATGAATAGAATGTGCTGATTGCCGCTTTTACCGAGGGCAGCATCCCCTGCCCTTATTTTCATTCCTCGTGACCGGATCCTCAATTATGCAGTGTTATAAAATGGCTTTTTTCCTGAGCCTTCTCTTTTGTCCGCTCCTGGCGTCTGCTGCCGGGGTTGCCATTGCCGGCACGCGTGTCATTTATAATGAACAAAGTCATGAGGCCGACATCACGGTAAAAAACACCAATCCTCACGATCCGGTACTTATTCAGAGCTGGGTAGACGATCTGGCTGATAATAATAAATCACCGTTTATCGTCACCCCGCCATTGTTCCGTCTGGATGCTGGAGACAGCAACGATCTGCGCGTGTTATTAACCTCGGCGAAACTGCCAAACGATCGGGAAAGTTTGTTCACCCTGAATATCAAAGTGATTCCTGCCAATACCGCACCGGCTGGCGAGAACATTCTGCAATTTGCTATTAAGAATCAACTTAAGCTCATTTATCGCCCGGCAGGACTCCCCGGCTCGGCGCTCGACGCGGCGCAGCACCTGCGCTGGCACGTCAGTGGCAACCACCTGCAGGCGGAGAATGCCTCCCCCTATTATGTGACTATCACCACGCTCACCTGCGCGGGCCAGAACCAGAAAACACCGCTTGAGCACAGCGTGATTGCCCCTCACAGCCGTGAAGAGTACGCCCTGCCCGGCGAGGCCTGCACCCGCCAGGTGAGCTGGCGCATTTTGGATGATTTTGGCGCTGTGCAGACGTTTAGCGCTCCCGTTTCGGCGCACTAAAAGCCTGATGTCGCGATGCGCCACGGCCCGGCTCATACCGTTACCGTCGTCAGCCTCTCCATCCTGCTGGGCGGACAGAGCGCGCCCTTGCACGCCCAGGCGACCTTTAATATGGATCTGCTGGAAAAAAACGACCATTTGCCGGCGGTGGATCTGCAGCGCTTCAATCAGCAAACGAGCCAGCCGCCTGGCGACTATCCGGTCAGCTGGCAGGTCAACGGCGTCACCCTGGATGCCCGTAAGATCATCACGTTTCGCCAGAATGACCGCGGGCAGCTGACGCCCTGCCTTAAGCCGGAAGATCTGCTGCAGGCCGGTGTTAATCCGGCCGTGCTGTCCCAGGCGTCCGGCGCAACCTCCCGCTCATGTCCCGAACTCGCCACGCTGCTACCGGGCAGTACGGTCAATTTCGATTTTGCCCATCAGCGGCTGGCAATGACCCTTCCCCAGGCGCTGATGACGCGCCAGGCGAGGGATAATGTTCCTTCTGCGCTGTGGGATGAAGGTATCAGCGCCTTTCAGAGCAATTACCGCTATTCAGGCGCCAGCCAGCGAACCCGCGAGGGCAACACTGAGCGCGATAACTATCTGATGTTGAAAAGTGGCGTGAACGCCGGCGCCTGGCGCCTGCGCGCCAGCAACAGCCTGACCGCCAACAGCGACGATAAGCCCCACTGGACCACCAGCGGCGCCTGGCTTGAGCGCGATCTGACGCGCTGGCGGAGTGAACTGACGCTCGGGGATACCTTTACGTCGGGCGATGTATTCGACGCGGTACAGTTTCAGGGAATTGCCCTCGCCTCCAGTGATGCGATGCTCCCGGACTCGCAGAAAGGTTTTGCCCCGACCATCCGTGGGATAGCCAGAACTAACGCCCAGGTCACGGTTCGGCAAAATGGCTACGTGCTGTATCAAACCTACGTCACCCCTGGCGCGTTCGTGATTGACGATCTTTATCCCACCGCCAGTAGCGGCAATCTTGAGGTTGCCGTCAAAGAGTCGGATGGCGAAATCCGCCGCTTCACCCAGCCGTATGCATCGGTCACCAGCATGCAACGCGAAGGCAGCCTGAAATACAACCTGGTCGCCGGGCGCTATCATAGCGACGATGCCAGCCAGCGTCCGCTGATGATGCAGTTGTCGCTGATGCGCGGGTTCGCCCACAACCTGACGCTGTTTGGCGGACTGCAGAGCGCGGCGCAATATCATAACCTCTCGTTCGGCGCGGGACAGGGGCTGGGTGATGCCGGGGCGCTCTCGCTGCAGCTGTTAAACGCCCGCGACCGGCACCAGCAGGATCCGATCGATGGCCGGGCCTGGCAGCTCCAGTACAGCAAAGGTTTTGATCGTCTTGGCACGCAATTCACCTTCACCGGCTGGCGTTATTCGCATCAGCGCTATGCCACGCTGAGCGAGGCGTATTCCAGCCCGGATCCCGACGCCGACTCGCGGGATAACGACAACAAAAAAGCGACCCTGCAAATCACCGCCAGCCAGAGCCTGCCGTACGATATCACCCTCTATCTGAGCCTCGACCAGGACAGCTACTGGTCAGAGGGCGCCCCACAGCGTACCGCCAATATGGGGATCAGCAGCCAGGTTCACGGTATCGCGTGGTCGCTCAGCTACAGCGATGCACACAGTAGCGACGGTGACGAGGAGAATGACGAGCCGCACTCCGATAAAGTGGTGACATTGTCACTTTCAGTAGCGCTGAACCACCTGCTACCGGGGAGCTATGCCGGCTATACCCTGACCTCCTCCCGCCACAGCGCCGACAGTCAGATGGTCAGTCTCAATGGCACCATGCTGGATAATCACGCGCTCAGCTACGCCGTCAGCCAAACCCTCGATCAGCAAAACGGGCACAGCGGCAGCCTGACGGCCGGCTACAGCAGTGGAAGAGGCGATCTGAATCTCGGCTACAGCCGTGACTCGCAGGCCACTCGCCTGAACTACGGCGCCAGCGGGGGTATCCTGATTCACCGCCACGGGGTGGTCTTTACGCCGGAAATGAATGGCGCTGTCGTTCTGATTGACGCCGGTGGCGCCGGCGGTGTGACCCTCGCCAACCAGAGAACCATCGCCACCAATCGCGATGGATATGCCGTGCTGCCCTTCGCTACCGCCTATCACCGCAACGACGTCGCCCTCGACAGCCACTCGCTGCCGGAGAATGTGGATCTGGCCAACAGCACCGTGACGCGGGTTCCCACTAAGGACGCGGTGGTGCTGGCGCGTTTTCACACCCACGTTGGTTATAAGGCGCTGTTTACGCTGCAGTCGCAGGGACAACCGCTGCCCTTTGGCAGCGAAGTGCGCGCCAAAGACACCAGCAGCATCGTTGCCAGCGAGGGTCAGGTGTACCTCGCCGGCCTGGCGCCGAAAGGCACCCTGTATGCACAATGGGGGCCAGGCCCTCAGCAGCACTGTACTGCCCGCTACGATCTCACCCCGACGCTGGCGCAGACACCCCATCCACTCATTTTACAGCAGACGTTAACATGTCCTTTTTAACTCTCCTGCGTCGGGCCACCCTGACGCTGTTACTCGCCCTGTTACCCCCCGCCAGCGGATGGGCCTGTACGCCGGTGTTTGTCCGCGGCCAGGCCACCACCCTTCGGCTGAACGTAGGGCAACTCACCGTGCCGGCTGACGCCAGACCGGGCACCCCGCTGTATCACAAAAGTTTCGCCTGGGATCGCCTTAGCGACGGCGGCGAACAGTGGATCCGCTGCGCGGACGACCCGCATGGGCTGTCGCCGCTACAGCTGAACAGTTTGCTATCCGGGGGAGCGACGCGACCGACGGTTTATCAAACCAACCTCGCCGGCATTGGCGTTCGCGTATCGCTGCGCGTTATCGGCGGTTATGGCGGCTTCCCTGACCGGCCGACGCCCTCGCCGTTTAGCCAACGGGTGAACAATCCGGCCATATTGCCTGATGCGGTGTGGAAACTGGGCTATTTCCGCCTGACGATTGAGCTTATTAAAACCGGTCCCGCGGCGACACCGGGCGAGCTTGAGTATCACAGCGAGCACTTTTTAATGGCAGAGCATACCCCGCTGGCCGCGTTAGACTTAAGCGGCAGGGTCAACACCGCGGGATGTTCCGTGAATGACGCCACGCCAGCGCTGATTAAGCTGCCCGCCGCGATGCTTGACCACTTCGGCGGCGTCGGCAAAACCACCGGCGACACGCCTTTCGCGCTGCAACTGGATTGCAACAGCGCTGTGACTATTTCCCTGCGTGTTGACGGCGCGGAGCCCCTCACCGCCCGGGGGCATGGCGTTCTGCGCAATGACGCCACGGACGATCGGGCGCAGGGTATTGGTGTGCAACTGCTTTACCATCGCCAGCCGGTTTCCCTGAATCATGAGATGACGCTGGGCAGCGCGAGTGCGGGCCGGTTTATCCTGCCGCTCACGGCCCGCTACTACCAGACCCGTCCCCGGATCACCGCCGGTCAGGTGTCGGCCGTCGCGACCTATACCTTACATTATGACTAGGTGATGGCGAACCGACGGATGAAGGAATTGCTCTGACCCACGAATCGTAAGAGAATAGCCGCTACACGCGACGATCTGATTACACGGGAGTTCATCATCAGCCATTCTCGTCGATTCCCCTTAGCCAGCAAAGTGGCGCTGGCCGGTGCGGCCGTCATTGCCGTGGGCATGCTGTTCAGCTGCACCAGTAAGGCCCCTAAATCCCTTGTCACGACACCGAACACTACCGCCGTCAAAGCCAGCCAGACGCACCGGGAGCCGGTACGCGGCGTGTGGCTCACCACCGTGTCGCGCCTTGACTGGCCGCCGGTCGGGTCGATTATCGCCAGCACGCCGGAAAGCCGCATCACGCAGCAGAAGCTGGCGCTGATCGCCAAACTCGATAACCTGCAGCGCCTGGGTATCAACACCGTCTTTTTCCAGGTGAAACCCGACGGCACGGCGCTCTGGCGGTCGGACATTCTGCCGTGGTCCGATATGCTGACCGGCAAAATCGGCGAATACCCCGGCTACGATCCGCTGCAGTTTATGCTGGATGAAGCGCACAAGCGCGGTATGAAGGTTCACGCATGGTTTAACCCCTATCGTGTCTCAGTTAACACCAAACCGTCGACCGTTGCCGAGCTGAATAACACCCTCACGCAGGTGCCGGCCAGCGTGTTCGTCCTGCACCGTAACTGGATCCGCACCGCCAGCGATCGCTTTGTCCTCGACCCGGGCATTCCCGAAGCACGGGACTGGATCACCAGCATCGTCGCTGAAGTGGTGCAGAACTACCCGATTGACGGCGTGCAGTTCGACGACTATTTCTACACCGAAACCGCCTCTTCACCGCTTAACGACAATGAAACCTTCCGCCGTTACGGACAGGGTTACGCCTCGAAGGGCGACTGGCGCCGGCATAACACCCAGCAGCTCATTGCCCAGGTTTCCACTACTATCAAAAAGCTCAATCCGAACGTCGAGTTTGGCGTGAGCCCGGCCGGGGTGTGGCGCAACCGCTCGCACGATCCGGCGGGGTCGGATACCCGTGGCGCGGCCGCCTATGATGAGTCCTATGCCGATACCCGCAGCTGGGTGCAGCAGGGACTGCTCGACTACATCGCCCCGCAGATCTACTGGCCGTTTGCCCGCGATGCCGCGCGCTATGATGTGCTGGCCAACTGGTGGGCCGAGGTGGTTAAGCCGACGCATACCCGGCTGTATATCGGCGTGGCGCTGTACAAAGTGGGTGAGCCGTCCAAAAATGAGCCTGACTGGACGGTGGATGGCGGCGTGCCGGAGCTGAAAAAGCAGCTCGACCTCAATGAAACTCTGCCGCAGATCCAGGGCACGATCCTGTTCCGCGAAAACAATCTCAATCAGCCGCAAACCCGGCAGGCGGTCAACTATCTGCGCAGCCGCTGGGGGCAACCGCAGAGCTAACCGCCAGCCGGCTTCGCTATAACGCCTGCAGCCCTTGCTGCAGGCGGGCGTGCAGCTTCAGCATATTTAATGAGATGGTCACTCCCTCCTTCCC
>NZ_KV789913.1:128733-190575 GCF_001807705.1 Klebsiella sp. HMSC25G12 | reverse complement strand
TGCGCCATGAGTGACATAACGCAGACGATTAATCGGGAGCGCAATGTGCGCTGAAGCCACAGATAACATAAAGGACTTCCCGGGGCGAAACCGTTGCAAACCGATTGCAGGATCAATGGCTCAAGGATCGGCCAACAGAGCGCCAGCGGTCTATTTTCCGCTATCACGCCGGGAAATCCCCTTGCTGGCGCGCCACCAGGGTCAGAATGGAATACAGCGCCACCGCCTGCTGGTGCTGGTTGAAAATCTCGACAGCCCATTCCACCACGCCGGTGGCTTTCTCATCGGCGCTGCGCTGACGTTTGACCGTTTTCCGCTTACAGGTCAGGCGAACCTGAATGGTGTCTCCCGGTTTGACCGGCTCAATAAAGCGCAGGTTTTCCATCCCGTAGTTGGCGATAACCGGCCCGACGCCGGCATCGACGAACAGCCCGGCCGCGGCGGAGATCAGGAAATAACCGTGGACCACCCGCTCGCCGAAAATCGACTCGGCGGCGGCGATTTTGTCCATATGCGCATAGAAATGGTCGCCGCTCAGGCAGGCGAAGTTAACGATATCCGCTTCGGTGAGGGTTCTGCGCGGGGTTAATAAGCTATCGCCAGGCTGGATCTCTTCGAAGTATTTACGGAACGGGTGAATGCGGTCTTCGCTAACCTGCGCGCCACGCACCCACTGCTGGCTGATGGTCGCCAGCATCGTTGGGCTGCCCTGGACCGCGGTACGCTGCATATAGTGTTTCACCGAGCGCAGCCCGCCAAGCTCTTCTCCGCCGCCCGCGCGGCCAGGGCCGCCGTGTACCAGCTGCGGCAGCGGCGAGCCGTGGCCGGTCGACTCTGCCGAGGACTCCTCGTTAAGGATCTGAATACGACCATGGGCGCGCGCGGCGCCAAGGATAAACTCGCGCGCCAGCTCGCCGCTGGCGGTGACCAGCGTACCAGCCAGACTGCCACCGCCGGCGCGTGCCAGCGTCAGCGCATGCTGGCGGTCGCGATACGGCATCAGCGTCGCTACCGGGCCAAAGGCTTCAATGGCGTGAACCTCTGGCGTTTCATCCGGCTGCGGGCAGTACAGCAGGGTCGGCGGGAAGAACGCGCCATCAGCATTAAGATCTGCCTGTCCGCCGAGCAGCGCTTCACAGCCGGCGGCGATCAGTTTATTGACGTTATCCTGCACATCCTGACGCTGTTCGCGATTAACCAGGGCCCCCATCTTAATGCCCTCCTGCGCAGGGTCACCGACGGTTACTTTATGCAGGCGGGAGATCAGTGCATCGCTAACCGCATTAATCTGAGCCAGTGGCACGATGATTCTGCGGATAGCGGTACATTTTTGCCCGGCTTTCGCCGTCATCTCGCGGACCACTTCCCGAATAAACAGCGCGAATTCCGGTTGCTCCGGGGTGACATCTTCGCCTAAAACGCAGCAGTTGAGCGAATCTGCTTCCATGGTAAAGGGAATCGATTTGGCCACCAGGTTAGGATGCGACCGTAGCTGCTGGCCGGTGGCGGCAGAGCCGGTAAAGGTCACCACGTCCTGGCTATCGAGATGGTCGAGAAGATCGCCCGCGCCGCCGCAAATCAGGCTGATGGCGCCTTCCGGCACCAGGCCGCTGTCGACAATCGCTTTCACCATCGCCTGGGTAAGCTGGGCGGTAGCGGTTGCCGGTTTAATGATAGCAGGCATGCCGGCAAGCCAGGTCGGCGCCAGTTTTTCCAGCATTCCCCAGCAGGGGAAGTTGAAGGCGTTGATATGGACGGCGACGCCTGATTTTGATGTCAGCACATGACGCGCGGCAAAACCCCCTTGTTTGGAGAGCGGGATGAGCTCGTCCTCCGGCCACAGGAGATCGTCCGGCAATTCGCGACTACCGAGCCCGGCATAGGTGAAAAGGGTGCCGATGCCGCCTTCAATATCCACCCAGCTGTCGGCGCGGGTTGCGCCGGTTTGCGCGGAGATGGCGTAGAACTCGTCTTTCTGCTCCAGTAGCCGTTTTGCTACCGCTTTTAACATCGCGCTGCGTTCAATAAAGGTCATGGCTTGCAGAGCCTTACCGCCGCGCTCAATCGCGAAGCGGCGCGCCTGCGCCAGATCCAGACCTTCACTGGTCACCTCCCAAAGCGCCGCGCCGGTAATGGCGTGATGGATAGTACGGGCGCGGCCCCGACCGGTCTGCCAGGCGCCGGATAAGTAGCTGGCTAACTGCTGCATCGCAAATCTCCAAATGTGTTACGCATGATTACTATAAATAGTTCTTTTATGAATCATAAAAATCAAGTCTGTATTTAATAATTTATTAACATTGTGATCGGCGGTCGATGGGGCATTGCGTTTATGCTACTGATTTATCGGCTGTTTACAAAAGGTTTTGCGGTTAGCATCACAAAAAGAACAAACAAAATTTGTGGTTTTATTTAACCAATATGTAACCTTCAATAAACAAAGTGATTCACATAAATGTTTTTGTTGTGAATATCAGAATCATAAAGGTGATGACGTGACAGAAGAACAACGCTTTGACCAGCGCATCGCGCAGGAAACGGCCATCGAACCGCGGGACTGGATGCCGGATGCCTACCGTAAGACCTTGATTCGGCAGATAGGCCAGCACGCGCACTCGGAAATCGTCGGCATGCTGCCGGAAGGCAACTGGATCACCCGTGCGCCGACGCTGCGCCGCAAAGCGATCCTGCTGGCTAAGGTACAGGATGAGGCCGGGCATGGGCTTTATCTCTATAGCGCCGCGGAAACGCTGGGCTGCGCCCGGGAAGACCTGTATCAGAAGATGCTCGACGGGCAGATGAAATACTCCTCCATTTTTAACTACCCGACCCTGAGCTGGGCCGATATCGGCGTGATCGGCTGGCTGGTCGATGGCGCGGCCATCGTCAACCAGGTGGCGCTGTGCCGGACCTCCTACGGCCCCTATGCCCGGGCGATGGTCAAAATCTGCAAAGAGGAGAGCTTTCACCAGCGGCAGGGATTTGAAGCCTGCATGGCGCTGGCGCAGGGCAATGACGCGCAGCGGCAGATGCTGCAGGACGCCATTAACCGCTTCTGGTGGCCGGCGCTGATGATGTTTGGCCCCAACGACGACAACTCGCCGAACAGCGCCCGCAGCATGGCGTGGAAAATCAAACTGCACTCCAACGACGAGCTACGTCAGCGCTTCGTCGATAACACCGTGCCGCAGGTAGAGATCCTCGGTATGACCGTCCCGGACCCGGATTTGCAGTTTGATGAAGCCAGCGGCCACTACCGCTTCGGCGAAATCGACTGGCAGGAATTTAACGAGGTGATTAGCGGCCGTGGGATTTGCAATCACGAGCGGCTGGCCGCCAAGCGTAAGGCCTGGGAAGAGGGCGAATGGGTGCGCGAGGCCGCGCTGGCCCATGCGCAAAAACAGCAGGCCCGCAGCGCGGCATGAGGAGAGACAACATGAGCAAAGTTTACTGGCCGTTATATGAAGTGTTCGTTCGCAGCAAACAGGGGTTATCCCATCGTCACGTCGGCAGTCTGCACGCCGCTGATGATCAAATGGCGCTGGAGAATGCCCGCGATGCTTATACCCGCCGCAGCGAAGGCTGCTCAATTTGGGTGGTGAAGGCCAGCGAAATCGTTGCTTCGCAGCCGGAAGAGCGCGGCGAATTCTTCGACCCGGCGGAAAGCAAAGTCTACCGTCATCCGACTTTCTATACCGTGCCGGATGGCATGGAACATATGTGAGGCGGCGATGAATACCCCTAACCCCGTAGCCACCTACGCCCTGCGGCTTGGCGACAATGGTCTGGTTCTGGCCCAGCGTTTAGGCGCCTGGTGCGGCCATGCTCCCGAGCTCGAGATCGATCTTGCGCTGGCCAACATCGGCCTCGACCTGCTCGGCCAGGCGCGCAATTTTTTAAGCTATGCCGCCGAGCTTAACGGCTGCGGCGACGAAGATACGCTGGCCTTTGGCCGCGATGAACGCCAGTACAGCAACCTGCTGCTGGTGGAGCAGCCAAACGGCAATTTTGCCGACACCATCGCCCGCCAGTTCTTTATCGATGTCTGGCACGTCGCCCTGTACAGCCAGCTGGTGAACAGCCGCGACGCGCAGCTGGCGGCCATTGCCGCCAAAGGGCTGAAAGAGGTGCGTTACCACCAGCGCTTCAGCCGCGGCTGGCTGGAGCGTCTGGGTAACGGCACCGAGTTATCAAATCGCAAAATGCAGCAGGCGGTCGACAATCTGTGGCGCTTCACCGGCGAACTGTTCCTTGCCGATGAAGTGGAGCTCAGCCTGGTTGAGCAGGGTATTGCGGTTGATCCGCGTGAGCTTCAGGCCGAATGGCAAAGCGCGGTACACACGGCGCTGCTCGACTCCGGCTTACAAATCCCGCAGGAAGCGGCCTTCCGCAGCGGCGGCAAACAGGGGCTGCACAGTGAACATCTCGGCCCGCTGCTGGCGGAGATGCAATATCTGCAGCGTTCGCATCCCGGACTGCAGTGGTAAGTGAGGTGACTATGCAACGTCTTGCCGACATCGCTCCTGCTGAAGTTCGTACCATCTGGGGATTATTAAGCGTGATCCCGGATCCGGAAGTGCCGGTACTCACCATCACCGACCTCGGTATGGTGCGCAGCGTCGCGCGCCACGGCGACGGGTGGGTGATTGGCTTTACCCCGACCTATTCGGGCTGTCCGGCGACGGAGCATCTGCTGGGGGAGATCCGCGCGGTCATGAGCGAGCATGGTTTTCAGCCGGTACATATCGTCCTGCAGCTGGATCCGCCGTGGACCACCGACTGGATGAGTCAGGATGCCCGCGATCGCCTGCGCCAGTATGGCATCAGCCCGCCCCAGGGGCACGCCTGCCATGCGGACATGCCCGCTGAGGTGAGCTGTCCGCGCTGCGGCAGCACCCATACCTCGCTGATTAGCGAATTCGGTTCCACGGCCTGCAAAGCGCTCTATCGCTGCGACAGCTGCCGCGAACCTTTTGATTACTTTAAATGTATTTGAGGTTGCCATGACGACGTTCCATTCGCTTAAGGTGGCGAGAGTCGAGCCGGAAACCCGCGATGCGGTGACCATCACTTTTGCGATCCCGCAAGCCCTGCAGGCGGAGTACTGCTTTCGCCCGGGCCAGCATCTGACGCTAAAAGCCCGTCTGGGCGGCGAAGAACTGCGCCGCTGTTACTCCATTTGTCGCAGCCGCACGCCAGGCGAAATTAGCGTCGCGGTCAAAGCCATCGACGGCGGGCGCTTCTCGCGCTACGCCCAGCACGATATCCAGCAGGGTATGGAACTGGAGGTGATGGTGCCGCAGGGGCATTTCGGTTATCAACCGCAGGCTGAACGGCAGGGTGAATATCTGGCGATTGCCGCCGGCTCCGGGATCACGCCGATGATGGCGATCATGAGCGCGACGCTGGCGACCGAGCCGCACAGCCGCTTCACGCTGATCTACGGCAACCGCAGCAGCCATAGCATGATGTTCCGCCAGGCGCTGGCCGATTTAAAAGACCGCTATCCGCAGCGCCTGCAGGTGATACACCTGTTTAGCCAGGAGTCGATGGACAGCGATCTGCTACAGGGGCGCATTGACGGCGACAAATTGCGCCAGCTCGCTGACCATCTGCTGGATTTTAGCCGTTTCGACGAGGCTTTTATCTGCGGCCCGGCGGCGATGATGGATGAGGCGGAAGCGGCGTTACGTGAACTTGGCGTAGCGGAGAAATCGATTCATCTCGAACGCTTTAATACCCCAGGCGGCAATGTGAAGCGGGCCGCCGGCGTGCAGGCGGAAGGGCGCACGGTGACCATCCGCCAGGACGGGCGCGATCGGCTTATCGCCCTCAGCGCCGAAGACGACAGCATCCTGGATGCCGCATTGCGTCAGGGCGCCGATCTGCCGTTCGCCTGTAAGGGCGGGGTATGCGCCACCTGTAAATGCAAAGTGCTACGCGGTGAAGTGGCGATGGCCGCCAATTACAGCCTGGAAGCAGATGAGCTGGCGGCGGGATATGTCCTGAGCTGCCAGTCGTTGCCGACCAGCGGCGATGTGGTGGTCGACTTTGACGCGCGGGGGATGGCATGAGTGACCTGCTGATCCACCGTCATGGCCGGGTGCTTCAGTTGACGCTAAACCGCCCGCAGGCCCGCAACGCGCTGAACAATGCCCTCTTAACCCAGATTGCCGAGGCGCTGGAGGTTGCGGCCACTGATGACAGCGTCGGCGTCTGCGTTATCAGCGGCAACCCGCGTTTTTTTGCCGCCGGGGCCGACCTCAATGAGATGGCGGAAAAAGATCTGCCTGCCACCCTGGATGATATTCGCCCACGGTTGTGGGCACGAATTGATGCTTTCACTAAACCGCTCATCGCTTCGGTCAACGGCTACGCGCTTGGCGCCGGCTGCGAGCTGGCCCTGCTGTGTGACCTGATTGTCGCCGGCGACAACGCCCGTTTTGGCCTGCCGGAAATTACCCTCGGCATTATGCCGGGCGCGGGCGGCACCCAGCGGCTGATCCGCAGCGTTGGCAAGGCGCTGGCCAGCCGGATGGTGCTGAGCGGCGAGAGTATTGACGCCCGCCAGGCGCAGCAGGCCGGGCTGGTCAGCGATATCCATCCGGCGGCGTTAACCGATGAGTATGCCCTGAAGCTGGCCGCCACCATCGCCCGCCATTCGCCGCTGGCGCTCCGGGCGGCAAAACAGTCGCTGCGCCTGTCGCAGGAAGTCAGCCTGCAGGCTGGTCTGCAACAGGAGCGTCAGCTGTTTAGCCTGCTGAGCGCCACCGAGGACCGCCGCGAAGGCATCGACGCCTTCTTACAAAAACGTACACCGGACTTTAAAGGACGCTAATCGTGGAAGCTTTCATTCTCAGCGCAGTGGAACAGGGCGTCATGACCATTACCCTCAATCGCCCGGACCGCCTCAACAGTTTTAACGATCTGATGCATCACCAGCTGGCGGAATGTCTGAAGCAGGCCGAGCGCGATGATGGCGTGCGCTGCCTGCTGATCACCGGCGCCGGCCGCGGCTTTTGCGCCGGCCAGGATTTGAACGATCGCAATGTCGACCCCAGCGGCCCACCGCCGGATCTCGGCATGTCGGTAGAACGCTTTTACAACCCGTTAGTGCGCCGTCTGGCGGCGCTGCCGAAGCCGGTTATCTGCGCGGTCAACGGCGTTGCCGCCGGAGCGGGCGCTACCCTGGCGCTGGGCTGCGATATCGTGCTGGCCGCGCGTTCGGCCAAATTTGTGATGGCGTTCAGCAAGCTCGGCCTGGTGCCGGACTGCGGCGGTAGCTGGTTCCTGCCGCGGGTGGCCGGCCGCGCGCGCGCGATGGGGCTGGCGCTGCTGGGCGATAGCCTCAGCGCGGAACAGGCCGCGCAGTGGGGAATGATCTGGCAGCTGGTGGACGATTCAGAACTGGCGGATACCAGTCTGCAGCTGGCGCGCCATCTGGCGGCGCAGCCGACGTTTGGTCTTGGGCTGATTAAAAAGGCGCTGCTGGCTTCTGAAACCAACAGTCTCGATGCGCAGCTGGATCTGGAGCGCGATTATCAGCGCCTGGCCGGACGCAGCGATGATTACCGCGAAGGGGTCAGCGCGTTTCTGGCCAAACGGCCACCACAGTTCAGCGGGAAATAGATGATGACGACATCCTTAGCCAACGTGGCGGTGATCGGCAGCGGCACCATGGGGGCCGGTATTGCCGAAGTAGCCGCTGCCGCCGGACATCCGGTGCTGATTTACGACATCGATCATCAGGCCATTGCCCGGGCGATCGACGGCATTGCCAGGCGTCTGGCATCACGGGTCGAGCGCGGCAAACTGGCGTCAGAGCAGGCCGACGCGCTGCTGGCGCGCCTGCATCCGGCTCACGATTTAGCCGCGCTTGCCGACGCGGATTTAGTGATTGAAGCGGCCTCTGAACGGCTGGAGGTCAAAACGGCGCTGTTCGCGCAGCTGGCGGAGATCTGCGCGCCGTCAACGTTGTTGACCAGTAACACTTCGTCTATTTCGATTACCGCCATCGCCGCCGGGGTCAAAAACCCGGAGCGGGTGGCCGGGCTGCACTTTTTTAATCCGGCGCCGGTGATGAAGCTGGTCGAGGTGGTCAGCGGCCTGGAGACGTCTGCTGAGGTAGTAGAGCAGCTGTGCCAGTGCGTAAGCGGCTGGGGGAAACAGCCGGTACGCTGCCGCTCAACGCCCGGTTTTATCGTTAACCGCGTAGCGCGTCCGTTCTACGCCGAGGCCTGGCGCGCGCTGGAAGAGCAGGTTGCCGCCCCGGAGGTTATCGATGCCGCTTTGCGTGACGGCGGCGGTTTTCCGATGGGACCCCTGGCGCTGACTGATCTGATTGGCCAGGACGTCAATTTCGCCGTGACCTGTTCGGTGTTTAACGCCTTCTGGCAGGACCGCCGCTACCTGCCATCGCTCCTCCAGCAAGAGCTGGCGCTGGCTGGGCGGCTGGGTAAAAAGAGCGGTTACGGCGTCTATCGCTGGCCCGCTGAGACACTGCCGGACGCGGCGTTGCCGCCGGTTGCCAATGGCGCTCAATCCGTGATGACGATAAGTGACAGTGTCACTGAGCTGGACGAACTGCTGTTGCTGGAGACCGAAGGTGAGACCGCGCTGGCGCTAAGCGTTAAGCATCACCGCCCGGTGGTGGTGTATGACCTGTGCGCCAGCGATACGGTGGTGCTGGCCGCAGCGGCGACCAACGCGCCTGCGGCCACTGATAAGGCCGTGCATTACTTCCAACAGCAGGGCAAGAAAGTCCTGCATATTGCCGATTATCCCGGCCTGCTGGTGTGGCGCACGGTGGCGATGCTGATTAACGAAGCGCTGGATGCGCTGCAAAAAGGCGTCGCCAGCCCGCAGGATATCGATACCGCGATGCGCCTTGGCGTCAATTATCCGCACGGCCCGCTGGCATGGGGAGAACGCCTTGGCTGGCGACGGGTGCTGCAACTGCTGGAGAACCTGCAACACCATTATGGCGAGGAGCGCTATCGTCCCTGTTCCCTGTTGCGCCAGAAGGCGCTGATGGAGAAGCACCATGAGCAATGATGCGTGGCGCAACGCGCGCGTGATGTACGAAAAAGATACCTGCGCCAGAAAGATGGGGATCGAACTTATCGAAATGGACGATGGTTTTGCGCAGATGAGCATGACCGTCTCGGCGGACATGCTTAACGGCCATCAAACCTGTCACGGCGGTCAGCTATTTACGCTCGCCGATACCGCTTTCGCTTACGCCTGTAACAGCCAGGGGCTGGCGGCGGTGGCTTCGGCGGCAAATATTGATTTTCTTCGTCCGGCGTTTGCCGGCGACAGGCTGGTCGCCACCGCAAGAGTCAAACAGCAGGGCAAGCTGACCGGCGTCTACGACATCGAAATTGTTAATCAACAGCAAAAGATTGTGGCCCTGTTCCGCGGCAAATCGCACCGTATCGGCGGCACAATCACGGGAGAAGTGTAATGCGCGACGCCTTTATTTGTGACGGGATCCGCACGCCGATTGGCCGCTACGGCGGAGCGCTGGCCGGCGTCCGCGCCGACGATCTGGCGGCGATCCCGCTACGTGAGTTGCTGAGCCGTAACCCCGGGCTCGACCCGGCAGCAATTGATGATGTGATTTTCGGTTGCGCTAACCAGGCCGGTGAAGATAACCGCAACGTGGCGCACATGGCGACGCTATTGGCCGGTTACCCGCATACCGTGCCGGGCACCACGATTAACCGCTTGTGCGGATCGGGTCTGGATGCAATCGGTTTTGCCGCCAGGGCGATCAAAGCCGGCGATGCCGATCTGTTGATTGCCGGCGGCGTGGAATCGATGTCTCGCGCGCCGTTCGTGATGGGAAAAGCCAGCGCGCCTTATCAGCGTCAGGCGGAACTCTTCGATACCACGATTGGCTGGCGTTTTGTGAACCCGCTCATGGCGCAACACTTCGGAACTGACAGCATGCCGGAAACGGCCGAGAATGTAGCTGAATTGTTAAATATCAGCCGGATCGATCAGGACGCTTTCGCCTGGCGCAGCCAGCAGCGTACGGCGCAGGCCCAGCGTGACGGTATTCTGGCGCAGGAGATCGTGCCGGTGCAGATCATCGGCAAGAAAGGGGCGGTCAGCGCGGTACGCGATGATGAGCATCCCCGCCCGGAAACCACGCTTGAGCAGCTGGCGAAACTGAAAGCGCCGTTCCGCCAGGGCGGCGTCATTACCGCGGGCAATGCTTCCGGCGTCAACGATGGCGCCGCGGCGCTGATCATCGCCAGCGAACAGCAGGCCGCTATCCAGGGGCTCACGCCGCGGGCGCGTATCGTGGCGATGGCGACGGCGGGTGTTGAACCGCGCCTGATGGGGCTGGGGCCGGTACCGGCGGTGCGTAAAGTGCTGGAGCGCGCCGGACTCAATATTAACGATATGGATCTGATTGAGCTGAATGAGGCCTTCGCCGCCCAGGCGCTGGGGGTGCTCAGACAACTCGGCGTGCCGGATGATGCGGCGCATGTGAATCCCAACGGCGGCGCCATCGCGTTAGGCCATCCGCTGGGCATGAGCGGCGCGCGGTTAGCGCTGAGCGCCAGCCTTGAGCTGCAACGCCGGGGTGGGCGCTATGCGCTGTGTACGATGTGTATTGGCGTGGGTCAGGGCATTGCCATGATCCTCGAGCGAGTGTGAGCTAATTTACCTGCGAGTACCCTACAATGATAACTACTACAAAATTAGATCCGATTGAAACCGCATCGCGTGACGAACTGCAGGCCCTGCAAACCCAGCGCCTGAAATGGACGCTGAAGCATGCGTATGACAATGTGCCGATGTATCGCCGCAAATTCGACGCCGCCGGCGTGCACCCTGACGACTTTCGGGAATTAAACGATCTGCAAAAATTCCCCTGTACCACCAAACAAGATCTGCGCGACAACTATCCCTTCGATACCTTCGCGGTGCCGATGGAGCAGGTGGTGCGCATTCACGCCTCTTCCGGCACCACCGGCAAACCGACGGTGGTGGGCTACACGCAGAACGATATTGATAACTGGGCCAATATCGTCGCCCGTTCGCTGCGCGCCGCCGGCGGCACGGCGAAAGATAAAATTCACGTCGCCTACGGCTACGGCCTGTTTACCGGCGGCCTTGGCGCGCACTACGGCGCGGAGCGTTTAGGCGCGACGGTGATCCCAATGTCCGGCGGACAGACCGAAAAACAGGCGCAGCTGATCCGCGATTTTCAGCCGGATATGATCATGGTGACGCCGTCCTACTGCCTGAATCTGATTGAAGAGCTTGAGCGCCAGATGGGCGGTGACGCCCGCGGCTGCTCGTTACGCGTCGGCGTGTTTGGCGCCGAGCCGTGGACGCTGGCGATGCGCGCGGAGATCGAGCGCCGCCTGGGGATCACCGCCCTGGATATTTACGGTTTGTCGGAAGTCATGGGGCCGGGCGTAGCGATGGAATGTCTGGAAACCGTTGACGGCCCGACCATCTGGGAAGACCACTTCTTCCCGGAAATCGTCAACCCGGACGACGGTACGCCGCTGGAAGATGGCGAGCATGGCGAACTGCTGTTTACCACGTTGACCAAAGAAGCACTGCCGGTGATCCGCTATCGTACCCGCGATCTGACTCGCCTGCTGCCGGGAACCGCGCGGACCATGCGCCGCATGGATCGCATCAGTGGACGCAGCGACGATATGCTGATTATCCGCGGGGTTAACGTCTTCCCCTCGCAGCTGGAAGAGGAAATCCTCAAGTTTGAACACCTGGCGCCGCACTATCAGTTAGAGGTCAATCGCCGTGGTCATCTTGATTCGTTGGCGGTACGCGTTGAGCTGAAAGAGAGCGGGCTGGCGTTAAGTCATGAACAACGCTGCCAGATTTGTCATCAGTTGCGTCACCGTATTAAGTCGATGGTCGGGATCTCCACCGATATTACTATCGTCAACTGCGGCAGCATTCCTCGCTCTGAAGGGAAAGCCTGTCGGGTATTCGACCTGCGTAAAGCGGTGGTCAGCGGTTAATTCTCTCCCCGGTTACCCGGCTGAGGCCTTTACGCCGTAAGCCGGGAATTTCCTGTGCTATGATTCATAAAGGAAAAAAATAACAACAGAATGAATCAGATGAGTAAACTCGACGCCTTTATTCAACAAGCGGTGACGGCGATGCCGATCAGCGGCACGTCATTAATTGCCTCGCTGTATGGCGACGCTTTATTGCAGCGCGGTGGGGAAGTGTGGCTGGGCAGCGTTGCGGCGCTGCTGGAAGGATTAGGCTTCGGCGAGCGCTTTGTCCGCACCGCGCTATTTCGCCTCAATAAAGAAGAGTGGCTCGATGTCGTCCGTATCGGCCGGCGCAGCTTCTATCGCCTGAGCGATAAAGGGCTGCGCCTGACCCGGCGCGCGGAACATAAAATTTATCGCGCCAGTGCCCCGGAATGGGACGGTACCTGGCTGCTGCTGCTTTCGGAAGGCCTGGAGAAAAATGTGCTCGCCGACGTCAAAAAGCAGCTGCTGTGGCAGGGCTTTGGCGCGCTGGCGCCCAGCCTGCTGGCCTCGCCGTCGCAAAAACTGGCCGATGTCCAGTCGCTGCTCCACGAAGCGGGCGTCGCCGAAAACGTCATCTGTTTTGAAGCCCATTCGCCGCTGGCGCTCTCCCGTGCGGCGCTGCGCAGCCGCGTGGAGGAGTGCTGGCATCTCACTGAACAAAACGAGATGTATGAATCTTTCATCTCGCTATTCCGACCGTTACTGCCGCTGCTGCGCGACTGCGACCCGGCCGAGCTGACGCCTGAGCGCTGTTTCCAGATCCAGCTGCTGCTGATCCATTTTTATCGCCGGGTGGTGCTCAAAGATCCGCTGCTGCCGGAGGAGCTGCTGCCGGCGCACTGGGCGGGGCAAACCGCCCGCCAGCTGTGTATCAATATTTATCAACGCGTGAATCCCGGCGCGCTGGCGTTCGTCAGCGAGAAAGGGGAAAGCTCGGTGGGCGAGCTTCCGGCGCCGGGCCCGCTCTATTATCAGCGCTTTGGCGGTTTGCCGGGCGCATAAGGAGGTTGCATGCCGATTTATCAGATTGATGGGCTGACGCCAGTGGTGCCGGAGGAGAGCTACGTCCACCCAACCGCCGTGCTGATTGGCGACGTGATCCTCGGCAAAGGGGTCTATGTTGGACCCAACGCCAGTCTGCGAGGCGATTTTGGTCGCATCGTGGTCAAAGACGGCGCCAATATTCAGGACAACTGCGTCATGCACGGTTTCCCCGGCCAGGATACGGTGGTGGAAGAGGATGGCCACATCGGTCACGGCGCTATTCTGCACGGCTGCGTGATTGGCCGCAACGCGCTGGTGGGCATGAGCGCGGTGATTATCGACGGGGCGGTCATTGGCGAAAACAGCATTGTCGGCGCTTCGGCCTTTGTCAAAGCCAACGCCGAGATGCCCGCCAACCATCTGATTATCGGCAGCCCGGCAAAAGCGATTCGCACCCTGAGCGAACAGGAGCTGGCGTGGAAAAAACAGGGTACCCGTGAATACCAGGTGCTGGTGGAGCGCTGTAAGCAGACGCTGCATCAGGTGGAGCCATTACGGGAAGTGGAAGCAGGGCGTAAGCGACTGGAGTTTGATGAAAACCTGCGGCCAAAAACGCAGCGCTAACTTTCCAGGGCAACCCGGAGGGGCTCAGTGGATTAGTGCTCAGCCAGTTCACGAAAGAACGCCGGGTTGGCCTGGATAACCGCCAGTACTTTTGCTGCCAGGCCTGTCGGGTTGCGCCGCCTGGACTCCCAGCTTTTGATAGTATCCACGCTGGTACCCAGCGCTTTTGCCATTTCCGCCTGCGAAACATTAAGCTGCGTGCGGATGGCTTTCACATCAGCAACTTCATAGCGCGTCGCTCGGGCTGGGGCCTTGTTGCCGTCTTTGATCTCAACAGCCTCTTCCAGGGACGCTTTAAGCTCGTCGAAGTAACCCATTTCAAACCTCATTTTTTAGTCGCCGGGTCAGTTTCCTGAGTTCGTTTTTTTCCGCTGCGCCCAGGCTCTCTTTGGTGTGCTTGGGGTAGGCTAAGACGAAATAGATGATCTCGCGGGTTGCCAGAAAATAAATCACCCGCACGCCGCCGCTTTTTCCCTGTGAGCCTGTCGCCATTCTTATTTTCCGTAACCCGCCTGTATCCTGGATAAGATCGCCGAAATCCGGATTGCCTATGAGTTGCCTCTGCAGTGCCCTCAGATCTTCATCGCTGGCCAGCTGTTTTATCTGGCGGGTAAATAGCGACGTTTCGATAAATTCAATGGCATGACACACGAAAACGCTCCTTGCTAAGGTACCATGTACACCATCGAGTGTACATAGTACGCACTCCTGTTTTTGACCATGACAACGGTTGCCGTCAGCGACCGGGAGTGAGCCAGATTCGCGCGGCGACAGCCATGGTACAGGCTGGTGGCTTAAGGCGTTGGAATGATGTGTGAATTTACGAGGCGGCTCGTAAAAGGGGGATGGGCGAGGGGAAAAAACACTCCCGCCGGGCGGCGGGAGTGGAAATCTTAGGCTGCAACCACGCTGTCGATGGCCGCTTTGGCATCGGACTGCGCTTTGGCCGCCACTTCCGGGCCGTAAGCGATACCTTCGGCGAACACGAAGTTCACGTCGGTGATGCCGATGAAGCCGAGGAAGGTGGACAGGTACGGGGTGACCAGGTCGGTCGGGGTATCTTTATGGATACCGCCGCGGCTGGTCACGACGACCGCACGTTTACCGTTCACCAGACCTTCCGGCCCTTTCTCGGTGTAGCGGAAGGTGACGCCGGCGCGAGCCACCAGGTCAAAATAGTTTTTCAGCTGCGTCGGGATGTTGAAGTTGTACATCGGCGCAGCGATAACAATCACATCATTGCCTTTCAGTTCGGCGATCAGCTCGTCGGAAAGGGCCAGCGCTTCCTGCTGACGCGGAGTCAGCGGCGCGTCGCTCGGACGCAGGGCGCCAACCAGTTCACCATCCAGAACCGGGATCGGATTAGCGGCCAGGTCACGCACGGTGATCTCGTCGCCCGGGTGTTTTTCCTGCCATTGTTCAACAAAATAGTCGGAAAGCTGACCAGATTGTGAGTACCCTGCCAGAATACTGGATTTCAGAACTAATACTTTGCTCATGAGTGTTTCCTTTTTTAATGTGATTGACGGGTCAATGCCCTGGTGCTTGTTGACACTGTATTCACAATCGCGCCACAGAGATAGCGCAATATATCGAATCCTATGTTCAGATTTTTTGAACAAGGCACGGATGACACAGATGTGGTACTCTAAGGCAATACATCAAAAGAGATTTTCCCGGCAGAGCTCTGCCCGATAACGCTATGACAGAACAACAAAAAATCACCTTCCCCCAGCTTTATCAACAGCTCGACGGCCTGATGCTGCGCGACAAAACGCGCTTCGCCCGCCGTCTGCACGGCGTGAAGAAGGTTAAAAATCCTGAATCGCAACAGGCCATCCTCCAGGAGATGGCGCAGGAGATAAGCCAGGCAGCCGGTAAAGTCCTGCTGCGCGAAGCGGCGCGTCCGGCCATCACCTATCCGGAAAACCTGCCGGTTAGCCAGAAAAAACAAGAGATTCTCGAGGCGGTGCGCGATCACCAGGTGGTGATCGTCGCCGGAGAGACCGGTTCGGGTAAAACCACCCAGCTGCCAAAAATCTGCATGGAGCTGGGCCGCGGGCTGAAAGGGCTGATCGGCCATACCCAGCCGCGTCGTCTGGCCGCGCGAACCGTCGCCAACCGTATCGCCGAGGAGCTGCAAACGGAGCCGGGCGGTTGCATCGGCTATAAAGTCCGCTTTAGCGATCACGTCAGCGACAACACCATGGTCAAGCTGATGACCGACGGTATTCTGCTGGCGGAGATCCAGCAGGATCGCCTGCTGATGCAGTACGACACCATCATTATCGATGAAGCGCACGAGCGCAGTCTGAACATTGATTTTCTGCTCGGCTATCTGAAAGAGCTCCTGCCGCGCCGCCCGGACCTGAAAATCATCATTACCTCGGCGACCATCGACCCGGAACGTTTCTCAAAGCATTTCAATCATGCGCCCATTATCGAAGTCTCCGGGCGGACTTACCCGGTGGAAGTCCGCTACCGGCCGATAGTGGAAGAGGCGGACGACACCGAGCGCGATCAATTACAGGCGATTTTTGATGCGGTTGACGAACTGGGGCGCGAAGGGCCCGGCGATATTCTGATCTTTATGAGCGGTGAGCGGGAAATTCGCGATACCGCTGATGCGCTGAATAAGCTGGATCTGCGCCATACTGAAGTGCTGCCGCTGTATGCCCGCCTGTCCAACAGCGAGCAGAACCGCGTCTTCCAGCCGCACAGCGGACGACGCATCGTGCTGGCGACCAACGTGGCGGAAACTTCGCTGACCGTGCCGGGCATTAAATACGTTATCGATCCCGGTACTGCGCGTATCAGCCGTTACAGCTACCGCACCAAGGTGCAGCGCCTGCCGATCGAGCCGGTTTCCCAGGCGTCCGCCAACCAGCGTAAGGGCCGCTGCGGCCGCGTTTCGGAAGGGATCTGTATTCGTCTTTATTCGGAAGACGATTTCCTGTCGCGCCCGGAGTTTACTGACCCGGAAATTCTGCGTACCAACCTGGCGTCGGTCATCCTGCAGATGACCGCCCTGGGCTTAGGCGATATCGCCGCCTTCCCGTTTGTCGAAGCGCCGGATAAGCGCAATATCCAGGACGGCGTGCGCCTGCTGGAAGAGCTGGGCGCCATCACCACCGATGAGCAGGCCACCGCCTATAAGCTGACGCCGATGGGCCGCCAGCTCAGCCAACTGCCGGTGGATCCCCGTCTGGCGCGCATGGTGCTGGAGGCGCAGAAGCACGGCTGCGTGCGGGAAGCGATGATCATCACCTCCGCGCTGTCGATTCAGGACCCGCGCGAGCGGCCGATGGACAAACAGCAGGCCTCCGATGAGAAGCACCGCCGCTTCCACGATAAAGAGTCCGATTTCCTCGCCTTCGTCAATCTGTGGAACTACCTTGGCGAGCAGCAGAAGGCGCTGTCGTCGAATCAGTTCCGCCGCCAGTGCCGGGTCGATTTTCTTAACTATCTGCGCGTGCGCGAGTGGCAGGACATCTACACCCAGTTGCGCCAGGTGGTGAAAGAGCTCGGCCTGCCGATCAACAGCGAGCCGGCGGAATATCGCGAGATCCATACTGCGCTGCTGACCGGTCTGCTGTCGCACATCGGCATGAAGGATGCCGATAAGCAGGAGTTTACCGGTGCGCGCAACGCCCGCTTTTCCATCTTCCCGGGGTCCGGTCTGTTTAAAAAGCCGCCGAAGTGGACGATGGTGGCGGAACTGGTGGAAACCAGCCGGCTGTGGGGGCGCATCGCCGCCCGCATTGAGCCGGAGTGGGTCGAGCCGGTCGCGCAGCACCTGATCAAGCGCTCATACAGCGAACCGCACTGGGAGCGGGCGCAGGGCGCGGTGATGGCGACGGAGAAGGTCACCGTCTACGGCCTGCCGATCGTTGGCGCACGCAAGGTCAACTACAGCCAGATCGACCCGGCGCTGTGCCGCGAACTGTTTATCCGCCACGCGCTGGTGGAGGGCGACTGGCAGACGCGGCATGCCTTCTTCCGGGAAAACCTGAAGCTGCGGGCGGAAATCGAAGAGCTGGAGCATAAATCGCGCCGCCGCGACATCCTGGTGGATGACGAAACCCTGTTCGAGTTCTACGACCAGCGCATTAGCCACGACGTCATCTCCGCCCGTCATTTTGATGCCTGGTGGAAGCAGGCCAGCCGCGAAACGCCAGACTTGCTCAATTTTGAAAAGAGCATGCTGATTAAAGAAGGGGCGGAGCAGGTCAGCAAGCTGGACTACCCGAACTTCTGGCATCAGGGCAACCTCAAGCTGCGGCTTAGCTACCAGTTTGAACCGGGCGCCGATGCCGATGGCGTGACGGTGCATATTCCGCTGCCTCTGCTGAACCAGGTGGAGGAGGCCGGATTTGAGTGGCAGATCCCCGGCCTGCGTCGCGAGCTGATTATCGCGCTGATAAAATCGCTGCCGAAGCCGGTGCGGCGCAATTTCGTCCCGGCCCCTAACTATGCGGAAGCGTTTCTCGGCCGGGCGACGCCGCTTGAGCTGCCGCTGCTTGATTCGCTGGAGCGTGAGCTGCGTAAGATGACCGGCGTGACCATCGACCGCGAGGCCTGGCAGTGGGATCAGGTGCCCGATCACCTGAAAATCACCTTCCGGGTGGTGGATGACAAAAACAAGAAGCTTCAGGAAGGGCGCTCGCTGCAGGCGTTGAAAGACGCGCTGAAGGGCAAAGTTCAGGAGACGCTGTCGGCGGTGGCCGATGACGGCATCGAGCAGAGCGGGCTGCATATCTGGAGCTTTGGTACGCTGGCGGAAAGTTACGAACAGAAACGCGGCAACTATAAGGTGAAAGCCTGGCCGGCGCTGGTGGACGAGCGCGACAGCGTGGCTATCAAGCTGTTTGATAATCCACAGGAACAGCAGCAGGCCATGTGGCGCGGTCTGCGTCGCCTGCTGCTGCTCAACATCCCGTCGCCGATTAAGTATCTGCACGAAAAACTGCCGAACAAAGCCAAGCTTGGGCTCTATTTTAATCCGTACGGCAAAGTGCTGGATCTGATTGACGATTGCATCTCCTGCGGCGTTGATAAGCTTATCGACGAGGCGGGCGGTCCGGTGTGGACGGAAGAGGGCTTCAGTCAATTGCACGAGAAGGTTCGCGCCGAGCTCAACGACACGGTGGTGGAGATCGCTAAACAGGTCGAGCAGATCCTCACCGCGGTGTTCAATATCAACAAACGGCTGAAAGGCCGCGTGGATATGACCATGGCGCTGGGGCTGTCGGATATCAAAGCGCAGATGGCGGGTCTGGTGTATCGCGGTTTTGTCACCGGCAACGGTTTCCGCCGTCTTGGCGATACGCTGCGTTATCTGCAGGCGATTGAAAAGCGTCTCGAGAAGATGGCTATCGATCCGCACCGCGATCGCGCGCAGATGCTGAAAATTGAGAGCGTGCAGCAGGCGTGGCAGCAGTGGCTGAATAAGCTGCCGCCGAACCGCCGTGAGGACGACGATGTCCGGGAGATCCGCTGGATGATCGAGGAATTGCGCGTGAGCTTCTTCGCCCAGCAGCTGGGCACCCCGTATCCTATCTCGGACAAACGCGTCCTGCAGGCGATGGAGCAGATCACGCCGTAATCCCTTCCTTCCCCCCGCCCGGTGGCGCTGTGCTTGCCGGGCGGGGGCATATCCTGAGGCTGATACTCATCAGTACGCCGCACCCGATAATCTTCCCGCCCCGGATGTGGCCCATACCGGTTCTCCCGGACGTAAAATTAACGGATTCTGAAAATCAACCCGGTGGCTTGGGGAACCTGCTTTATTGGCGTATGTTTAGCCTCGCTTTGCCGGATAAACAGGACTCGGAGTCTATTTTTACGATGATGGCTATGTACAGACTATTTATGCTGGTGTCGGCCATTCTTGTTATTACGGCGTGTAAGCCTTTCGTTGACGCTTTTTCCTGTGATGAAACCCAGCGGGCGATCAACGATGCCAATTTTTATATTTTGACCTATCTTCCACCGCTCAATGGCGATGTGCAGAGCGTAAAAATTGACGGTAGCCAAAATAACGACGCAGGCACGCTGCGTTTTGCCCGGTGCCGCCGGCTGGAAAGTTACGAGCGAGCAAAAACTTTTAATACCGCGAATGACTCCACGATAGTCAGAGATAATGTTCACTGGCGAAATGATAAAGGATGGATGCGGGAATATATCCGACAGACCCGGAGCGCGGCGGGAAATATCAGAAAAATGGTCATGCGTGAGCAGTTCTACACCGATAATCTCGGGCGCATTGTACGTTCAGAGAATCTACTCGTGTCGCAGCAACCGCCCAAAGCCATGAGCACGACCACCTATCACTATGACGACCGCCACCGGCTGGTGCGTAAAACGGTCAATGGCGGCATGATGGCCATGCTTGCTGTCAATTATCGCTACGCGGAAGGGCATTTAAGCCGCATTGCCGACTCGGATGCGACCACGACGCTGCGTTGGGATGAAAAAGGGCGGTGGTTATCCGAGGAAAGAACCACCACGTATAGTACAAAACACCAGTCGCGCTGTTTAGGCTGGGACCCCGAGGGGAACTGTACCGGGGAATATGGCGAGCATGAAGGATACGGCGGAAAAAGCGACGCGTCTCTGCACTATCAGTATACGTATTATCCCCAATGATCGTCAGCGGACGAATGCCGCTGGTGACGCGTCCCGGCGCGGGTTTTCTCCCTCTCCCTGGGGGAGAGGGCCGGGATGAGGGCATCAGGCCGCCCGGATCTTACCCATTCACCAGCGCCAGCGTAAACCCATCCCATCCCTTGATGCCCACCGTCTGCAGCGCGGTGGCAGTGAGCCGCGGGTTATCCCCGATCATTTCGATAAACCGACGCACGCCCTGCACGCGCGCATCATCGCTTTGTCCGTTAATCACTTCGCCATCGCGCACCACGTTATCGCCCACGATCAGCGTCCCGGGGCGCGAATAGTGCAGCGCCCACTCCAGATAGCGAGGATTATTAGGTTTATCGGCATCAATAAAGATCAGGTCGAACGGCTGCACATTCGCGAAATTTTCCAGCGTGTTCAGCGCCGGTCCTTCAATGAGTTCAATGCGCTCGTTTAGCCCCGCAAGGCGGATATTCTGGCGCGCCACCCCGGCATGGCCAGGATCGGCCTCGAGGGTAATCAGCTTTCCGTCGGCGGGCAGCGCGCGCGCCATCCAGATAGCGCTATAGGCGCCGAGTGTGCCAATTTCCAGGATCCGCCGCGCCTGTGTTATACGCACCAGCAGCGCCAGAAATTGCCCCTGATTGGCCGCAACATCATGTTCAGGTAGCCCGGCGCGTTTGTTGTTTTCCAGTACCTGACTCAGTATGTCATCTTCAGGAATAAGCGAAGAAATCATGAAATTATCGACGGCAGACCACTGTTGTTGCATAGATTGACTCCCTGGTGGTTGTTGCCGGGTAGCGCTGCGCTACACCGGCCTGAATATGGGTTTCTGCGCTCTCCACGGTTGTGGACCGGCGCGCACAGGGGATTCACGCGTTCATCCAGCCGCCTCCCAGCGCCCGGTAAAGATCGATCTGCGCCAGCAGCAGGTTGTTCTTCACCTGCACTACGCTAAGCTGGGTGGAGAACAGCGTTCGCTGGGCATCGAGCACATCCAGATACGAAGAGTAGCCGTTACGGTAGCGATTCTGCGCAATGCGTAATGTTTCCACCGCCACCGCCACCTGCCCCTGCAGTTCGGTCAGCTGTTCGCCGTAGCGGCTAATGGCGTCAAGGCTGTCATTCACCTCTTTAAACGCGCCGCGCACCGTTTTCTCGTAGCTATAGAGCGCCTGGTTGCGCTGGGCCATGGAGACATCCACCTGGGCATTTAACGCCTGGCGGTTAAGCAGCGGCGCCAGAATACTGCCGCCGACGCTCCACAGCCGCAGCGGGTTGTCCAGCAGGTCCGGCAGTGTACGATCCTGCAGGCTGCCGGTGGCGGTGAGGTTGATAGACGGCAGCAACTGCGCCTGCGACGAGGCCAGGGTGGCATCGGCGGCCACCAGCTGACGCTGAGCCTGTACGATATCCGGGCGGCGGTTGAGTAAGGTGGACGGCAGTTGCGACGGCAGACGCAGCGTAGTGAGCTGGGCGAACTCGCCGCGTTTTACCGCGCCGGGGTTATCACCCAGCAGCACGCTGAGCGCATTTTCCTGCTGCGCAATCTGGTGCTGTAGCGGCGGGATCTGCGCCCGCGTTGAGCGCAGCTCCGAATCTGCCTGCATCAGCTCAAGGCGTGAAGTATACCCGGTTTCAAACTGACGCTTCGCCAGGCGCCACGCGTCTTCCCGTGATTTCAGCGTCTGTTGGGTAACCCGCAGCTGCTCATCCAGCGACAACAGGGTCACGTAGCCGACGGCCACCGAGCTGGCGACGCTCAAATTGGCCGCGGCTGCAGCGGCTTTTTGCGCCTCGAGGCTGGCCCCGGCGGCGCTGGCCGCGCTGCGATTCGCTCCCCAGATATCGACGTCATAGCTGGCGGTCAGGCCGCCTTTGTACAGCGTGCTGTGGATCGGCAGGCCGGTGGCGGCGGACTGCGCGCGGGCGCGGGTGCCGGTCAGGCTGGCGTCCAGCGAGGGGAAAAGGCTGCTGTCGGCGGCATAGGCCCGCGCCTGATACTCATTCACCCGCTCCCGGGCGATCAGCACATCGCTGTTATAGCGCAGCGCCCGGTCGACATACTGGTTGAGCGTGCTGTCATGGAAATTACGCCACCAGACGCCTTCCACCGGGCTGGCAGGGCCAACGTCGGCCCGCCAGGCGGCAGGGATGGTCAGGGTCGGCTGCGCCCGCTGCACGTCGGCGGACTGACAGCCGACCAGCGCCAGGGCGAGGGCAAGGGTGACCGGGCGGATCATGGCTGTTTCTCCGCGCGGGTATCAATGGTCACCTGCACCGACATACCGGGACGCAGGTGTTCGCTGTACTTCTGCCCGTCGTTGACCGTAATGCGCACCGGGATCCGCTGGGCGATCTTGACGAAGTTGCCGGTGGCGTTGTCCGGTGAGATGGCGCTGAATTCCACCCCGGTCGCCGGGGAGATGCTCTGCACCTTGCCATGGAAACGCTCACCGTTAAGCGCGTCGACGGTGAAGGTGACCGGCTGGCCGATACGCACCTCGGCAAGCTGGGTCTCTTTCAGGTTGGCGATCACCCAGTGCTGCGGCGGGACCAGCGAGGTCAGATGGGTTCCGGCGCTGACGTAGGCGCCAAGACGTACCGAGATCTGCCCCAGCTGGCCGCCGGTGGGGGCGATGATCTGCGTATTCTGCAGGTCGATCTGCGCCAGCTCGAGGGCGGCTTTGGCGCTGGCCACGTCGGCTTCCAGCGAATCGCGATTGACGATGGTCGATTCACGGTCCTGGCGCGACATCTCCAGCGCCGCTTTCGCCTGTTCAATATCCGCAGCCCCTTGCGCCGCGCTGGCGCGCGCCGAATCACGCTCGCGGATCGACAGCGAACCATCGGCAGTCAGCTCCTGTACCCGTTTTAAATCGGCCTGGATTTTCAGATTCTGCGCGCGGGCGTTTTGCAGCGCGGCTTCATTTTTGGCGATCGTCGCCTCGGCGCTTTTGCGCTGCTGCAGATTGTTGCGCAGCGCGGCCTCCTTCATCGCCAGGGTAGCCTGGGCCTGATGCACCCGCTGCTTATAGATGCGATCGTCTATCTGGAACAGCACCTCGCCCGGCTGGACAATTGCGAAATCTTTGACGTTGACGGCGGTGATGTAGCCGTTGACCTGCGGGCTGATAAAGGTGGTCTGCCCGCGCACATAGGCGTTATCGGTAAACTGGCTATGCCGGGTGAACGGCGGCAGTTGCCAGGCGTAGAGGATCACTAATACGCCGACGAGGCCTATCGCTGCGGCGGTAAAAATGGAGACCACGCGAATGTTGTTCCGGGTGTTGGCCTGTTGTTTGGCCGCATCCTGCTGACTCATAACGACTCCAGAGATGAAATGATGATAATTATTTGCTGCCGGTGGCGCGTTTTAAGGCGATACGGGCGGTCAGTCGTAAGCGAATTAAGCGCCAGAAAACCCACACTAATGTGCCGGCGGAGATGGCCGCCGTCAGCAGATAGGTGTCATTCCAGGCGAGAATATTGGCCTGCAGCGTCGCGGCGTTTTGCAGCAGGGTGGTGGCCTGAACGTTAAGCAGGGTGCTGTCGCCGATCTGGCTCTGATACATCTGGCTATACTGCTGCAGCCGCTCGACGATCAGCGGGTTCAGGGTGGTGATCTGGTCCGCCAGCTGGCTGGAGTGAAATTTTTCCCGCCAGGTCTGGAAGGTGCCGAGGATCGCCGACCCCAGCAGACCGCCGATGTTCTGGCTCATGCCGAATAGCACCGAGAAGCTGACCAGGTTGCGCGGATCGGCAAACACGCCGCCAATGCCGGCGAGCATCGCCGGGGCCAGAAAGAAGGCGCTGCCGAAGCCGAGTAAAAACTGGCTGAACATTAATTGTTCCGGACGGGTGAGGGCGTTGGACTGGCTGTCGAGCAGCGAGGCTACCATGATCAGCGCCAGGGCGGTGGCGGTCGGCCAGTAGAGCTTCTGCGGGTTGAGCGTCAGACAACTGGCGATGATCCCGCACAGAATGCCGGCGAAAATTGACCATGCGAGGTTAGTCATCTGTTCGTTTTGCAGACCAACGTACTGCAACCAGCCGATGACCCCGGTGTTTTGCTCCGCCAGCACGATGCGGATCAGCAGCATAATCAAGCCGAGGCGTACGATGCTGCCGCTGGAGAGCCACTTGGTATTGAGCAGGGGATTGCTGCGGTTATGCTCAAAGGCGATAGCGGCGACGATCAGCACCACCGCTGCCGCCAGCGACCAGCCGATCCACGGCGCTTCAAACCACCACTCGAGCCGCCCCAGCGACAGCACGGCGCACACCAGCGCCATGCCGGGCGCCAGCAGAAAGAAGGTGATAAAATCCTTCTTCTCGAACACCTTTTTACGATCGCTCGGCGGCAGTTTCAGCGCGATGACGCAGGCCAGCGACACCAGCGCCAGCCCCAGTTCAAAGAAGTAAAGGCCGCGCCATTCATCGATCTGCAGCAGTTCGGTGGAAAAGAGACGCGCCAGCGGAATGGCCAGCGACGAGCCGGTGATGCCGATGGTTAGCCCTTTCAGGCGGTGGCGTGCGGGCCAGGCCTGCACCTGGTAGTAGATCCCCAGCGAGCTGAGCGCTGCGGCCACCATGCCGTGGGCGGCGCGGACCATCATCGCCGAGCTGAGATCGTTGACGAACAGGTGGAAAAAGGTGACCAGCACATAGAGCACCAGAAAGCCTTCGGTAAAGGCGCGCAGCCCAAACTGCTGGCGAAATTTCACCAGCAGCAGGTTGATGGAGACGTTGGTCATGACGTACACCGCCGGCAGCCAGGCGATCTCGGTCGACCAGGCGGCGAAGGTGCCCTGCAGCAGCTGCAGGTTGGCGGTGACCACCGCGTTGCCCAGCGCGCCGGTGAGGCACACCAGCAGGCCGACCACGCCATAGGCGAGACGTTTCTGCGGACTGTGCAGCGGCGTCGAGGGCGAGCCAAGCAGGGCTGGTTTTTCATGCGGCGCCCAGTTATGCGGGGCATAGGGGTTATCCTGGCGACGGGGCATTATTTCTTCTCCACTTCGCGCAGCAGTTTTTCCAGCACCCGCTGAGTTTGCTCCCGCTCCTGCGGGGTAATCGCCGTCAGGATCTCTTCGCGCAGATCGTCCGCCACCGTTTTGACCTGCTCATACAGCGCCATTCCCTGCTCGGTGGCGACCAGCAGCCGCTTACGTTTATCGCTGGCGGTGGTGACACGCTCCACCAGGCCGAGGGCGACCAGCCGGTTGATCAGCGGCACAATGGTCGGACTCTCTACCCCCAGCTCCTGCGCCAGTTCGCTTTGCGACAGCGGCTGTGGCTGGCGGGCAATGGCCGCGACCGCCACCCAACTGGCCTGGCTCAGGCCAAGGTCCTTTAGCCGACGGTTGACCGCCAGCCGCCAGTGATGGGCGGTGAGGTATAAAAGATGGGAGAAGTTAAGCTGTCGATTGTCCATAGGTCGTCTGTCAATATCGTTAGAGCTCTAACGAGTTTATGTCGGGCGACCGCCATAATTCAAGGCGAAGGAAAAAAATTGGTTAACGGTATGTGCGTTTATTGTGGCAAATAGCGATGGGTTAACCCGCGAGCCCTCTACTCACTGAGGATGCTCTTATTCTGCGCCATGACCCAGGTGATAAAGGCCCGTAGCGGCACCGGTATATGTTTCCGGCTCGGGTAGTAGACGCAGAAATGGTCGGCAGGATAGTGGTAGTCGGGTAACAAACGGACCAGGCTGCCCGCGCTCAACTGCTGCGTCACCAGCGACTGATAGACAAAGGCGATGCCTAATCCGCTCTCCGCCGCCTGGATCATCGCCGTATCGGAATCAACGACCAGATCGCCTCTGACCGCGACTTCGCTTGGCTCACCGCTGGGGCTAATAAACTCCCAACGGTACTTTTCGCCGCTGGGAAAACAGCGGTTGATGCAGCGGAAATTGACCAGCGACTGCGGGGTGTCGGGCTCGCCGGCCTCGCGGATATAGGCCGGGCTGGCCACCGGGATCAGCGACAGCTTCTCGCCAAAGGGGATGGCAATCATATCTTTGGGCACATCCTGCGAATAGCGAATACCGGCGTCAAAACCGGACTCAATAATATTGACTTTCCGATCGGTGGTATACAGTTCGAGCGTTACATCGGGATAGGCGGTTTTAAAGGCAATAAAATAGTGTTGAAAAAACAGGTCAAGAACAATACGCGGTAAATTGACTTTCACCACGCCTTCCGGCGTCAGGCGATGATAATTCAGGCTGTCAACCACCCGGCGATAATCATTGACCACCGGCGTCATATTATTAAGAAATTCCTCACCCACGGCAGTTAATGACAAACTGCGCGTCGAGCGATTCAGCAGGCGTACGCCTAACTTTTCTTCCAGATGATTAATAGCGCTGGTGAGGGCCGGTGGTGAAAGATTTAATGCCCTGGCGGCCTGGCGAAAACTGCCATGTTTCACTATGAGTATTAATATTTCAATTTGTTGCAAATCCGGCAAGGTTTTCATTGTTAATTTCCAGCTAACACCGCGTTCGGAATAGATTAATTGTTATCAATGTAAAAGGGAAGTATATATTTAATAACATTCAGCACGTAAGGAAAATAAGGTGAAAACACGTTATCTCGGAAAAGAGAAGTTCCAGGTTTCCGCATTGGGTCTCGGGTGTATGGGAATGAGTTTCGCCTACGGCGGCGCCGAGGAGTCGCAGGCGATTAATACGATTCATGCCGCGGTGGACATGGGCGTGACCTTCCTGGATTCTGCCGAAGTGTATGGTCCTTTCGATAATGAAGTTCTTGTCGGGAAAGCGATAAAAGGTATCCGCGATAAGGTGCAGATTGCCACCAAGTTTGGTTTTCGTATTTTGCCGACCGGCCAGGGACTGGAGCGGATGGCCGGCGTCGACAGTCGTCCGGAACATATTCGCGAGTCAGTGGAAGGGTCGCTGAAGCGGCTGAATATCGAAACCATCGATCTGCTCTATCAGCACCGCGTCGATCCGGCGGTGCCGGTGGAAGACGTGGTGGGCACCATGGCCGACCTGGTTAAAGAGGGGAAAATTCGCCATATCGGACTGTCGGAAGTCTCAGCCCAGACGCTGCGCCGGGCCTGCAAGGTGTATCCGATTACCGCCGTGCAGACGGAATACTCGCTGTGGACCCGCGAGCCGGAGGCCGGTATTCTCAACGCCTGCCGCGAGCTGGGGGTGGGCTTTGTCCCATACAGCCCGCTGGGGCGCGGCTTCCTGACGGGAAAAATCACCGATCCTGGCGTCTTCGCTGAGGATGATTTCCGCCGCAATCTGCCGCGCTTCCAGACCGAGACCATGCGCAAAAACCAGCTGCTGCTTGAGCGCCTGCAGCAGGTGGCCACGCGCTATGACGCGACCCTTGCGCAGATTGCCCTTGCCTGGGTCATGAGCAAAGGCGAGGATATCGTGCCTATCCCGGGGGTGAGAAAAATTGCCCATCTGCGTGATAATGCCGGAGCCGCGAATATTACCCTCTCTCCTGAGGATATTCTCACCATCGAAGATATTTTCACTCCCGATAACGTCACTGGCTTACGCTATAACCAGGGCGACTTTAACTTAATCGAAAAATAACTCCCTGAATACTATTCTCCCGCCGTCCTGGCGGGAGATGAGGTTACTTATGACTATTGCTGTTTCCCGTTCGACGGGATTGCCTGCGGCAGTTTATGCGCTTTCCGTGGGCTCATTTGGTATTGGTACCACCGAATTTGTGATTATGGGATTATTACTTGATGTGGCCCATGATTTTCATATATCCATTACGCTTGCCGCCTGGTCTATTACCGCTTATGCCTGTGGGGTGGTGATTGGCGCGCCGCTCCTCACACCGCTATTAAGCCGCTACCCCAAAAAACCGGCGTTGTTATTTCTGATGATCTTATTTTCCATCGGTAATTTAGGTTGTGGTATTGCCGGTAATATGACCATGCTAATTATTTTTCGGGTAATAACCGCCTTAGCCCACGCCTCATTCTTCGGCATCAGTTCGGTTTATGCCGCGGAGCTGGCGCCGGTGGATAAACGGGCTTCGGCGGTCTCCGCCGTCTTTCTCGGCGCCACCCTGGCCAATATTCTGGGCGTGCCCCTCGGCGCCTGGGTAGGGCAATATCTTGGCTGGCGCTACACCTTCTTTATGGTCACGCTGATTGGCATTCTTTCCGCCCTGGCAGTCATTGCCCTGGTGCCCGGCCGTCAGGCCCAACCGGCGGTGCAGAGTCGGATCCGCGACGAGCTGAAGGTGCTGCGCCATCCGACGGTGCTGCGCAGCCTGCTGATCACCGCGCTCGGGTTTTCCGGCGTCTTCGCCGCCTTTACCTACATTGCGCCCATGCTGAAAACCGTCACCGGGATGAGCGACCATCTCATTCCACCGGTGCTGGTGCTGTTTGGCGTCGGGATGGTCGCCGGGAATCACCTCGGCGGCCGCCTGACCGACGGTGGGGTCCGCCGGGCGCTGCTGCTGACCCTGGCCTTGCTTATCGTCGTCCTGTGCCTCTTTCCGTTCGCCATTCAGACGCTACCCGGCGCCTGCGCGGCGGTGTTTCTGCTGGGGGCGGCGATGTTCTCCACCATTCCGCCGCTGCAGATGCAGGCGCTGGACAGCAGTGAGACCGGCAAAAGCATGGTCTCCTCGTGCAATATCGCCGCCTTTAACCTCGGCAATGCCGCTGGCGCCTGGTTTGGTGGGCTGTTGCTCACCGCCGGCGTCTCCCTCTCGCATATTCCCCTGGCCGGTGCATGCCTGACCGCCAGCGGATTTGTTATCGCTAGTGTGACGTTGTCACCTTTAAAAGGAAGTCAAGCATGAAGTATCGGTATTTAGGTTCCACCGGGCTGTCGGTGTCGGAGCTCTGTTTTGGCGCCATGACGTTTGGTGAAAAAGGGGCCTTTCTCGGCGCGCCGGGACGCAACTGGTCGGAATTCGGCGTGGTGCCTGAGCATACGGCATACGATCTGGTGTACAAAGCGCTGGACGCCGGGATTAACTTTTTTGATACCGCGGACTGTTATAAAAACGGCCAGGGCGAAGAGCTGCTCGGTAACGCGCTGAAGGGGAAACGCCAGCAGGTGATTATCGGCACCAAAGGACGCTGGCAGACCGACCCCAATCCGAACGCGCTGGGGGCGTCGCGCTACCATATTATTAATGCCGTCGACGCCAGCCTGCAGCGGCTGAAAACGGATTATATCGATATCTATCATCTCCACGGGTTCGATCCGCGCACCGCGCTGGAGGATACCCTGCGGACGCTGGATGCGTTGATTCGCGCCGGGAAAATTCGCTACATCGGGGTCTCCAACTACGCGGCCTGGCAGCTGGCGAAGGCGCAGGGGATCTCAGAGCGCCTCGGACTGGAAAAATTCTGCGTCTATCAGGGCTATTACAATATCGCCGCGCGAGAACTGGAGCATGAGATTATCCCGCTCAGCGTCGATCAGAACGTCGGCATCACCGTCTGGAGCCCGCTGGCCGGGGGCTTCCTCACCGGTAAATACCCTCGCAATCAGGCGTTTCCTGAGGGCAGTCGGCTGGCGAACGCCACCCCGTTTGAGTCGGCGCCGATCGCCAATCGCGAACAAGCCTGGCAGACTCTGGAAGTGATGCAGGAGATTGCCCGTCAGCGCAACGCCAGCGTGGCGCAGGTGGCGCTCAACTGGTTGCGTACCCGCCCGGGGATCACATCGCTGGTGATCGGCGCGACCAAACTCGCCCAGCTGGAGGATAACCTGGCGGCACTGAACTGGACGCTGAGCGACGAGGAGGCGGCGATCCTCAACAGCGTGAGCGAAAAAGAGAAGCCTTATCCCTACTGGCATATCTGCAATGTCGCCGGCGATCGCCGTCTGGCCGACGATATCTACCCCTAACTCACCCTGCACCCAGGCAACACGCGTATGCCCCCCTGGGGGCATACAGAGAGGCTCGATCGTGAAAAAAGTACTCATTGTTGGCGCCGGCCCGGTAGGGTTAATCATTGGCTGCTATCTGAATAAGTATGGAATTGATTTTGATATTATTGATAAAAATACACACAGCACCACCTGGTCCAAAGCGCTGAGCGTCAGTCCGGCGACGATTAAAGCCTTCCACGGCTTAGCCCTTGCCGGGGAGCTGACCGCCCAGGGCAAGCAGGTTCCGTCAATTTACGCCTGGTATAAAAACCGCAAGTTTCTGCATATTGATAACCGCCATCTCCCCACCTGCTATCCCTTCCATGTCAGTATCCCGCAGCCGCGGACGGAGAAGATCCTTGAAACGGCGCTGGCCGAGGCCGGTCAACTGGTGAAACGCGGACATCAGCTGGTCTCCTGGCGGCGGGAGGAAGGGCGCTATCACGTCTCTCTGCTCGACGATGCCCGCCGGGCCTGTTCCGCTACCTATGACTATATTATCGGCGCCGACGGCGCGGCCAGCACCGTCCGGGAGCTGGCCGGGATTGGCTTTAGCGGCCATGATTACCCGCTGCATTTTGTAATGGCGGACGTGCAGTTCGCCAGCGCGGCGACGCTCCCGGGAACCTCTTACTATATTGACGAGCTGGGCTTTCTGATCTTTCTGCCCATGCCGGACAATCAGGTCAGGATCGTGATTAAAAGAGCCGGTCGATTACCGTCGCCGCGTCCGGTGCCGGATCTGCAGGAGATCAACGTGGCGCTGGCGCGCTTCTGCCCCGAGGTTCCTCCGGCGCAGGCGCTGACCTGGTCCTCCAGCGCCAACTTCTATAACCGGATCGCCGATGACAATCTGCAGCACAATATCATGCTGGCAGGCGATGCTTTCCATCTGTTCAGTCCGATTGGCGGGCAGGGGATGAATACCGGTATTCAGGATGCGATTAACCTGGCCTGGAAGCTGGCCTTTTACCTGCATGGCGTCGCCAGCGACCGGCTGCTGGCATCCTATCGCACCGAGCGCTTCGCCGCGGTGAGCGGCGTGCTGCATGCCACCGATCACGATACCGGCCTGATCGCCGGTCTGGTGCCGAAAAATCATATCGACGCGGTCTACTTTCCGGAGTTTTGCAATCGTCACTATTATCGCCACCAGCTGCCGCTGCAGTACGCCGGCTTTGCCGCGCCGCAGTGCGCTCACCCGAACGGCCTGATGGGCCACCATGTTCCGTGGTACGTCTTTACCTCGCCGCAGGCAACGTTTCGCAACAGTTATGACGCCTTCGCCAGCGGTAAGGTCGTGGTCTTTTCCGCGCGCGTCGACTGTCCTCCCTTATCCCGCCTGAAACCTGGCGGCTGGTTTATATTCTGCGCCCTTGACCCGGCGGACGAGGCGTTTCTCGAGGCGCTACAGATTGGCCGCGATGACTATGCGGTGATCAATCCTGATGGCTATGTGGGCTTTACCGGTGGCGAAGCCGGGACCTCGCAGTATCTTTCCTCGCTCTACGTAATGGAATAATCATGAATAAAGTGTATATCGTCGCGGCCTGCCGTACGCCGGTGGGGCGTTTTCTTGGCGCCCTGAAAACGGTCTCTGCGGTGGAACTGGCCGCGCTCACCGTCCGCCACAACCTGCAGCAGGCCGGGATTGACCCGGCGTGGATTGACGAAGTGATCTGCGGCTGCGTCCTCGCCGCCGGGCAGAGGATGGGGCCGGCGCGTCAGGTCGCGCTGCGGGCGGGGATCCCGGTGCAAAAGCCGGCTTACACCCTGAATATGATCTGCGGTAGCGGCATGAAAAGTATTACCGAGGGGGCGATCCATATCCAGAGCGGTTATGCCGACCTGGTCGTCGCTGGCGGGATGGAAAACATGAGCCAGGCGCCGTTTTTGCTGCGGGGAGAGATAAGGGGCGGCATGAAATTTGGCGCGTTCAGCAGTGAGGATCTGATCCAGAGCGATGGCTTAACCGATCCGCTGTTGCATATTCCGATGGGGGAAACGGCGGAGGCCATCGCCGCGCATGAGCAGATCTCGCGCGCAGAACAGGACCAGTACGCGCTGGACAGCCATCAAAAAGCCTCCGCCGCCAGCCGCGCCGGCCATTTTGCCGAGGAGATCGTGCCGGTGACGGTCAGCGGGAAGCGGGGCGTCAGCGTGGTCCGCGAGGATGAGCAGATCCGCCATGACCTTAGCGCCGACCAGCTGGCGGCGCTGAAACCGGCTTTTCGTCGCGACGGGAGCGTCACGGCGGGCAACGCCTCGGGGCTGAACGACGGCGCGGCGTCAGTGATCCTCGCCTCGGCGCGCGCCGTTGCGCAGTACGGCCTGCGGCCGCTGGCTGAGATAGTCTCCTTCGGCGAGGGCGGCGTCGACCCGGCGATGATGGGGCTTGGGCCGCTGCCGGCCATGACGTGCGCCCTGCGCCGCGGGCGTTTTCAGCTCAGCGATATGGCGCGACTGGAAATTAACGAAGCCTTTGCCGCGCAGGTGCTGGGGGTGGTCAAGGGGCTGGCCCGAGAGCATCAGATGACGGCGGAGGAGATAGCCGCCCGCCTGAACGTCAACGGCGGCGCGATTGCCCTCGGGCACCCGCTTGGCAGTTCCGGAACCCGGATTGTCGTGAGCCTCCTGCACGCGCTGCGCCGGGAGAATAAGCCGACCGGCCTGGCCTCGCTGTGTATCGGCGGCGGGATGGGTATTGCGTTAATTATGAAAGCGATCTGAGGAGACAAGCGCCATGGAAAAATTAATTGTGGTGGGTGAGAAATTTACCGATTTTGCCCGGCGGCATCAGAACGTGCTGACCGTCAACGAGTTTGAGCGTTTTGTCTGGAGCGGCGAGCTCGCCGGCGTCGATAAAATCGTCATTGGTCAGGGCGTGCAGCTCGACGACATCTCCCGCACGGTCTGCATTATTCGTCAGCACTATCCGGATAAAATCCGCCAGATCGTCAATCTGCAGGATCTCTATTATCAAAACAACCGCGATCATCAGCGGCTGGTGCATAAACGTAAAAAAGAGAACATCCTCATCACCTCGCCGGAAAAACGCGATGAAGATAGCTATTGCGCGCGTCTGATCCTGCAGGACGCCTCGGAGCTGCTCTGCGACCACCAGACCGGGCAACACATCCAGGGGATGGTGCTGATCGAGGCGGCGCGGCAAACCATCATCGCCACCTCGGAGAAATTTCTGCTGGCGGAGGCGGGCGTGGCGATGGACGAGAAGTACTTCACGCTGAGCTCGCTGCAGGTAGCTTTTTCCAGCTTTGTTTTCCCGCTGCCGGTGACCATTGTGCTGAATGTGGTGTCGCGCAAAAGCTCAGCCCACGGCCGCTTTACCTGCGAGTGTTCGGTCGGTTTTGACCAGACCGGCACCCGCAAAGCGGAAGTCGGCTTTAGCTTCAGCGTCTATGACCTGAACTACATTACTCGTAAGGAGTGTGAGCAGGCGGCGCTCTGCCATCAACATTATCTGGTCAGTATTGAGCAGGGGGACGGGGATGAGCATCGCCTTTTTTGACGTGGATGAAACGCTGATTACCGGCAAAAGTATGTTCCTGTTTCTGCACCGCTATGCCGAGGAATATCCGCTGCAGTGCGGTTTGACGGCCGCGGCGATTGTCCGCCAGCTCCAGGCGCTTAGCAAAGCGGGTCAACCGCGGGAGGCAATCAATCGCTACTACTATTCGCTGTTTCGCCATGAGCCGCGCGCCCAGGTACGGGCGGTTGCTGAGGCACTGTATCGCGAAGGTGGGTACGGTTTTCACCGTGAGGTGGTGGCGATCCTCCGGCAACATCAGGCGCGCGGGGATGACGTGGTGTTTGTCTCCGGATCGATGACCGACATTCTCTGGCCAGCGATGGCGGCGCTGGGGGTGGAGCATGCCCTGTGTTCAGAGCCGGTGGTGGTTGACGAACACTATACCGGGGAACTCTGGCGGACCGCCATTGGCGAACATAAGGCGTTGCATGCTCAACGCTACGCGCAGGAACGGGGCCAGCCGCTGGCGGCGTGCTATGCCTTTGGGGACCATATCTCGGATCTGCCGCTGCTCGCGCTGGTTGGCAACCCCTGCGCGGTCAATCCGTGCGCGGCGCTGCTGGCGGAGTCGCAGCGTCGGGGATGGCCGGTGCTGTGGTCTAACGGCGGTTGACGGCACGATAGCGAAAAAAAGGGGGCGGCGCTACGCCACCCCCTGATTCACACCCTGACGGGGATCAGCCCGGGTAGATGCCGCGGTCTTTACGCGCCATCAGGATGCGCTCGCAGGCCACGATATAGGCGGCGGTACGCAGCGTACACGCTTTCTCGGCGGCTTTATCGCAGACGTGAATAATGGCGTCGGTCATGATGCGGTCCATCTTGGCGTTGATCTCTTCTTCGCTCCAGAAGAAGCTGGCCATATCCTGCACCCACTCAAAATAGCTGACGGTCACCCCACCGGCGTTACAGATAACGTCCGGCACTACGATCACGCCGCGCTCGGCCAGCACGTCGTCCGCTTCCGGATAGGTTGGGCCGTTGGCCCCTTCCAGCACCAGTTTGCAGGTCAGCTTCTCCGCGCGCTCGCGGGTGATTTGCCCTTCCAGTGCCGCCGGGATCAGAATGTCCATCGGGGTGGTCCAGAAGGCGTCTTTATCGATCTCCTGGGCGCCAGGGAAACCGGCAATCTGCTTTTTCTCCGCCTGCCAGGCGGTGAGGGCGGCCATATCAATCCCGCCTTCGTTATACAGGGTCGCGGTATGATCCTGAATGACCACCACGCGGGCGCCGACGCCGGCGAACAGGCGGGCTGCTTCGCTACCGACGTTACCAAAGCCCTGCAGCGCGACTTTGGCGCCTTCAATTTCGATACCGGCGCGACGAGCCACTTCCCGGCCGGTGACAAATACGCCACGCCCGGTGGCCTTTTCACGGCCGAGGGAGCCGCCGAGGTGGATCGGTTTGCCGGTGACCACGCCGGTAATGGTGGTGCCATGGTTCATGGAGTAGGTGTCCATCATCCATGCCATCACTTTACCGTTGGTGCCGACGTCCGGCGCCGGAATATCTTTCTGCGGCCCGATAATAATGCCGATTTCGCTGGTGTAGCGGCGGGTCAGACGCTCCAGTTCACCTTCTGACAGTGAGAAGGGGTCGACGCGAATGCCGCCTTTGGCCCCGCCGTAAGGAATATTGACCGCGGCGCACTTAATGGTCATCCAGGCAGAAAGTGCCATGACTTCGTTAAGATCGACATCCGGATGGTAGCGAACACCACCTTTACCCGGTCCACGCGACAGATTGTGCTGAACGCGATAGCCCTCGAAGTGGCGGATGGTGCCGTCGTCCATTTGCACAGGAATGTCGACGATCAGCGCACGCTTCGGATGGCGCAGGGTTTCCACCCAGTAGGCAAGATCGCCGAGATAAGGCGCGACACGGTCGATCTGGCGCAGGTAGGTGGTCCATGGAGATGTACTACTTTCAGATGCGTAAGATAACTTTTCCATAAGAGTCCTGTTTCTCAGTGTTATTTATGTCGTGTAAAACCGTGGAATAGCTACAGCAGTAAACTCTGTGCAATGAATGGTATCACCAATTTTATAAAGCGGTATTTGACGGCAATTCCGATTTTTAAATTTTTGTTAGATTTTTTATTTTTTAAGTGAATAACTACGCACGCCAACCACCTGCAAGCTGTGCATTTTAATTCACTTTTTATTCACTTAAGTGCATAGAAAAATATTTTTTCTATGTTTTTCATTATCTTGATGATCTTCAAAAAGTGAATAAATTGCTTCCACCCGTATTGACAATCTTATTGTTCACAGGCCAGCATTAGCCCACACAACAACATGACGTTAACCATGAATTAACAAATACCCGCAAAATAAATAGGGCTTATTTTTCCTGTGGTGAATATTTTTGCCATCACAGCGGGCGCGCTCGTGTCCAAAATAAGCCGAGGGTCAGGGTTAATGTCGATTGTCCAACGCGGCGGGAGCGTTTTCCGTCGTCTTACGTTCCGGAGATGAATGATGTCAGGCACTATGACTCGCGAAGATTTTGACGCTTACCTGGTTCCCTGTTTTGCCCCCGCGCCGTTTATTCCGGTCAGGGCGGCGGGTTCCCGCGTCTGGGACCAGCAGGGGAAAGAGTATATCGATATGGCGGGCGGCATTGCGGTGAATGCCTTAGGCCATGCCCATCCGGCGCTGGCTCAGGCCCTGCAGGATCAACTGGCGAAACTGTGGCATATCGGCAATGGCTATACCAACGAGCCGGTGCTGCAGCTGGCGAAAACCCTCGTGCAGTCGACCTTTGCCGATAAGGTGTTTTTCTGCAACTCCGGCGCCGAAGCCAACGAGGCCGCTCTCAAACTGGCGCGGAAATACGCTCACGATAAGTTTGGTGGTGAAAAAAGCGAAATCATCGCCTTCAACCATGCCTTCCATGGCCGGACGCTGTTCACCGTCTCCGTCGGCGGCCAGCCGAAATATTCCAGCGATTATGCTCCGCTGCCGCAGGGCATTACCCATCTGCCCTATAACGACATCGAGGCGGTCACCGCGGCCATCTCTTCGCGCACCTGTGCGGTGATCGTCGAGCCGATCATCGGCGAAGGCGGCGTGATACCCGCTGACCCGGCGTTCCTCCAGGCGCTGCGCACCCTCTGCGATCGCCATCACGCGACCCTGATATTCGATGAGGTGCAGACCGGGGCGGGCCGTACCGGCCATCTCTACGCCTACCAGCACTACAACGTCGTCCCGGACATCCTCACCAGCGCCAAAGGGCTGGGGGGCGGCTTCCCAATCGGCGCGATGCTGGCGAAAGAGGCCTGGGCGCAGGTCTTCCAGCCCGGCACCCATGGCACCACCTTCGGCGGCAACCCGCTGGCGGCGACCGTCGCTAACGCCGTGCTGGCCCATCTCGATGCGCCGCTGCTGGCGGGCGTTGGCGAGCGCCATGCGCTGATTGTTGACCAGTTGAATGCGATCTCTGCCCGTTACGATGCGTTCAGCGCCGTGCGCGGCACCGGTCTGCTGATCGGCGCTGAGCTGGCGGGGCCGCTGCGCGGCAAGGCCAAAACGTTGACCAACCTGGCGGCGGAAGAGGGGCTGATCGCCCTGATTGCCGGCCCGGACGTGCTGCGCTTCGCGCCGGCGCTCAATATCCCGCTGGCGGATATTGCGGAAGCCTTCGTGCGCCTTGATCGCGCCGTTGCTCGCTTAACCCGCTAACCGGGAGGACGGCCTGTGATGCTATTTCGTCCCGTACGGGAAAACGATCTCGACGACATCGTCCGCCTTGCCGCGCGGGCGGGGGTCGGCATGACCTCCTTACCGCATGATGCCGGGCGCCTGGCCGCCCGTATCCAGCGCAGTATCGAGACCTTCGCCGGCGAACTGCCGCGCGGCCAGCAGGGTTTCCTGTTTGTGCTGGAAGACACCGCGCTGGCGCGGGTGGTGGGGGTGAGCGCCATTGAGGTCGCGGTGGGCCTGGACGAGCCGTTTTACAATTTTCGCATTCAGAAAACGGTTCGCGCCTCGAAAGCGCTGGGAGTCTATAAGCCTCAGGAGCTGCTTAATCTCAGCTATGACCACACCGGGCACAGCGAACTGTGTACGCTGTTTCTCGACCCGGCCTATCAGCGCAACCGCAATGGTCTGCTGCTCTCCAAGGCGCGCTTTTTATTTATCGCCGCCTTCCGCGAGTGGTTTTCCCCGTACCTGTTTGCCGAACTGCGCGGCTGCAGCGATGAGCAGGGGCAGTCGCCGTTCTGGGATGCGCTGGGCCATCACTTCTTCGACATCCCGTTTGCCGATGCTGACCGGCTGACCGGCACCGGCATGAAAACCTTTATTGCCGAACTGATGCCGGCTTACCCGATCTATATATCACTGCTGCCGGAAGCGGCCCGCGAGGTCATCGGTCAGGTGCATCCCAATACCGCCCCGGCGCGGGCGATCCTCGAGAAAGAGGGATTCAGCTGGCGCGGCTCGGTGGATATTTTCGATGCCGGACCGGTGCTGGAGGCGAACACCGATCAGATCCGCGCCGTGCGCGATAGCCAGTGCCTGCCGGCCCAGCAGCTGATGGGCGCCCTGCCGGCGCCGACGCTCGTCGCCAACGGTCAGTTCGACAATTTCCGGGCGCTGCTGGTGGCCCACGAAGAGCAGGTCTCACTGGACGCCGCCGCGCTGGACGCGCTGCAGGTCAGTGAAACCGACCGCGTTTATACGGTAACCCTGAATCCAGAGGAAAACAGATCATGGCGGTAAAAGCACAGTTTATAGCCGGGCAGTGGCAGGCGGGCAGTGGGGCAACGATGAGCAAACTGGCCCCGGAGGATCAGTCGCTGCTGTGGCAGGCGGCCAGCGCGGGTGCCGACGACGTCCAGGCGGCCTGCGCCGCGGCGCGCGCGGCATTTTACCCCTGGTCGCACCGGCCGCTGGCCGAGCGTATTGCCGTGGTGGAGCGTTTTGCCGCGCTGCTGGAGACACATAAAGAGGCGCTGGCGACCCTGATTTCCCGCGAGACCAGCAAGCCGCTGTGGGAGACCCGCACCGAAGTACAGGCGATGATCGGCAAGGCCGCGATCTCCATCGAGGCCTATCACCAGCGGACGGGCTTTCATGAGTCGACGCTGCCGGACGGAAAAGCACAGCTGCGCCACAAACCGCATGGCGTGATGGCGGTCTTTGGTCCCTACAACTTCCCGGGCCACCTGCCCAACGGGCACATCATTCCGGCACTGATTGCCGGGAATACCATCGTGTTTAAACCCAGCGAGCTGACGCCGGCCACCGCCGAAATGACCGTCCAGCTGTGGCAGCAGGCGGGCGTCCCTGACGGGGTGATCAATCTGCTGCAGGGCGGAAAAACCACTGGCCAGGCGCTGCTGGAAAATCGTGATATCGACGGCGTACTGTTCACCGGCAGCGCGGCGGCGGGTTTCCACTTCCATCGCTATTTCGGCGGCCAGCCGGAGAAGATGCTGGCGCTGGAGATGGGCGGCAACAACGCGCTGATCGTCGCCGACGTGGCCGATGTCGATGCGGCGCTGCATGTGATTATCCAGTCGGCGTTTATCTCCGCCGGGCAGCGCTGCACCTGCGCGCGCCGGCTGATCGTGCCGCGCGGCGAGCAGGGGGATGCGCTGCTGCAGCGGCTGGTCGCGGCCAGCGCGCAGATCCGCGCCGGCAAGTGGGATGACCAGCCCGCGCCGTTTATGGGCGGAGTGATTTCTCTCGACGCCGCGCAGAACATGCTGGCGGCGCAGCAAAAACTGGAGGGGCTCGGCGGCAAGGTGCTGCTGCGCATGCGCCAGCCCGACCCGCACTCCACGGTGCTGACGCCGGGGATCGTCGACGTCACCGGTATCGAGGTGCCGGATGAAGAATACTTTGGCCCGCTGCTGACGGTTATCCGTTATGACGATTTCCCGGAGGCCATTCGCCTCGCCAACCAGACCCGCTATGGCCTGGCCGTCGGGCTGATCTCCAGCGATGCGGCGCAGTTTGAACAGCTGGCGGACGAGGCGCGGGCCGGGATCGTCAACTGGAACAAGCCGCTGACCGGCGCCTCGAGTAAAGCGCCGTTTGGCGGGGTGGGCGCCTCCGGCAACCATCGCGCGGCAGCGTGGTACGCCGCTGATTACTGTGCCTGGCCGATGGCCTCTCTGGTCAGCGATACGCTGACGCTCCCGGCGACGGTATCGCCGGGCCTGCCATTCTGATAACGGATCCTGTGAGGACATATGTCTGGTTTTGAAGCAAACTTTGATGGCCTGGTCGGCCCGACGCACCACTACGCCGGACTCTCCGTCGGCAATGAAGCCTCGCAAAATAACCGCGATGGTCTCTCTAACCCTAAAAAGGCGGCGCTGCAGGGGCTGTATAAAATGAAAGCCCTTGCCGATCGCGGATTCGTGCAGGGCATTCTGCCGCCGCAGCCGCGTCCGAATCTACGTCTGCTGCGCGAAGTCGGTTTCCAGGGCAGCGATGAGCAGGTCATCCGGCAGGCGGCCCACGCGGCGCCGCAGCTGCTCTCCGCCTTCAGCTCCGCCTCGTCGATGTGGACCGCCAACGCGGCGACCGTCTCACCGTCGGCGGACAGCGCCGATGGCAAAGTTCATTTCACCGTCGCCAACCTGAACAATAAGCTGCACCGTATGCAGGAGGCGCCCACCACCTCGGCGATCCTGGGCGCCACGTTCGCCGATCCGCGCTACTTCGCCCACCATGCGGCGCTGCCGCAGCATGGCGACCTCGGCGATGAAGGCGCGGCCAACCATAACCGCTTCTGCCGGGAGTATGACCGACAGGGGGTGCAGTTTTTTGTCTACGGTCGACGCGCCAGCGGCGGGATCGCCCCGGTGAAGTATCCGGCGCGGCAGACCCTCGAGGCCAGCGAGGCGGTGGCCCGCCTGCATCAACTGGATCCGCGCTACACGGTGTTTGCCCAGCAGGCGCCGCAGGCTATCGATCGCGGCGTGTTTCACAACGACGTCATCGCGGTCAGCAATCGCTATGTGCTGTTCCACCATCAGCAGGCGTTTGTCGATCAGGCGACGGTGCTGGCGACGCTGCGGGATAAAAGCGACAGTCTGGATATCCCGTTCACCAGCGTGGAAGTGCCGGACGAGCGGGTGTCGCTCGATGACGCGGTGGCCTCATATCTGTTCAACAGCCAGCTGCTGAGCAAACCTGACGGCAAGATGCTGATCGTGGTCCCGGAGGAGTGCCGCCAGCGGGAAAACGTCTGGCGCTATCTGAGCGACCTGGCCGCCGACAGCGCATCGCCGATCGATGAAGTGGCGGTCTTTGACCTGCGGGAAAGCATGCGCAACGGCGGCGGCCCGGCCTGTCTGCGGCTGCGGGTGGTGCTCAACGAGGCTGAACGCCGGGCGGTCAACGCGCATAGCCTGATGAACGACGAGCGTTATCAGCAGCTGACGGCATGGGTGGAAAAACACTATCGCGACCGGCTGCACGCCCGCGATCTGGCGGACCCGCAGCTGCTGCGCGAGGTTTATCAGGCGCTGGATGAGCTGACGCAGATCCTGCGCCTGGGCGCGGTCTATGATTTTCAGCGTTAAGGAGCGGCAGATGGAGCACCTGGTTAACGATTTACTGCACTGCCGCCTGCAGGAGTGGAGCTTCCCGGCGGGCATCGAGGCCCGCTGGCTGGGCGAGGGGATCCTGCAGTTGCTGCCGACGGCGCCGTGGCGCCAGGCGACGATCCTCTCCGCGGGCGTGCATGGCAATGAGACCGCGCCGACGGAGCTGCTGCTGCAGTTGACCCACGATTTGAGTCAGGGGCGGCAGCCGCTCACTCAGGCGCTGCTGATTGTCTTTGGTAACCTGCCGGCGATCCGCGCCGCGCGTCGCTATCTGCACAACGACCTGAATCGCCTGTTCGGCGGCCGCCATCTGGCGGTCACCCCGGGGAATGAGTCGCGGCGGGCTTTTGCGCTGGAGCAGGCGGTGCAGGCCTTCTATCGCGCCGCCGATGCGGCGGGTCCGGTCAACCGTAGCCATCTCGATATGCATACCGCCATTCGCGGGTCGCTGTATCGCCAGTTTGCGCTGCTCCCGGCCCACGCCGGGGATTTTTCGCCTGGCTTCTACCAGCTGTTGCAGGCCAGCGGGATGGATGCCATCGTGCGGCATACCGAAGCGGGCGGCACCTTCACCCATTTCACCTGCGAAAAGTTCGCCGCGCAAAGCGCCACCCTGGAGCTGGGGAAAGTGATGCCGTTCGGCGCCAACGATCTCAGCCTGTTCGCCGCTACCGACGCGGCGATCCGGGCCTGGATTTCTGACGCGCCGCTACCGCCGCGCGACAAAGCGCCAGTGGACTACTTCCTGGTCGAGGAGAGCATCATCAAGCGCGAGGGGGAATTTACGCTTAATCTCGCGGCCAACGTTGAGAACTTCACCGCGCTCCCGGCGGGATACGAAATCGCTCGCCAGGCGGAGAAACGGTGGGTGGTGCAGGCCCGGGCCCCCTATATCCTCTTTCCCAATGCCGGGGTCGCCACCGGTCAGCGCGCCGGGCTGCTGCTGCGCGCCGCGGCTCTTCGCCTCCCACAACCAGCCTGAGGAAACACCATGACTGAACATCAACATCAGGCGTCTCCTGCCGCCGGAGGTGAGGGCGCGTCACAGCTTAAACGCGGGCTCGGCGCCCGCCACATTCAAATGATTGCCCTCGGGGGCGCCATCGGCACCGGGCTGTTTATGGGGGCGGGGCGCAACATCGCCGTCGCCGGCACCTCGATTCTGGTGATCTATGTGCTGGTCGGGTTCTTTACCTATATGGTGATGCGGGCGATGGGGGAGCTGCTGCTCACCCGCCATGACTACCGCTCGTTTGCCGACTTTGTCGGCGAGTATCTCGGGCCGCAGGCCAGCTTTTACCTCGGCTGGACCTACTGGCTAAGCTGGGTAGTGACCTGCATTGCCGACGTGGTGGTCTGCGGGAGCTATATGCAGTACTGGTTCCCGGAACTGTCGGCATGGATGCCGGCCCTCAGCATGCTGGCGATCCTGTTCCTGCTTAACCTGCTGTCGGTGAAAATGTTTGGCGAGGCGGAGTTCTGGTTCGCCCTGATCAAGGTGATCACCATTATCGCCCTGATCGGCACCGGCGGCTGGATGATTGCCACTGGCTGGACTTCTCCGGACGGCGTGACGGCTTCTCTCAGCCATCTTACCGACCCGACGGCTTTTATGCCTCACGGTATCACCGGTTTTTTCGCCGGCTTCCAGATAGCGATCTTCTCCTTTACCGGCATTGAGCTGCTGGGCACCATGACGGCGGAGACCCGCGATCCGCAGCGCATTTTGCCCAAGGCGATCAATGCTCTGCCGCTGCGGATTATCATCTTCTATCTGCTGTCGATGGTGGTGATTATCGCCGTCGCCTCCTGGCCGGGGGTATCGGCGGAGACCAGTCCGTTCGTGACGCTGTTTGCCAAGGCCGGGCTGCCTGCCGCCGCGGCGGTGATTAACTTCGTGGCGCTGACCTCGGCGATGTCCTCGGCCAACAGCGGCGTCTTCTCCAGCACCCGCATGCTGTACGGCCTGTCGGTGGAGAAGCATGCGCACTGGCAGTTTCGCATCCTGTCGCGCAATACCCGCATCCCGGTGCGTAGCCTGCTGTTCTCCTGCTTCTGCATGCTGATCGGTACGCTGCTGCTATTCCTGGTACCGAATGTGATGACCCTGTTCACCATCGTCTCGACCCTGGCGGCGATTATGGTGGTGTTCAGCTGGGGGATGATCCTCGTGGCCTATCTGGTCTATCGCCGTCAGCGTCCGGACCTGCACGCCGGGTCGATCTTTAAGATGCCTGCCGGGGTGGTGATGAGCTGGGTGAGCCTGCTGTTCTTCGCCTTCGCCATCTTCATCATGATCTTTGACCCGGACACGCTGCTGGCGCTGTTGGCTTCTCCGCTGTGGTTTATTGCCCTGTGGGGCTTCTGGAAGCTGAAGCAGCGGCGTGAGGGGCAGCTGACACTGGATAACCAGAGCGCCTGACACTCGCCGGCCAACCTGGCCGGCTAAGCAGGAGGTGAAGACGTTACGTCTGTTTCTGCCCGGTGGCGGCTGGCGCTTTACCGGGCCTACATGCTTACCGGACCTGGGATGAGCGGTATCCCCCGCGGCGTGATCTCCCTCTGTAGGCCCGCGCAAGCGCAGCGCCGCCGGGCGGGATAGTCGGCACGCTACCTGCCCAGACGGCGGCGGTTAGGCGCTTTCCGCCCGGGAAGGGGCCGCACCCGGCGCGGACTTCATCCGGCTGGCGCAGAAAATTGCCAGCAGCGAAATCACCACCGTTACGCCCAGATAAACGGCCACCGGCCGCCAGTCCCCGTCATATTTTGCCAGCAGACCGGTGGCGATAAGCGGCGCGGTGCCCCCGGCCAGCGCGGCACCCAGTTGGTAGCCGAGGGTGATCCCGGTATAGCGCACATTGGCGCTGAAAATCTCAGAGCACAAGGTGCCGAGCACCGCAGTTACCGGCGCCCACAGGATGCCGAAGGCAACGACCGTCGCCAGCATGATGCCCCAGCTGGTGCCGGTGTCGAGCAGCAGGAACCACGGAACGATAAACAGCCCCAGCAGCACCACGCTCAGGGTATACATCTTTTGCCGCCCCACCTTGTCTGACAGCAGCCCCATCAGCGGGATCATCACGGTGGCCACCAGCGCGCCCAGGGTCACGGATTCCAGCGCCTGCGACTTCTGGTAGCTCAGGGTGGTGGTGGCATAGCTGACCACAAAGGTGGAGAAGATATAGAATGGGGCGGTCTCCACCACTTTCAGACCGGCGGCAATCAGCACTTCCCGCCAGTGGTGCTTGAGCGTTTCGCGCAGCGGGGCCTTCGCCACCTGGCCGGATTTTTTCACCTGCTTAAAGGCGGGCGTTTCGTCGATATCTTTGCGGATCCACAGGCCGAGAAAAACGAGGACGGAGCTGAGCAGGAACGGTATACGCCAGCCCCAGGCGAGAAACTGTGTCTCGTCAAACAGGGTCATCAGCGAGACGATAAACGTCGCCATCAGCATGCCGATGGTCACGCCGGCCTGGGGAATGCTGCCGAAAAAGCCTTTCCGCTTCTCCGGCGCGTATTCGTAGGCCAGCAGTAGCGCACCGCCCCATTCACCGCCGATACCCATGCCCTGAATAATGCGCAGGGTTATCAGCAGGGCGGGCGCCCAGAGGCCCACCATCTCATAGGTGGGAAGCAGGCCGATCGCCACCGTGGCGCTGCCCATCAGCGACAGGGTCAGCACCAGCGTCTTCTTGCGGCCGATGCGATCGCCGATATGAGCGAAAATGACGCCGCCGATGGGGCGGATAAAAAACGTCAGCGAGAAGGAGAGCCAGGAGAGGATCAGGCCGATGACCGGGTCGACCATCGGAAAGAAGATTTTGTTGAACACCAGCGCGGCGGCGGTGCCATAGAGAAAATAATCGAACCATTCGATGGCGCTGCCTGTCAGGCTGGCGATCAGGACCTTCTTGTTTTTCTGCAGAATGGATGCAGTGTTGTCTTGTGGATTGCTCATTACGAAACGTTCTCCCGCCACGGTAAATAGGTCAGGTGTCACTCTGTGTAAACAGGGTGCAACCTGGTGTGAAAAGGTTGTGTAATTGTTAAGCAACTTAGGGTTGAAGGTTACAATTGGCAAGTTCATCGCTGGCAAACTGGGCGTTATGACGCGGTTTGGACTGGTGTAACCGCGACGCTATTTTTTATTTTCCACCTGATTTTGCTGTTTTTTGTTATTTTCATAGTGAGTTGTTCAGGTGCAACCCGCCTGTTTTTAGATGTTTCTTGTTATTTCAAAATGGTTACAAATTAACACCGCTTTGCCTCCCGCGAGGCGGCGTTTATGATGGCGAAAGCATCCTCTCCGATCGGCTGAGAGGGAATTAAGGAGACAGAATGGCAGAACAATTTCCCCCGTTGTCGGCGGCGACGCTGGCGGCGGCTAACCAGGTCGGCGCCTGGCTGGCGCAGGACGATCTGGCGACGCTGCCCGCGCTGCCGCAGGTGGACGTGGTGGTGCTGGCCGGCAACGCCGTGATCCCGACCATCGACGCCGCCTGCCGGCTGGCGGCGGAACGGGAAGTCCCGCTGCTGATCAGCGGCGGCGTGGGACATTCTACGAACTATCTCTACGAGGCGGTGCGCCAGGATCCCCGTTACCGTATGTTGCCGGTGGTGGGGCGTCCGGAAGCGCATATTCTGGCCGATATTGCTCATGACTACTGGCACATTCCGCGCTCGCGGCTGGTGGTGGAGGACCAATCGACCAACTGCGGCGAGAACGCCCGTTTTACCCGGGCCACGCTGGAGAACGGGGGGATCCCTCATCGTCGCGGGATCGTCATTCAGGACCCCACCATGCAGCGGCGAACCATGGCCACCTTCGCCCGCGTCTGGCAGGGGGCGACGACGCCGCCACAATGGCTGAGCTTTCCCGGCTGCTCGCCGCAGCTGGAGCAGGCCGAGGGTCAGCTGGGGTTCGCGGGCGGCGGGACGGGGCTGTGGCCGGTCGCCCGCTACCTGGGGCTGCTGCTGGGCGAGCTGCCGCGCCTGCAGGATACGCCTGAAGGATACGGTCCGCGGGGGAAAGACTTCATCAGCCACGTCACCTTCCCGCCGGAGATCATCGATGCCTGGCGACAGCTGCGGGAGGACGGCCAGCTTGCCGGGGCGCTGCAGGCCCGCACCCTCAGCTGAAAACTGCCCGTTTGCGGCAGATTTATCGCAAACGGGCAGTTTGTGTTATTGGAATGTAACCTCAACCGGGCATTTTTGGCCCGGTTTTATGAATCAGCTCACAGAACGGCGCCAACGTGCTGCGAAGCCACGGCTTATCCGCCCGATATTTAACAAAAAAATCACTTGTTAAATACAAACGCACTACAGGAGCAGCCATGACAGCACCCGTTCAACACCAAATGTATATTGATGGCCAGTTCGTTTCCGGTCGCGGCGACGGCTGGATCGACGTGCTTAACCCGGCGACCGAAGCGCTGCTGTCGCGGATCCCGGACGGGACTGCCGAAGAGGCGCGGCTGGCGATTGACGCGGCTGAGCGCGCCCAGCCCGCCTGGGAGGCACTGCCGGCGATTGAGCGCGCGGGCTGGCTGCGCAAGATTGCCGCGGGTATCCGCCAGCGTGCTGAAGAGATTGCCGGGCTGATCGTGGCTGAAGGCGGCAAGATCCAGCAGCTGGCGGCGGTGGAAGTCGCATTCACCGCTGACTATCTCGACTATATGGCCGAATGGGCGCGCCGTTACGAAGGCGAGATCGTGCAGAGCGATCGCCCGGGAGAGAATATCCTCGTCTTTAAACGCGCGCTGGGGGTGACCACCGGGATCCTGCCGTGGAACTTCCCGTTCTTTCTTATCGCCCGCAAGCTGGCGCCGGCCCTGATCACCGGGAATACCATCGTCATTAAGCCCAGCGAATTTACGCCCAATAATGCCATCGCCTTTGCCGAGATTGTCCATCAGGTAGGGTTGCCGAAAGGGGTCTTTAACCTGGTGCTTGGCCGCGGAGAAACCGTTGGTCAGGAGCTGGCCGGCAATCCGAAGGTGGCGATGGTTAGCATGACCGGTAGCGTGGCGGCAGGAGAGAAAATTATGGCCGCTGCGGCGAAAAATATCACCAAAGTGTGCCTCGAGCTCGGCGGCAAAGCGCCTGCCATTGTGATGGACGATGCGGATCTGGAGCTGGCGGTGAAAGCGGTGGTGGACTCGCGGTTGATTAACACCGGGCAGGTGTGTAACTGCGTCGAGCGGGTCTATGTTCAGCAGGGCATTTACGACCGCTTCGTCAACCGCCTCGGCGAGGCGATGAAGGCCGTGCAGTTTGGCGAGCCGGCGACGCGGGATGACATCGCGATGGGGCCGCTGATCAACGCGGCGGCGCGGGACCAGGTGGCGGGCAAAGTGGCGAAGGCAGTGGCGCAGGGGGCGCGGGTGGCGCTGGGCGGCCAGCCGCTGGAGGGCAAAGGCTATTTTTATCCGCCGACCCTGCTGCTGGATGTGCGTCAGGAGATGGACATTATCCACGAGGAAACCTTCGGGCCGGTGCTGCCGGTGGTGGCGTTTTCGACCCTTGATGAGGCGCTGGCGATGGCCAATGACAGCGACTATGGCCTGACCTCCTCGATCTATACCCGCGATCTGAACGTGGCGATGAAGGCGATTAAGGGACTGAAGTTCGGCGAAACCTATATCAACCGGGAAAACTTTGAGGCGATGCAAGGTTTCCACGCCGGCTGGCGCAAATCGGGGATCGGCGGCGCTGATGGTCGCCACGGGCTGAATGAGTACCTGCAGACCCAGGTGGTCTATCTGCAGGCCTGAGGTACTTAACTCCGAGCCGGCGGGCAGCTCAGGCGGCCCGCCGTTCGCTTAGCGGGCGAATTTCTCCAGCACGCGGATCAACTGGGTGACGAAGCCGTATTCGTTATCATACCAGGCGACGGTTTTCACCAGCTGTACGCCGCCGGCCTCCACAATCTCCAGCTGGGTGGCATCGTAGATCGAGCCGAAATGGCTGCCGATGATGTCGGAAGAGACAATCTCTTCTTCGGTGTAGCCGAAGGATTCATTGTCCTCAGCCGCCTGCTTCATCGCCTGATTGACCTCATCCGCAGTCACTTTTTTCTCCAGCACTGACACAAGCTCTGTCACCGAACCCGTTTTTGTCGGCACACGCTGGGCATGGCCCTTCAGTTTACCGCTCAGGGCGGGGATCACCAGGCCGATGGCCTTTGCCGCACCTGTGGTGTGCGGGATGACGTTTTCTGCCGCCGCTCTGGAGGCGCGCAGATCTTTGCCGCGCGGCCCGTCCACCAGCGACTGGGTGCCGGTATAAGCATGGATGGTGGTCATGGTGCCCACGGTGATGCCGAAGGCATCCTGGAGGACTTTGGCCATCGGCGCCAGGCAGTTGGTGGTGCAGGAGGCCACGGAGATGATGGTGTCATCCGGGGTCAGGGTGTCATCGTTGACGTTGTAGACGATGGTTTTCATCTCGCCAGCGGGGGCGGAAATCAGCACTTTGCGCGCGCCGGCCTGGAGATGGGCCTGCGATTTCTCGGCCGAGGTGTAGAATCCGGTACACTCCACAATCACCTCGGCGCCTGCCGCCTGCCATGGAATATGCTGCGCCTCTTTTTCGGCATACACCGTAATGGTTTTGCCGTTGACGATCAGCGCATCTTCTGTAAAGTCGACGCTCCACGGGAAGGGGCCGTAGTTTGAATCATGCTTTAACAGGTAGGCCAGCACCTTTGGCGAGGTGAGGTCGTTGATAGCCACCACTTCCAGGCTGCTGTCGACTTCTAATAAACGGCGTAACACCAAACGTCCGATACGACCAAACCCATTAATCCCAAGTTTACTCATGGACATTCTCCGGTTGGTAAAACGACTCGATGTGATAAAACTCCTCCAGGCTTAGTCCTGTCCCCCTGATTGGTCAACTGACAATCTGTGCGGTATGCCAGCGCTTGCGGGCCGGGGAGGAAAAAAGTGGATGTTTTCCCGGCCTTTTTTAGCGCTGACGGCAGGGAATAATTTTTGTTACCGGAGATGAGGGGGCCGCCTGCTGGCGAAGCGGTGAAAAGCGTCTATGCTTAACTATTGAATAGCTTAGTAAAATATTGACGTTAGACGAAGGGAGAGGTTATGGGATTCTGGAGAATCGTTTTCACTATTATTCTGCCGCCGCTGGGCGTACTGCTGGGGAAAGGCTTCGGCTGGGCGTTTATTCTCAACATTATTCTGACCCTGCTGGGCTATATTCCTGGCCTGATCCACGCTTTCTGGGTGCAGACCCGCGACTGAGGGGCGAGCAGATAACCACGCCTCCCCCCTGGGACCCGCTCAGGGGGGCATCAGGCTCTCTTTATACAGCAGCGTATTATCCTTCGACCAGTAGTGCCGGGTCTCCTCTTCCAGATCAACAATCCACTTAAACACGCCGGCGCTGGCGAGATCCTTGCAGTACTGTTCAAAGTTGATGGCGCCGGCAAAATGGCGGATGACCGCGGCCGAGGTCAGTCGATGGCTGGGGGCGCTGCGCACGCGTAGCAGGCCGCGGGCGCTTTTTATCGAAATCACCTCGTCGTTTGCCATCACGAAATTCATATTGCCGGTGGAGACAAAATAGATGTAGTAGGAGACCTGATGCCGGCGGAGTTCACTGGCGAAGGTGGTAAAATCGGCATCCGCGCGAACCTGTTCGAAAAAGTGACCCAGCCTTGCCAGCAGTTCCATTTCAATCCTTGTTGTGTTGTTGCTGCGCATGGTTTCGGCGTCTGTCGGCATAAACCATTCACACGTTTACTTATTCGTATTTTAATAATATAGGCACGTTATATTAATGGTTATTATGTAACTGGAACACCGTTTCAAGTGTTACAAGCTATTGCAAAGGTTCGCAGGGGATCCTCGAGGCAGGCAGAAGGTGTGGTAAGACGGGAAGGGGCGAAATTAGCGCCGGCGATGTTCGTCGCCGGCGGGGTCATGAGCCGCGGCTATTTCTGGATCAGATAGCGAATGGTTGGGCCATCCTGCTGAATATCCAGCACCGTATAGCCGTGGTTCCTGACATCGAGTGGAATGTTATTGATCGACTGCGGACAGTCGCTGACCACTTCCAGGATCTCGCCTTTTTGCAGGGAGGGCATCGCTTCCAGAGTGGCCACGGCCGGATAGGGACAGGGTTCGCCGACCATATCCAGGCGATAATCAGGGATGATGTTTTTCATGCGCTCTCCTTCACGGTCCGGACCGCCGTCGACTGGCGGCGGAAAAAATGTCTTTCCCAGGCGATCACCAGCAGCAGGGCGATCAGCAGCAGCAGATAGGTCGCCAGCAGCCCGCCGAAGGGACCGAAGGCGTTCAGCAGGTTGATTTTTTGCCAGTGGGTGGCGAGCGGAGCGGCGATATCGTCCCAGCACCAGGCGAGCAGCGTTGAGCCAATGACATTGCCCAGCCCAACCCACCAGTAGTGAACCTGGCCCTCCACCGCACGATACATCCAGCCGGTTTCACAGCCGCCGGCCAGCACGATGCCAAAGCCAAACAGCAGCCCGCCAATCGCCGCATTGGGACCGGCCCACATAATTTTCGGCGCCATCCCCAATTGCACATAGCTAAAGATACCGATGGCGCTCGCCGCCATGCCGAAGATAATCGCCTTCGCCATCACCGTCCGGCCGGTGATCCACATATCGCGAAAGGCGGAGGTAAAGCAGATCTGCGCGCGCTCGATAAGCAGACCGAAGCCGATGCCGAACAGCATCGCCAGACCGAGCGCCGGGTGGTCTGCGGCGGTGAGCAGGCCCCAGCCGATCATGGCGAAAAAGATCACCATCCCCAGCCGGAAACGGCGGCGCGCCTGCTGCGGTTTTTGGGTTAACGGCGAGGCGGCGGACACCTTTTGCATTTTTACCGGAATGCGAAAAAGGGGCAGCAGCGTGAAGCGGGCGCCAAACCAGGAGCCGATGGCGGTGGCGATGGCAAACAGCCAGGCGTGCAGGGAGAACTGCGGAATACCGGTGAAAAAAGCCGCCAGATTGCAGCCCATCGCCAGACGTGCGCCGAACCCGGCGATGATGCCGCCTGCCACGGCCTGCACAATGCGGATCCGGCTGCGTGGAAAGCGCAGTTTGACGTTATTGGCCCATAGCGCGGCGGCCAGGCAGCCGCCGAACATGCCGATGATCATCCTGCCATCGATGCGGGTCAGCGGCGTCCCTTCGAGATGAATCAGCTGGTAATAGCCCCACTGTTCGCTGTGGACGCCCAGCAGTTGCAGCAGTTGACCACCCCAGCGGGTGAATTCGCCGGTCACCGCCCAGAAGGTGCCGGTGATGCCAAAATAGTAGGTGGAGAGGATGCCCGCCGCGATGACCGCCGGGACAGGGGACCAGAACCGGATAAGCCAGGCCTGTTTGAAGGATTGCCATGTCATAAAAATGCCTCTGAACTCAGAAGGTATTAAAGGTCGATGACCGACCGAAGGGGGCAAATAGTACCCGCCTCAGCGCCTGCTTTCTCTGTTTTGGATCAAGGCCCTACGCTTGCGCCACCACGGCAAGCAGCGCCAGCAGTGCGGGCAGCGCCTGAATATAGAGAATTTTGCGGCTGGCGGTTAGCGCGCCGAAAATCCCGGCGACCAGCACGCAGGCCAGGAAAAAGATAACCACCTGCACCCCCGGCGCCCCCAGCCACAGCCCCCACGCCAGGCCGGCGGCCAGAAAACCGTTATACAACCCCTGGTTGGCCGCCAGCACCCGGGTCTCCCGGGCGAAATCGGCGCTGAGGTTAAAGGCCCGGCGCCCGGCGGGGGCTTCCCAGAGAAACATCTCCAGCACCAGGATGGCGAGATGAATAATAGCGACCAGCGCAACGAGGAGAGTGGCTAACACAGCAGTCCTTAATCAATAAGATGAATGTGTCTGCAGTATAGCTGCAAGCGCTAACGAAGCGGGAGCGCCGCTGCTATAGTGCAGATAGGGTCATGTTTTCTGCCGCGACCAGCGTCGGTTATCTGATTGCCCTTCGGTTTAGTTTAGCGGTGCTAGTATGCCGGGTTCTTTTTTACGGGTGTGGTGTAGGTTGCTGAATGTTAAATAAATCATGGATTTTGTTATCAGGGCTACTGGTGGTTGCCATGCCGTCGGCGCAGGCCGGGGAATTAAACCTCTATTCGATGAATACCGGCTCCTATGTTTATCATATGACCGGTAACCACGGACAATATAACGAGCATTTCAATAACAATTTTTTCTCGGTGGAGCGCAAGTTTTCTCAGGATTCAAAATACAGCGTGCTGGTCGGAACGATGAAAAACAGCTTTGACGATCGCTGTTTGACCCTCGGCGTGCGCCGCGACTGGCTGAAAAACGATACCGGCTGGGTGCTGAAAGGGGTGTATGCCTATACCGGGGAATTTTTCTTTGACGCCTTCAGCCACTGTGGGGATTCCGGCACCTACCGCACCGCCAAAAAAATCACCGGCGTCGGTTTTTCGCCCTACCTCTATCATGGTCTGCAATATAACTTCACCGATTATTTCGGTGTGGAAGGCGGCATTATTGTGCCGGCGATCTTTGTGATGAGTATTCAGTGGAGCTTTCGCTAGCCGCTTTATTATCCGGGAAAAGAGCAGGCCGCCTCAGGTGGCCTGCTACTGATGACCTGGCGGCAGGAATTAATGGAAGCCGAGACGGATCAGATCTAACGGGCAAAAGCGGCCCTCGCAGCCGTCGATTTCAACGCAGTCCGCCCGGCGAAGCTGCTCGGCGGTTTTCCCTTCACCATGGATAGCTTTAATCACGCCTGTTGTGCCGTTACCGGCGATCATTACCATGCTGCCGGTAGCAATAGCGTTACGATTACGGTCATAGGTTTTCATGGTCTCCTCCTCAATAAACCAGGGTAAGCAATGATTAAGCGGCTAAAGTAATACGCTTTTTTGCCTAAAAAAGTTTTGAGGATAATCAAATTTATTTTAATAACCCCGGAGCGAAAAGGGCCACAAGTCCCCTCTATTCGCGCCGATCGCATCGCCTGCGTGGCGCGCGACACTGACGGCAATATGTCATTCAGGTTACTGTTTTATGACCAGATTATTAACCTTGCCAGCCCGCGGAAAATAGCGAAAGATGGCGCTATTCGGGTATCAACAGTGCCAGTGCGTGTCCTGAGGGAGCCATGAGTCAAGACGTCACCGCGAAGATGTTAAAGCCCGATTTTGATAGTGAAGTTTCCGGTCTGGTGCATGGTTATCTGTTTCATGAACAGCGCCCCCCGCAGCCCATCGCCTCTGGCGAGGTGTGCGCCCGTTATCAGGCGCTCGCCGATGACAAGGCGTTTATCTGGTTACACCTGAATCTCAATCATGCCACCGCCGAAAAATGGTTAACCAGCCACTTTCCGGTGGCGGACTTTTTCTTCGAGGAGATCCGCAGCGGCTCGCACACCACCCGCATTGAGCGACAGGGGGAGAATCTGTTCGCTGTGCTCAACGATGTGCTGTTTCGTCCGCAGGATACCAGTGCGGAAACCGCCACGCTGTGGCTCTACTGTAGCCCTAAGCTGGTGGTGACGGCGCGCTTCAAACCGTTGCGGTTTATCGAATGGATGCTGCCGCGTCTGCAGACGCTCAGGGTGAATACCTCTACCGAGCTGCTGGCTTTTCTGCTGGAGGAGCAGGAGGAGGTGCTGGAGCAGGTCGTCCGCCAGGCCAGCCGCCATGTCGACCTTATTGAAGAGCGTCTCCTGAGCAATCACGTGCAGCGCAACCGGGCCGATCTGGCACGGCTGCGGCGGATGCTTTTGCGTTTTCAGCGGCTGCTGGCGCCGGAGCCGGCGGCGATGTTCCGTCTGCTTAACCGGCCGCCGGCGTGGATGGATCGTGCAGTGGTGCAGGCGTTTCGTCAGTTCACCGAAGAGTTTAGCGTGGTGCTCAACGACCTGTCCGGCCTGATCGAGCGTATCAGTCTGCTGCAGGAGGAGATTGGCGCCCGCCAGCTGGAGCAGAGCAACCGCACCCTCTACACCCTGACGGTGATCACCGTTCTCGCGCTGCCGATTAACATCGTCGCCGGTTTCTTCGGCATGAACGTCGGCGGGATCCCGCTGGCGAGCAACCACCACGGGTTTATTCTGCTGGTGGTGATAGTCGCCATCTTTACCCTCGGCGCCGGCTACCTGGCATTCCGCCGGCGCGATGACCTGTAGATTGCGCGTCGAATCAGCTGAGGCTGCGCAGGGCGGCAATCAGTCCTTCGACACCGCGTTCCAGCTTCTCGCGCGGGCAGCCGACGTTGAGGCGCAGAAAGCCGTTGCCCTCAGGACCATAGGTATAACCCGGCATAATCGCCACCTTCTGTTCGGCGATCAGCGCCTGCTGTAGCGCGTGGTCGTCGATGTTCAGGGGGCGCAGGTCGATCCACGCCAGGTAGGTGGCCTCCGGCGGCTGCCAGCAGAGTGCGGGGAAGGCATTGTTAAGCGTAGCGGCGACATAGCGCATATTCGCCTGCAGATAGTCACGCAAGGCGTCGAGCCAGGGAGCCCCGTCGCGGTAGGCGGCGATATGGGCGACCAGCGCCGGCACGGAGGGAGAAGAGAGCCCGTCGCGGGCCTTCAGCGCCTGCAGGTAGCTGTCGCGCGCGTTCGCCTCGGGGATAAAGCCATAGGCCCCGGTAAAGGCCGGAATATTAAAGCTCTTTGAACCGGAGGTGAACAGCGCCCATGGCCCCTGAGCGACCTCGCTCCACGGGATATGGCGGTGTTCGCCCCAGGTCATGTCCATATGAATTTCGTCGCTAATCACCCTGACGCCATGTTTTTGACACAGGGCCGCCATGGTTTGGAGCTCCTCGCGACGCCAGACTTTCCCCGTTGGGTTGTGCGGGCTGCACAGCAGCAGCAGGGTATTCTTCGGTTCCGCCAGCGCGGATTCCAGGCGGGCCATATCGCAGTGCCACTGATTATCCGTCAGGGTCAATGGCACCGGGGCAATCTCCCGGCGGTTAGCGGTGATGGTCTTATAGAATGCATCGTAGGCAGGGGTATGGACGACGACGCCGTCGCCTTCGCTCGACCACTGGCGGATGGTTTCCGCCACCATGTAGATAACCGACGGCCCGTAGACCACCGTTTGCGGATCGATGACGCTGTTAAACCGGCTGGTGTACCAGTGGGCAATCGCCCCGAGAAACGCCTCGTTCTGCCAGCGACTGTAGCCGAACACCCCGTGGGCCAGCCGCTGGCTGACGGCGTCGAGAATGCAGGGCGCGGTGGCGAAATCCATATCGGAGATGGTGAACGGCAGCAGGTCGGCGGCGCCAAACCGGTCGGCGACATAGTCCCACTGTGTGCACCAGGTACCGTGGCGGTCGATGGGGGTGGCAAAATCAAACATCGGAACTTCCTTAGCGAATGTCCCCCTCCGCGCGGAAGGGGGACCAGTGGGGTCAGGCCTGAACAGTATTCATCAGTACGGCCATTTCATCTTTTACCGACTGCACCTGCGGGCCAATAACCACCTGCAGGTTATGCTGATTGAGCTGAACCACCCCGATGGCGCGATGGGCTTTCAGCGCAGCGGCGTCCACTTTGCTCATATCGTGTACCGACAGACGCAGACGAGTAATGCAGTTATCCAGCGAAACAATGTTCTCGGCGCCGCCGAGCGCCGCCAGAATCGCCGGCACGTTATAGCCGGATTTGCCGATGGTACCGGCGACGGCTTTCTCCACGCTGTCGGCGGTGTCGATATCGCGGCCCGGCGTTTTCAGATTGAAGCGGGTAATGGCGAAGCGGAAGATGGCATAGTAGACCGCGAACCAGATAGCCGCTACCACCGGCACCAGATACCACTTGGTCGCAAGGCCATGCAGGATGCCAAACACCACGAAGTCGATGATATTGCCGTCGGTGTTGCCGATGGTCACCCCGAGCACCGCCATGATGGTAAAGCCGAGACCGGTCAGCAGCGCGTGGATGACATACAGCACCGGCGCGACGAACAGGAACAGGAACTCCAGCGGCTCGGTGGTGCCGCCGACCACGCAGGCGATGACCCCGGAGATCAGCAGGCCTTTAATTTTATGCCGGTTTTCCGGACGGGCGCAGTGGTACATCGCCAGCGCGGCTCCCGGCAGGCCGCCGAGGAAGGCCGGCATTTTACCCTGCGACAGGAAGCGGGTGGCGCTTTCGGAGAAGCCGTGGGTGGTTGGGCAGCTTAGCTGCGCCTGGAAGATGGTCAGTGCGCCGCTGACGCTGTGGCCGCAGACGTCGAGGGTACCGCCGGCTTCAGTGAAGCGGATCAGCGCCACCAGAATGTGGTGCAGGCCAAACGGCAGCAGCAGTCGCTCGCCGGTGCCGAAGATCATCGGGCCAAAATCCCCGGCGCTGTTGATCATCTTCCCGAGGGCGTTGATCCCCATGGCGAAGACTGGCCACACCAGCGGGATCGCCAGCCCGACCAGACCCAGCACCACGGTGGTGATGATCGGCACGAAGCGGGTGCCGCCGAAGAAGGCCAGGGCGTCCGGCAGGCGAATGTTATGGAAGCGTTCATGCAGCAGCCAGACGATAATCCCGGCGATAACCGCGCCGAGGATCCCGGTATCGATCGACGGAATACCGATGATGTTCTGGATATTGTTGGCCTTCAGGATCGCGGCGTCGGTGGTGGGCAGAATGCCTTTCGCCGTCAGCCAGAAGTTGACCGCCAGGTTCATGACCGCGTAGCCGACAAAGCCGGCGAAGGCGGCGACGCCTTTGTTCTCCCGCGCCAGTCCCAGCGGGATGGCGATACAGAACATGACCGGCAGGAAGCTGAAGGCAAAGGAGCCGACTTTGCTCATCCAGATAAAGATGGCCTGCAGCAGCGGCATATCCAGCCACGGCAGCAGCGTCAAAACATCGTGACTGCTTAACGAACTGCCGATCCCCAGCATGATCCCACAAAACGAGAGCAACGCTACGGGCAGCATAAAGGTTTTTCCGAGCTGCTGGAAAAACTCCCATAAAGTGATTTTTGGTGCTGTTTTCGCCGTCATAACACGGTTCCTGATTCTCAAGTGGTCGGGAAGAACTAACGCCACGGCAAGATAAAACGTTTTACCACTTTTTAGTGCGATAAAAATCACATAATCAAGCGATAATAAGGTTTATAAAGATCGCACAATGATAAAACGTTTTATCGACAGGCAAGGGAGTCAGCCAGCACGTTATGGCTATCGCAAAAAAGATCACCATCAATGATGTGGCGCAGGCCGCCGGGGTCTCCGTGAGCACCGTCTCGCTGGTGCTGAGCGGTAAAGGGCGCATCTCCAGCGCCACCGGCGAGCGGGTTAATCAGGCCATCGAACAGCTGGGATTTGTGCGCAACCGCCAGGCCGCCTCGCTGCGTGGCGGGCAGAGCGGGGTGATTGGCCTTATCGTTAGCGATCTGTCAAAACCGTTTTACGCCGAATTAACCGCCGGCCTCACCGACGCCCTGGAAAGGCAGGGGAAAATGGTGTTCCTCACCCAGGGCGGGCGCAGCGGCGAGAAGATAGACCAGCGGTTTGATACCCTCGCGGCGCAGGGGGTCGACGGGGTGATCATCGCCGGGTCGATCGATCGCGGGAGCGAACTGCGCGAGCGGGCCGCGCAGGCCGGCGTGCCGCTGGTGTTTGCTTCCCGCGCCAGCTACCTTGACGATGTCGACCTGATCCGCCCGGACAACATGCAGGCGGCGCAGCTGGTGACCGAGCATCTTATCCGCCGCGGCCATCAGCGGATCGCCTGGCTTGGCGGGCAGAGCTCGTCGCTGACGCGCGCCGAGCGGGTCGGCGGCTATTGCGCCACCTTGCTGAAATACGGTCTGCCGTTTCACAGCGAATGGGTGCTGGAGTGCGAGTCGAGCCAGAAGCAGGCGGCGGAGGCGATGGCGGGGCTATTGCGCCAGAACCCGACCATCACCGCGGTGCTGTGCTACAACAACGTGGTGGCCACCGGCGCGTGGTTTGGTTTACTGCGGGCCGGAAGGCAGAGCGGAGAGGATGGCGTCGAGAGCTATTTCGAACAGCGGGTGGCGCTGGCGGCCTTCGCCGACGTGCCGGAGGCGGCGCTGGATGACCTGCCGCTCACCTGGGTAACGACCCCGGCGCGCGAGATGGGGAAAACCCTGGCAGAGTCGATGCTGCGACGGCTGGAGGAAGGCACCGGCGAGGCGCGAAACCAGATTATGCCGCCGCGGCTGGTGACACGGAAATGAGGGAGACGGCGCGCGATGGCCGTCTCCTGAGACGATAAGTTACGGCTGCGGGGCGGCGTCGTCCTGCTGAGGAGCGGCGTCATCCTGTTGCGGCTGGCCTTCCTGCGGCGCCGCGTCCGGTTGAGCAGGCGCTTCCAGACCAAACATCGCGGCAAAATCCTCCAGCGGCATTTTCTGTCCGTTCAGCGTCACCTGGCCGTTAGCGTACTGCAGGCTGCTGCTGATGGCGTTATCTTCCATGGTGGTGATGCGGAACATCTGGCCCATCGCCGCCAGGCCTTTGACCTGCTGATCGGCGAGTTTGGCCGCATCGGCTGGCTGGTAACCTTCCAGACCGGCGATTTTGGTCATCAACTCCGTCGCCATATCCACCGGGATCACCACCTTGCCGTCAAGGGACTGCACCACGCGATCCAGACTGTCCGCCAGGGTCTGCGGTGGGGTGGTCACCTGGGCCGGATCCTTCAGCAGAACCGACAGATTCAGGGTACTTTCCCCTTTGGCATTGCGCCAGCTCAGCGGAGAGATGGTCACCGATGGGTTGCCTTTAAGCAGGATCGGCAGCGCATTGAACAGGGTTTCGGTTAACGCCTGCTGGTACAGTTCCGGGTTTTGCGCCAGTTCCGGTTTTGCCAGCAGCGCCTGAGACTGTGCACTGTACTGCTGACTAAACTGGTGCCACGCCTGACCGTCGACATTATCCACTTTCAGCGTCAGTTTGCCGCTGCCCATATCCTGCCCCTGCAGCTTGAGGCTGTTCACGGTGTAGTTCACCTGGCTGTTCACGCCTTTGCCGTCCTGGGTCAGCGTCGAGCCGCCGTCCAGCGCCATCCCGTCAACCAGCGCCAGCTCTTTGCCTTCGACGCTGATGGCCAGTTTATCGAGGGTCATTTTTTGCTGGCCGATACGTTCGTTGAAGCTGGCCAGTTCGGTGGCGCCGTCGGTGGTCAGGTTGACGAAGCGCAACTGTACCTTCTGATTATATTCGTTGAGCGCATCGATCTGCCCGCTGCCGGCCTGGCCCTTCAGGCTGATGTTTTTGCCGTCGCGGTCGGCGTCGAGCTGGAACTGACCGCCGCTGAAGGTGACTTTCTCATCACCTTTGGCATAGTCGAGGGCATTGAGCACGATCGCCGACTGGCTGTCGCCGCTGTAGGCGATGCGTGTATCGACGGTAAAGGGAGTGTTGCCTTTGGCGATCTCGAACAGCGCCTGGCTGGCATCATTTTTCACCAGCGTGGTGTGGACCGAGGCCATCGCCGGGGCCAGATTAAAGGTTTTTAATGAGACCAGCGGGAAGGGTCCATGATCGACCACCTCGTCAAGTACCACGCTCTGTCCGGCGGCCAGCCAGCTGTTGGCCTGACCGGCGATCGGCTTAACCACCAGCTGCAGATGGCTGCTGAACAGCCCGCGCTGGTAATTCTGATAGCTCAGCTCCAGACCTGATTCCGGCGCGCTGCTGCGTAGCTGCGCGTTAGCCTGCTGCACCATATCGGCGATCCGGCCTTCCAGCTGTTTGCCGGTGTACCAGGCGCCGCCTGTCCATACCACGCCCAGCGCCACGATGATGCCTGCTGCGACCAGCGATTTTTTCATAGCATTTGTCCATAAATGAAGCCAGGCGGAGAGACCGCCTGGCTGAGTTGTCATCATTCAGTAAGCGCGACCTGAAAGGTCAGTCACTTACCGGAGCTTATTGAACACGCGCGCCACGCGGCCGCGTCCGCTGACCTGCACCGGTGATTCGTTGGCGGCCACGAAAGCCGACTCGCCCGGCTTGAGCGTCAGGCTCTGGTCACCTTTGTGCAGCACGGCTTCGCCGTCGACGCAGAAAATAATCGCCGCGCTCGCCTGAGCCAGATCGCTGGCCTCGGCGGAGAGGTCGTGCAGCGAGAAGGCAAAATCTTCCACCGGGATCGGGAAGTCCAGCTCTGCGCCGTGCTGCTGCGGCTGGGTCAACAGCTCACCCGCCGGTTTGGCTTCGAACTTGACGTTAGCGACCAGCTCAGGAATATCAATGTATTTCGGCGTCAGACCGGCACGCAGTACGTTATCCGAGTTGGCCATCACCTCCAGCGCCACCCCCTGCAGATAGGCATGCGGCGTTTCGGCGAACAGGAACATGGCTTCGCCAGGGTTCAGCTTCACCACGTTCAGCAGCAGCGGCGAGAAGAGGCCGCTGTCGTCCGGATAGAATTCCGCGATCAGGCGGATAGTCTGCCACGGTTCGCCTTGTTCACGGGCCAGTACGTCGCGCAGCACCTGCAGCGCCTTGGCTTTTTCCTCGCCCTGCATATTGAGCAGGCTGGCAAACAGCTGGCTCAGATGAGCCGCATCCGGCTGCTGCAGGAAGGCGCCAATCGCCGGATGCGCGCTAGCCACCGGCTGCAGCAGGGTGACAATCTCGCTGAACTCGCGAAACGCATTCATCGCCAGGAACGGCGTCAGGGCAAAAACCAGCTCCGGCTTGTGGTTTGGATCTTTATAGTTACGCTCGGCGGCGGAGAGCGGGATGCCGGCGGCGTTCTCGCGGGCGAAACCTTCTTCCGAGGCCTGCTTGTTGGGATGGACCTGAATAGAGAGCGGCTGAGCGGCGCACAGCACTTTAAACAGGAACGGCAGCTCACCAAAGCGGGCGGCAACCTTGTCGCCGAGCAGGGCGGTTTTATCCGCGTCAATCACCTCGCGCAGCGAACGCGGCTGGCCGTCGGCCGCCAGGATCTGCGAGCTGCTCTTCGGATGCGCCCCCATCCACAGCTCCGCCATCGGCAGGTTGTCCGGGTTGGCAATGCCATACAGTTCAGTTAAAGCGGTGTGGCTTCCCCATGCGTAGTTCTGTACGGCGTTGATCAGCTTTTGCATTCTCATTCCCTGTATCAATCAAAGTAAAAATTATTGCTCTATTAAACCAGTAAACCGTGGAGAAGCAACTGCTGAAAGAAAAAGTCGTCCCTGTCTCAGTTTTTGTTAAAAAATTGTGTAAGATTGATCGACTCGCTTTTCTACAGGCACATGGAGTCCCTGCCTGAAACATAATCAGCCAAAGCAGTAAGTGAGAGTACAATGTCGAATAAACCGTTTGTTTACCAGGATCCTTTTCCCCTCAAAAAGGATGACACCGAGTATTATCTCCTCAGCAGTGATTACGTCTCCGTCGCCGAATTTGCCGGCCAGGAAGTGCTAAAAGTCGACCCTCAGGCGCTAACCCTTCTGGCGCAGCATGCTTTCCACGACGCCTCCTTTATGCTTCGCCCGGCGCATCAGCAGCAGGTGGCGGATATCCTTAACGACCCGGAAGCCAGCGAAAACGACAAATACG
>NZ_KV789913.1:52984-128713 GCF_001807705.1 Klebsiella sp. HMSC25G12 | reverse complement strand
GACCCGGAAGCCAGCGAAAACGACAAATACGTCGCCCTGCAGTTCCTGCGCAACTCGGATATCGCCGCCAAAGGCATTCTGCCCACCTGCCAGGACACCGGCACCGCGATCATCATGGGTAAAAAAGGCCAGCGCGTGTGGACCGGCGGCGGTGATGAAGCCGCTCTGGCGCAGGGTGTGTACAACACCTATATCCAGGACAACCTGCGCTACTCGCAGAACGCGCCGCTGGATATGTATAAAGAGGTTAACACCGGTACCAACCTGCCGGCGCAGATCGATCTTTATGCTACCGATGGCGATGAGTACAAATTCCTCTGCATCGCCAAGGGCGGCGGTTCGGCGAACAAAACCTATCTGTACCAGGAAACCAAAGCGCTGATCACCCCGGCGAAGCTGAAAAACTATCTGGTTGAGAAGATGCGCACCCTCGGGACCGCCGCTTGTCCGCCGTACCATATCGCCTTTGTGATCGGCGGGACTTCGGCGGAAGCGACGCTGAAAACCGTGAAGCTGGCCTCCACCAAATACTACGATGGCCTGCCGACCGAAGGTAACGAGCATGGCCAGGCGTTCCGCGACATTCAGCTGGAGCAGGAGCTGCTGCTGGAAGCGCAGAACCTTGGCCTCGGCGCGCAGTTCGGCGGGAAATACTTCGCCCACGATATCCGCGTGATCCGTCTGCCGCGTCACGGCGCTTCCTGCCCGGTAGGGATGGGCGTCTCCTGTTCCGCCGACCGCAACATCAAAGCCAAAATCAACCGCGACGGCATCTGGATCGAGAAGCTGGAGAGCAATCCGGGGAAATATATCCCTGAGCATCTGCGCCAGGCCGGGGAAGGCGAAGCGGTGAAGGTGAATCTTAACCAGCCGATGAGCGAGATCCTGGCGCTGCTGTCGCAGTACCCGGTGTCCACCCGTTTGTCGCTGAGCGGCACTATTATCGTGGCCCGCGATATCGCCCACGCCAAGCTGAAGGAGCTTATCGACAGCGGTGAAGCACTGCCGCAGTACGTCAAAGATCACCCGATCTACTATGCCGGTCCGGCCAAGACGCCGGACGGTTATGCCTCCGGCTCTCTGGGACCGACCACCGCAGGGCGCATGGACTCTTACGTTGATCTGCTGCAGTCGCACGGCGCGAGCAAGATCATGCTGGCGAAAGGCAACCGCAGCCAGCAGGTCACCGACGCGTGCCACAAACACGGCGGCTTCTACCTCGGCAGTATCGGCGGCCCGGCGGCGGTACTGGCCCAGCAGAGCATCCGTAGCCTCGAATGCGTGGCATATCCGGAGCTGGGTATGGAGGCTATCTGGAAAATTGAAGTGGAGGATTTCCCGGCGTTTATCCTCGTCGATGATAAAGGCAATGACTTCTTCCAGCAGATCCAGACGTCGCAGTGCGCCCGCTGCGTGAAGTAACCCAGACCGCCCTTCGGGGCGGCTCTGGCCGATGACAAACCGGTTTTCGTTATTGTGATCGCCTTTCTGCCGGGTGGCGGCTTTCGCCTTACCCGGCCTGCGAAAAACAGCAATATTAAACAGTTAGGCAATTCTCTGTAGGCCCGCGCAAGCGCAGCGCCGCCGGGCAATCCCGACGATTGCATTTTGTCAGCGGTCTGGGCCGCCCTTCGGGCGGCTTTTTTATGTCGCTTCGCGGCACGAACCACCAAAACAACTTATAAATCTGGCCAATACTTAGTCTTTTAAGCAGGTGAGCTTTGTCGCTATGACGCACTTTGAATCCAAGGAGAAAGTAATGACAACGCATCGCAGTGAAAAAGACTCGATGGGCGCCATCGACGTCCCGGCCGATAAACTCTGGGGCGCCCAGACCCAGCGCTCGCTGGAGCATTTCCGCATATCAAGCGAAAAAATGCCCGGGGAGCTGATTTACGCCCTGGCGCTGACCAAGCGGGCGGCGGCGAAGGTTAATCAGGATCTCGGGTTGCTGACGGCGGAGAAAGCCGGGGCGATCGTCGCTGCCGCTGACGAAGTCCTCGCCGGAAAGCACGCGCAGGAGTTCCCGCTGGCTATCTGGCAGACCGGCTCCGGCACCCAAAGCAATATGAATATGAACGAGGTGCTGGCCAACCGCGCCAGTGAACTGCTGGGCGGTGAACGGGGGATGGCGCGAAAAATTCATCCCAATGACGATGTGAATAAGAGCCAGAGCTCAAATGACGTGTTCCCCACCGCCATGCACGTCGCGGCGCTGATTGCCCTGCGGGAAAAAGTGATCCCGTCGCTGCAGGCGCTGCGGGCGACGCTCAATGAAAAAGCAGTAGCCTTCAGGGATATCGTCAAGATCGGCCGCACCCATCTGCAGGACGCCACGCCGCTCACGTTAGGCCAGGAGATCTCCGGCTGGGTGGCGATGCTGGACCATAGCCTGAAGCACATCGAAGCCAGTCAGCCGCATCTTGCCGAGCTGGCGCTGGGCGGGACGGCGGTAGGAACCGGGCTGAATACCCATCCGGAGTATGCCGTGCGGGTGGCGGCCGAGCTGGCGTCGCTCAGCGGACAACCATTTGTCACCGCACCAAACAAATTCGAAGCGTTGGCCACTGTGGATGCCCTGGTCCATGCCCACGGCGCGCTGAAAGGCCTGGCGGCGTCCCTGATGAAAATCGCTAACGATGTCCGCTGGCTGGCCTCCGGCCCCCGCTGCGGCATTGGCGAAATCGCCATCCCGGAAAACGAGCCAGGGTCATCGATTATGCCCGGCAAGGTTAACCCAACCCAGTGCGAAGCCCTGACCATGGTCTGCTGCCAGGTGATGGGCAACGACGTGGCGGTGAATATCGGTGGCGCCTCCGGCAACTTTGAGCTTAACGTCTATCGCCCGATGGTCATCCACAACTTCCTGCAGTCGGTGCGTCTGCTGGCGGACGGCATGGCAAGTTTTAACGAGCACTGTGCGGTGGGTATTGAACCGAATCGCGAGCGGATCAGCCAGCTGCTCAATGAGTCGCTGATGCTGGTCACTGCGCTGAATACCCATATCGGCTACGACAAGGCGGCGGAAATCGCTAAAAAAGCGCACCATGAGGGGCTGACCCTCAAAGCCTCGGCGCTGGCGCTGGGCTACCTGACGGAAGCCGAATTCGACAGCTGGGTGCGCCCTGAGGAGATGGTTGGCAGCCTGGCTACTCGCTAGCCAGCCAGAGGTGCAGGCGCGGGATAAGTAATCTCAGCGACTGCGCCTCCGGTTTGTAGCGGTACTGGACATTGTCGGCGTCATAGTTCAGCAATTCGCCGATATCCGGGACGCTGACCCCCTGGCTGCCGGATATCAGCGCGATCAGCGGGCTGGGGCAGGCGTACTGCACCTGTTTCTGCTCGCTGGCGTACCAGACGCGGGCAATCGGCTGCACTTTCACCGGCCGTTTGATTTTCAGCCGCGCCCGCTGCGGCAGGGCGGCGATGTCCTGATACTCCCTCTCAAGCTTGCTCTGCCACTGCTCACGGGTCCACGGCGGCACCGCCCGCGGTGATTGCAGGCTTTTCTCCAGCATCATCAATACCTGGTCGCGGGTCAGGTTCTTGATCACGTGTTTATTGGCCCAGCCGAAGCGGATGGTGCTCGGGTCGATAAGGGGCGTCAGCGTGCGGTAGGCGCTGAGGGTGATCAAGCCCGGCAGGTGGCGATGCACCCATTCAAAACGGGCAGTGGGGGGCAGGCCAGAATCGACGGTGACGATTTTCTCGAAGGTAGCCTTCAGGGCGTTAATATGCTGAATGCGCGCCAGCAGATCCTGCTGCTCCGCGGCGGTGACCTGCAGGCAGATAGCCCCTGGCAGACGGACGGCGGCCTTGCTGCTGCGGTTTTCCGACTGCTGCTGGATAAACAGATGGCTGTAGTGGCGCAGGGCGAGGGCCAGCGCCGCCTTGCCGCTGTGCTGCACCACCGGTATGTTCGCCAGCGGATCGTGCTCGGCATCCTTACTGACCGCCGGCAGTTCAAATACCCGGGCCGCCAGCAGCCGACAGCTGCTTAATGTCTGCTGGAGCGTCTGCAGCTCCAGCTCGATCTGGCGAAAGGTATCATTCAGACGTTCAACAAGATCGTAGCTGGCCATCATTTCACCTTAGTTACAACATACTATTTGATTTTTACAGCATACGCAGCGCGCGGCCGCTGCGCAAGTTTTATTCAGGCAGAGGTAAAATCGGGCAACTGATGATAAACCGGCCAGCTAAAGCAGAAGCGGGCGCCGCCGAGAGGGCTGGCCTCACAGCGCACGTCACCGCCCATCGCCTGGGCAATACTGTGCACAATCGCCAGGCCGAGGCCACAACCTCCTGTCGCCCGATCGCGGCTGGGGTCAAGACGGACAAAGGGCTCAAACACCCGCTCGCGCTCTTCGGGAGCGATTCCCGGGCCGTCATCCTCGACCTGCAGCGACGCGCGCGGACCCTGCAGGGTCAGGCTGACCGCCACCCGCTGGGTGCTGTAGCGCAGGGCGTTATTCACCAGATTATCCAGTACCCGCTCCATCAGCCGCATATCCAGCGCGCCGTAGTTGCCGTGGGTCAGCGTCGCCAGAGCGACCTCGCGCTGCGGGTTGACCATCTGGATATCCTCGACGTGATCGCTGATCCAGGCGGGAAAGTCAGGCGTCGTCAGGCTGAGTTCCGTCTGCGGGCGGTCGAGGCGGGCGTAGGTCAGGAGCTCTTCAATCAGCGCCTCCAGCTGGCCGATATCGCGGTTCAGCGCTTGCGATTCCGCCTCGGTGAGGTTTTCGCTCATCTCCAGACGGTAGCGCAGGCGGACCAGCGGCGTCCTGAGCTCATGGGCGATACCGTCAATCAACTGCTTCTTACTGGCAATGAGGGCGTTAATGTTATCGGCCATCTGGTTAAAGGCCACGCCGAGCCGTTCAAAGCTGGACATGCTGTCAAAATGAATGCGCTCGCTGAAGTGGCCCTCGCCAAAGCGCTGGGCAGCGGTTTCAATGCGCAACATGTCCTGCCAGTGCGGACGCATCCAGATAAACACCGGAAAGGCCAGCGAGATAGCAATAAACGCCATCAGCGCCACGTCCAGCAGGCGCATTTCATGCAGAAAATAGAGATAAGGCACCGGGCCCACCGACAGCACATAATGGCTGCGGGGAATACGCTGAATAAAGGTGTACTGGTCATCCAGCGCGACAATATCGCCGGCGCGCAGGTGCTGCATCGAGCTTTCCGACAGCTTAAATTTGCTCATTGGTTCGATGTGCAGATCGAACGACAGGTTCAGATCCAGCTCTTTGAGCGTCTTGCTCCAGTCGCGCGGCGGAATTTCCCGCAGCTCGCTGCGCATCAGATACAGCGAACTTTTCATCAAATCGTCCAGCGACTGTCGTCCGGCGCGCTCAGCGGTAAATTTATAGACCAGACCGACCAGCATGGTCATTACCAGAAAGCAAACGAAGAGCAAAAGATAGAACTGCACAAACAGCTTTTTCATTAAATCTCACTTAAATCAGAATGTTAATTACCTATCTTTTGCCTTCATGGCGCGGTGTGGTATGTGTCTTTCCGCTAAAGCGGTGATGCAGGAACGAAACCAGACCGCAGTCCAGGGCGTTTGTCACGGCAGAATATACCGCAAAATCACTTCTACGTTTCACGCCCGGTTTAATGCGCTATCAAAGCAGGGTTCACCCTCACTGACAACATCCCGTACGCATAAATAATGACGGAGCCCTTATAAGCGCAGCAGTCCGCCATCCACCACATACTGGGAACGGACGTTGTTGGCCATGATGGTATCGAACTGCGTTTCGGTGGTATTTTCCACCGTAGAAAAGGCGAGCTGCCCGGCGTTCAGCCACAGGCCATCCAGCATGCTAAATGATTCTACAGACTCGGCGAGGGCATGCGCCGCCTCAGGTTTCGCGCCATCGTTCTGAAGAAACCAGGCGCGCTCGGGCAGCAATGTGCGTAACGACGCCAGTTTTTGCTGGTGGCGCCCGGTCAGCATCACTTCGCCCCCTTCATCAATAATGCGCATTGCCCCCGCCAGACCAATACCGCTGCTCGCCCCTGTAATCACAATTTTCTTACCTGAGAACCGTCCCATTGTCTCTCCCGTACCGCGTGAGTGTTGAGTTAACTCACACTAGAACAATGAAAATTTATTGTAAAACGACCATCTTTGGGGGCTCGGCATGTTGCACCTTGCCATCTTTGTGGCGCCGGTATACCCGGTATAGGTCGCGTCATCCGGGATGATATCGGCCGGGAATATCTGAATTAGTGACGTTGTCACAAATTAATTATAACCACCAGACCTGCACTACCCTGGAGCGTCGAGCGGGGTATCGCTACTCGCGAAAGTAGGGAATATCCACCGGATAGAGGGGCGTCAGACTCAGCAGACGACAGCGCACCAGCTTTTCCGTTTTGGCATACCAGTAAGCAAATTCGCCGGTGGTCTGGTGGTAAATCATCTGATCGAGGTTGGCAAACGGGATCACCAGCAGCGGTCCCTGGCGAACGTGGCCGCCTCCCGTTTCAAAGTGATGCTGTCCCCAGGATTGCTGGGTATGTTCATAGCGGTGGAGGATCACCTCGATTTGCCCGCGCTGTGGACAGAGGAGTCGAATATCGGCGTTGTCGAGGGAAAAAGCCCAACCAGAGAGTGAAGTGAAGAGTGAGAGTGCCAAAAGTACAACGTATTTCATCATGCAAAAGTCCTGTGTTTTCAGGCTTTATGCCACTCTGATAACGGTAAGTCCTTGAGCACAATCATATTGAAGGCTTATGTGATGGGGAACTGTACGGCTAAACCTATTGATTTACGCAATATGACAAATTCGCAGCGGGCAGCGGGCGCGAAGAGGGAAACCCGCGCAGTTGCCCTAAGCAGTAAAAGTTGAGGTGGTTACTGTCGGGGAGTGCGCCATAAAACGGGCCCCTCGCAGGGCCGCGGGAGAAGCTTAGTTGTCCCAGGCGTGTGGGGCGAACAGGTAGCCTTTGTTGCGAACGGTCTTAATACGATAGGGCTCCGTGGCGTTGTCGAGCAGTTTTTTGCGCAGGCGGGAGATAGCCACGTCAACGCTGCGATCCATCCCGTCGTAGGTGACGCCGCGTAAATTTTTCAGCAGCGCGTCGCGGTCCATAATTTGCCCGGCGTGGGTGGCCAGCTCCCACAGCAGATCGAAATCGGCCGTCGACAATGCGACGCTTTCTCCGCCAAGCAGCACCTGGCGGTTGACCGGGTCAATGGTCAGCGAACCAAAGGAGATGGTTTTGTGCGGCGTGAGCGTTGCCGGGGTACCGGCGCCGGCGCCCGCCGGAGCGATATGCTGGCGTAAATGCAGACGCAGTCGCGCGAGAAGCACCGCTGGCGGCGTGGTTTTCAGGATATAATCGCTGGCGCCCATCTCCAGGGAGAGGATATGGTTCATGTCGCTGTCGAGTGAGGTCAGCAGGACAATGGGCCCTTGCCATTGCCCGCGCAGATCGCGGCAGAGCGTCATCCCGTCTTTGCCGGGCAGCATAATGTCCAGCAGCACGAGGTCCGGTTTCTCCCGCGCGATCACGTCCTCTGCGCGGTCGCCGCGAGGCTCGACCACCACCTCCATATCATGCTTGCCGAGATAGGCGGCGATCAGCGCCCCAACCTCAGGGTCATCCTCAACAAAAACGATTTTATTCATGTCTATTGCACATCAGTAAAAGAAGTAACATACACTGCGTCTATTTTACCCGCCATTACTCTTTTATAAACAGCGCTATTTCCGCTATGCTGCGCTAACTTGTTGATTCATTGTTAAGGCATAAGGACATGGGGCTGTTAATCAAAGGGCTGCTGGGTGCGCTGGTGGTGGTGCTGATTGGCGTGCTGGCAAAAACGAAAAATTACGCTCTCGCCGGGCTGATCCCGCTGTTTCCTACCTTTGCGCTCATCGCCCACTATATCGTCGCCAGCGAGCGCGGTATTGAAGCCCTGCGCGCCACCATCGTGTTCGGCATGTGGTCGATTATTCCCTATTTTGTCTATTTGGTATCGCTGTGGTACTTCACCGGGATCATGCGCCTGCCGTTGGCGCTGGCAGGCGCGGTGGGATGCTGGGGGCTATGCGCCTGGCTGTTAATCCTGGGCTGGAACCACTTCCACTAGCGCAGCGGGCGGCCGCCGTCGACGGCGAAGGACCGGCCGGTGACGTAGCGGCTGGTAAACAGATAGTCGATAAGGTCGCTAATCTCTTTTTCGCCTGGGGCGATTTTCATCAGCGATTTATCCAGCGCCTGCTGACGATAGGCTTCGTCGTCACCCTCATTAAACATAATCAGCGACGGGGCGATGGCGTTGACCTTGATCTCCGGCGCCAGCTTGCGGGCGAAGGAGCGGGTCATATTGTCCAGCGCGGCTTTGCTGGCGGCGTAGGCGATATGTTTATCGCTGCCGCGCTCCACGACGTAATCGGTAATATGGATAATATCACTGGCGGCATGGCCGTGGCCGCGCAGCAGATCCTCCAGCGCGTGGTTGAGCAGATAGGGGGCATGGACGTGGATCTGCATCATGCGGTTGATCACTGTGCTCAGCGCTACCCCCGGCTTCTCCGCCATCCAGTCGCTGGCGTTGTGGATGATGGCGCGCAGGCCACTGGTGTGCGATTTGACCGCTTCGGCGAAGGTCAGTATGCCGTCATCGCTGCTGAAATCGGCCTGCAGACAGAGGGCGCCCGCGTCGCGCAGGCCATCGATCGCCGGATAGGGCGTGCGATAGCTGACGATGACCGGCTGGTGTTGCAGCAGAAAATGGTGTGCCAGCGCGAGACCGATGCGGCGGCCTCCTCCTGTGATCAGAACCGGGCGGGGCTGTTGTTCAGCCATGGGTATCTCCTATGCGTTCTGCGGCAGGGCGAGCGCTTACCCCACCAGCATCCACGTTGCCGGCACAGCGGCAACCAGCAATAAACCAATTAGCGCCAATTCGCGGCGTTTGAGCGAACGATCGTGCTGGTGCGTACGTCGAGCGTACAAAAAGACCAGAAGACCCGGAGCGTAAAGTACCACCGACAACAGCAAATGCACAGGTCCCGACGCGTATAATAACCATAAGCCATAAATGCAGGCGCCGATACCCACCGCTTTGTGCAGCGGGCGAGTGGCGATTTTCAGCAGAAAGGCGCCGACCAGCAGATAGGGAACGAGGATCATCTCTGAGGCGATGGTCAGCAGGGTGCCGTAGTCCGACCCGGTCAACCAGATCAGCACCAGCGATACCTGAACGCTGATATTGGTCAGCCACAGCGAGGCGGACGGGGCATTGTTGCTGTTCTGGCGGGCAAACAGGCGCGGGAAGGCTTTATGAGTGGCGGCCAGGAAAGGCACTTCCGCAGCCATAATCGTCCAGCTCAGGTAGGCGCCACACACCGACACGATCAGGCCCGCCGCAATCACGATTTCTCCCCACGAACCCATCATGTTGACCATCAGTCCCGCCATCGACGGGTTACGCATACCGGCCAGTTCGCTGCGCGGCACCACGCCCAGCGACAGCAGGGTGACCAGCAGATAGACCGTGAGGGCGGAGAGCACCGCCAGCAGCGTTGCGCGACCGACATCGCGCTTGTGTCGGGCGCGGGCAGAAACCACGACGGCACCTTCCACGCCAATAAACACCCACAGGGTGATCAGCATGGTGTTTTTAACCTGCTCCCACACGGGGATTCCCAGCGCCAGTCCGCGGAAATCGAGGCGGAACGTATCCAACTGGAAGGCCAGGGCGGCGAGCGCGATAAACGCGCCCAGCGGCAGGAGTTTGGCGAGGGTGGCCACCAGGTTAATCCCCGCCGCCGTCTGCACGCCGCGCAGGACCAGAAAATGGACAACCCACAGCAAAACCGAAGCGCCAGCGATAGACTGCCAGGTGTTGCCATCGCCAAACAGGCGCAGCTCAGGGGTATCGGTGAAGAAACTGAGCGCCGAAAAGACGATGACCAGATAGGAGACGTTGGCGATCACCGCGCAGAGCCAGTATCCCCAGGCGGAACAGAAGCCAATCAGCTCACCGAACCCTTCGCGGGCGTAGGTGAAGATCCCGCCGTCGAGGTCGGGGCGAATGCGGGTTAACAGCAGCATGGCGAAGGCGAGGAACAGGATCCCGACGCCGGTGATGGCCCAGCCGATAAGCAAAGCGGAGGGGCTGGCTACGGCAGCCATATTTTGCGGCAAACTGAATACGCCAGCGCCGAGCATTGAGCTAAGGACCAGGGCGGTCAGGGCGCTCAGGCCCAGTTTCTTTTCCATTGCATTCCCGAGGTGAAAATGGCTGTTCCAGAATATTTATTTTGCGAAATCGCATAAAAATGGAGGATTGCGCTAAGGCGCGGGATTTTACGGAGTGTCCGGGAGCCATGCAATGGCGGGGGATGAAAAAAAATGAAAAGGCGGCATTGCGCCGCCTTTTTAGCCAGTCAGCAGTGATTATTTGTACAAATCAGCGCTGATGGTGATGTTGCCGCCGCGTTCCTGCCACTGACGGGTGATGTGGTAGTACTTCGCCCCTTTCTTCGCCGCGCGTTTCGCCGTCTGATAGGAGATTTCCGTCATGTTGCCGTAGTTGCCGGTGAACTGGATATTATCGAACGGCACCATTTGCGCCGCGGTCACTTTGTTCACTTCTTCCACTTTTGTGCCGTCCGGCAGCGTGACAGTGTAACGCCCGCCTTTGGAAGACTGGGTCTCGAAGAAACGACCGACGCCAGTGCCTGAGCCCACAGCCGCGGTGGTGGCGACGCCCGGGATTTCCACGTTTTTCGCGGCTTCACCGCCTTTGGCCAGCGCCGCGCGACCGGCGTCAGAGTCTGCCGGGATGGCGTCCGGGCTCTGCAGCACGCGTTTTTCAGCATCTTTTTTATAGATATAAGCGGTAATGCGCTGGTTGCCGCCCTGGTTGGCATCCACCTGGCGCACGATAAAGAACGCATAGGCGCCTTTCGCTTTTGCCGCTTTGGTGATGGCATCATTGACTTCCGGCTGGCTGCGATAGAAGCCCTGAACGGTGACAGTGTCGTAAGGCATCAGCGTCACGGCCTGATCTTTCGGCAGTTCTACCACGCCATTGATGATGCGATTTTTCGGCGCATCCGCTTGCGGCGCGTTGTCTTTATAGAGGTCAGCCGTGACGCGCCAGTTGCCGCCATTGCCGTAGTCCGACGTGTCGACAACATAGAATGAGGCCGCGCCGTCTTTGTCGGCTTTACGCGATACCGCCTGTACCGCGTCGCCAATGGCATTAAACCGGCCGGTGACGACAACGCGATCGTAGGGCTTCAGCGCAGCCGCCTGCTCCGGGGTCAACTCGGTCGCTGCATGGGCAGACAACGTGGCGGTTGTCAGGAGAGCAGACGCCAGGAGGGTGTTTTTAAGCTTCATAAAAATAATCCTTTGCCTTGCGCAAACCATATACTGGTGTTGTTGTTGACTGAAAACGTTTGATTATTGCATTTAATCGTTGTGACTGTCTGCGTCATTTTTTGCTTGCCGCCCGAATCGTATACTACGGAAAGATAACATTTTTCGATATGTTGAAAAAACAGCCGCTTGACCAGCAAAAACGATAATCGATACCACTTTTATTAGTTAACGTAATGTTAATACAATGATCTCAATGGCGATAAATGGCGTTTTATCACGCTGGATAAGCGGATTATCAGGCCTGAGTGAGAAATTCAGGTAAATATTGCTGCCCGAAACCATCTGTGCTGACAATAAGCAATAAAATCAAAATTTCTGTTTTATCGCTGTAGATCACAATCGCTATTTTCAGTAGGTTATAAAAAGTTTGTTACTGTTTCATTTTGCAGACAGCGGAAGATGGCGAGGAAGATTTCGCCGTCTTGTCGTTGTTGGTCAGAAAAGTAAACCATCATCAAAAACCGATGGAAGGGAAAACTATGCGTATTGGTGTACCACAAGAGAGGCTAGCCCAGGAGACCCGGGCCGCCGCCACGCCGAAGACCGTTGAGCAATTGCTTAAACTCGGCTTTAGCGTCGCGGTAGAAAGCGGGGCCGGGAAACTGGCCAGCTTTGACGATGCCGCCTTTACCCAGGCAGGGGCTGAGATCGTCGCGGGCAACGAGGTCTGGCAGTCTGACATCATCCTCAAGGTCAATGCTCCAAATGACGATGAAATTGCACTGCTGAATCCGGGAACCACGCTGATAAGTTTTATCTGGCCTGCGCAAAACCCGCAGCTGATGGAAAAACTGGCGGCCCGTAATATCAACGTGATGGCGATGGATTCGGTGCCGCGTATTTCTCGCGCCCAGTCGCTGGATGCGCTCAGTTCAATGGCAAACATTGCCGGCTACCGTGCAATCGTGGAAGCGGCCCATGAATTCGGCCGTTTCTTTACCGGACAGATTACGGCGGCAGGCAAAGTTCCGCCCGCGAAGGTGATGGTCATCGGCGCCGGGGTGGCCGGTCTGGCTGCGATTGGCGCCGCCAACAGCCTGGGCGCTATCGTCCGCGCCTTCGATACCCGTCCGGAAGTGAAGGAGCAGGTGCAGAGTATGGGCGCCGAGTTCCTCGAGCTGGACTTTAAAGAGGAAGCCGGCAGCGGCGACGGCTACGCCAAGGTGATGTCTGAGGCCTTTATTAAGGCCGAAATGGCGCTGTTCGCCGCCCAGGCGAAAGATGTCGATATCATCGTCACCACGGCGTTAATTCCGGGTAAACCGGCACCGAAACTGATCACCCGCGAGATGGTCGACTCCATGAAGTCGGGCAGCGTGGTGGTCGACCTCGCCTCGCAAAATGGCGGCAACTGTGAGTACACCGTGCCCGGCGAAGTGGTCACCACCGCCAACGGCGTGAAAATTATTGGTTACACCGATCTGCCGGGCCGTCTGCCGACCCAGTCTTCCCAGCTCTACGGTACCAACCTGGTTAACCTGCTGAAGCTGCTGTGCAAAGAGAAAGATGGCAACATTGTTATCGATTTCGATGACGTGGTGGTGCGCGGCGTGACCGTAGTGCGCGAAGGCGAAATCACCTGGCCGGCGCCGCCGATTCAGGTCTCCGTTCAGCCGCAGGCTGCAGCGAAAAAAGTGGAAGCGCCGAAAGAAGCGGCAAAACCGGTGTCCCCATGGCGTAAATATGCCCTGATAGCGCTGGCGATTATCCTCTTCGGCTGGCTGGCGAACGTCGCGCCAAAAGAGTTTCTTGGCCATTTCACCGTCTTCGCGCTGGCCTGCGTAGTAGGTTACTACGTGGTATGGAACGTCTCCCATGCGCTGCATACGCCGCTGATGTCGGTGACGAACGCGATTTCGGGCATTATCGTTGTTGGTGCGTTGTTGCAGATAGGCCACGGGGGCTGGGTCAGCTTCCTGAGCTTTATCGCGGTACTGATCGCCAGCATTAATATTTTCGGTGGTTTTACCGTGACTCAGCGCATGCTGAAAATGTTTCGCAAAGGATAAGGGGTAGCACATGTCTGGTGGATTAGTTACAGCTGCATACATTGTTGCCGCAATCCTGTTTATTTTCAGCCTGGCGGGTCTGTCGAAACACGAAACGTCGCAGCAGGGCAACTATTTCGGCATCGCCGGGATGGCTATCGCCCTGATCGCCACGATTCTGGGGCCGGACGCCGGCAACGTCGGTTGGATCATCCTCGCGATGGTGATCGGTGGGGCGATCGGTATTCGTCTGGCGAAAAAGGTCGAGATGACCGAGATGCCGGAGCTGGTGGCTATCCTGCACAGCTTCGTGGGCCTGGCGGCGGTGCTGGTGGGTTTTAACAGCTACCTGCAGCATGAAACCGGGATGGAGCAGATTCTGGTCAATATCCATTTGACCGAAGTGTTCCTCGGCATCTTCATCGGTGCAGTCACCTTCACCGGTTCGGTGGTGGCGTTTGGTAAACTGCGCGGCAAAATTTCCTCGAAGCCGCTGATGCTGCCCAATCGCCATAAGCTGAACCTGGCGGCGCTGGTGGTCTCCTTCGTGCTGATGGTGATTTTTGTTCGCGCCGACAGCACTGGTACCCAGGTCCTGTGCCTGCTGGTGATGACCGCGATCGCGCTGGCCTTCGGCTGGCACCTGGTGGCTTCTATCGGCGGCGCGGATATGCCGGTGGTGGTTTCCATGCTCAACTCCTACTCGGGCTGGGCGGCAGCGGCAGCGGGCTTTATGCTGAGCAATGACCTGCTGATCGTCACCGGCGCGCTGGTGGGTTCTTCCGGTGCCATCCTCTCTTACATTATGTGTAAGGCGATGAACCGCTCCTTTATCAGCGTGATTGCTGGCGGCTTCGGCACCGATGGGTCTTCCAGCGGCGGCGATGAAGAAGTGGGCGAACATCGCGAGATTAGCGCGGAAGAGACAGCGGAGATGCTGAAAAACTCGCAGTCGGTGATCATCACCCCTGGCTACGGTATGGCGGTGGCCCAGGCGCAGTATCCGGTGGCAGAAATTACCGAGAAGCTGCGGGCGCGGGGTATCAAAGTACGCTTTGGTATTCACCCGGTGGCCGGGCGTCTGCCGGGGCATATGAACGTGCTGCTGGCGGAAGCCAAAGTGCCTTACGACATCGTGCTGGAGATGGATGAGATCAACGACGATTTCAGCGATACCGACACCGTGCTGGTGATTGGCGCCAACGACACCGTCAACCCGGCGGCGCAGGACGATCCGAAGAGCCCTATCGCGGGTATGCCAGTGTTGGAAGTCTGGAAAGCGCAGAACGTGGTGGTCTTTAAGCGTTCGATGAACACTGGCTACGCCGGCGTACAGAACCCGCTGTTCTTCAAAGAGAACACCCATATGCTGTTTGGGGATGCGAAAGCCAGCGTCGATGCGATCCTGAAAGCGCTGTAATGTAGCACGCTTGTTTTACAACGTTTGTTTATAAGCCGTCTCCTGTGAGACGGCTTTTTTATATGCGGAGAGATGCCTGGAATTGTTCATAAAATAAGCGGTGAGAGATGATATAATGTCCCGGTTATTACATCAGACAGAGGATATTATGGATACCGAGTTAACCCCAACGCAGATGGCCATCGAATTCTTACGCCGCGACACTACCGTCATGACCCCAGCGCAGTATCTGAAAAAGCTGAAACTGCTGGAGCTGGAGTTTGCTGACCTGATGGCGCTCTCATCGCTGGAGCTGAAAGAAGAGATCGATCTGGCCTGGCGTCTGGGTATCCACTAAGCCATTCTCGCTGGACAGTGACAGGGGCCGCCAGCGGCCCTTTTTTTGTGCCTGACTGGCAGCAAGCAAAAAAAATCCCCCGCGAGGCGGGGGAAGATGAGCGGTACGAGAAGAGGGTTAATCGTCGTCGTCGTCGTCCAGTTCCACCGGCGTCTGGTAGGCCTCCGGTTTGAGTACCAGCAGGTCACAGCGCAGATGATCGACCACCTGTTCCGCGGTATTGCCGAGGAACGCCGCTGACAGGCCGGTACGTCCGACCGTTCCCAGCACCACGATCCCCGCCTGCAGATGCTCGGCGAGATCCGGGATCACCTCCTCAGGCAGGCCTTTTTCCACGTGGGTGAATTTCTCATCGATGCCAAACTTCTGCCGCAGCGCTTTCATCGCCAGCAGGTGCTGACCGCGAATGGCGTCGTTGTAGACGCTGGGATCAAAATCCGGAAGCTCAATCGCGATATTGATGGGGGTCACCGGGTAGGCGCCGATGAGATGTACTTCGGTATGGTTAACTTCTTGCGCCAGAGACAGCGTTTCCCGAACCAGCTTTTCGTTCAGGGTGTTGTGATAATTCTCTTCGCTGGCGAGATTGACCGCGACCAGCGCTTTGCCACCTTCCGGCCACGGTTGGTCTTTTACCATCCACACCGGGCAGGGACACTTACGCAACAGGTGCCAGTCGGTGGGGGTGAAGATCACTGCCTCCAGTTTGTCGTGCTGGTGGGCCATCTTCAACAGCAGGTCGTGTTTCTCGCTAATAACTTCCTGAATAATGGCTTCGAAGGGGCGGTTGTGCCACACCACTTTTACGTCGATCGGCACACCCGATTCAATATAGAATTTCGCCTGCTCGCGTATCCAGGCTGTACGTTGGGCAATAACGCCCTGGCGCATCGCCGTGCGTTCGTCCGGCGACAGCAGGGTGGTCATTTCATAAGAAAAATCATAGATCGGCAAAAAGGCTTTGATGCGTCCACCAATCCGTTGGTGCAAGTACACCGCGCGCCTAAGTGCCGGCTGGTCGTCCTGGTTAGGATCGATTACTACCAGCATGCTCTGATACTTCGCCATACAGGGTCTCCTTACAACTGCAGCTACCGTCAGTTACTAAAAAGATAACCTATATGGATGAATTGAAACAGGGGAGGAGCCTGGTCAGATCAACAAATCTTAAAAAATTGCCGATCGTGACCAGGTGGTGCGCAGAGATTAAGCGACGTTGCGCGCCTGACCGGCCAGCTGGGCCAGCAGATCGCTGTTTTCAATAGTGATGTATTTGCCTTTCACTGCCAGCATGCCGCTTTTCTGGAAACGCCCCAGCAGACGGCTGATGGTTTCGACAGTGAGGCCGAGATAGTTACCGATGTCGCCGCGGGTCATGGTCAGGCGGAACTCACGGGGTGAGAAGCCGCGCTGGGCGAAACGACGAGAGAGGTTGTAGATAAACGCCGCCAGGCGCTCTTCGGCATTCTTTTTGGAAAGCAGCAGGATCATATCCTGGTCGCCTTTAATCTCGCCGCTCATCAGGCGCATCATCTGCTGACGCAGATTCGGCATTTTTCCGGAAAGATCGTCAAGGGTTTCGAAGGGGATTTCGCAGACCATCGAGGTTTCCAGCGCCTGCGCAAAGCTCGGGTGCAGACCGGTGCCGATGGCGTCGAAGCCCACCAGATCGCCCGCCAGATGGAAGCCGGTGATCTGCTCATCACCTTGCTCAGTGATGGTGTAGCTTTTGATGGTCCCGGAGCGAATAGCGTACAACGACTTCAGCTCATCACCGGCTTTGAACAAGGTTTGACCTTTCTGGATAGGCTTTTTCCGCTCGATAATATTATCCAGCTGATCAAGCTCATGCTCGTTCAGAGTAAAGGGGATGCAGAGCTGGCTGATACTGCAATCCTGACAATGGATAGCACAACCGCCAGACTGAATGCGTCGAATAATTCGCTTCTCAGGGATCATATGTCTGCTCAGGCCTTAATTGATATTGGTCAATTTTAACATCTTTTTGATCAGCAGGTAAGTCTTCAGACCCGGAAACACGTAATATCAGCAGGGTAAATCAAAACGGATGCATATCTGCTTGATAAGCAATAGATTATTTCGCTATGTTTGATTGTAAAATTACCTGAAGATTCCAGAAAAGGCATTTTCAGTCAAAGTAAAAGATACCCTTCATGGCGCAATAACCACTCTTTTCGCTGCACGCCCCCGGCATAGCCGGTCAGGGTACCGTTACGCCCGATGACCCGATGGCAGGGCACCACGATACTCACCGGATTGGCGCCATTGGCGGCCCCCACGGCGCGAGCGGCGCCGGGGCGTCCGAGCGCCTCGGCCAGTTGGCCATAGTGCATCACCTGGCCACAGGGGATATCGCGTAACGCCTGCCAGACCTGACGCTGGAAAGGGGTGCCAGCGGTGGCGGTAGGCAGGGTATTGATAATCGCCAGATCGCCGGCGAAATAGTCGTTCAGCTTACTGCTGAGGCCGCCTGGGTTGCGGCAGTCGACGCGCTGATAACCTTCCTGTCGATAGTGAACGTCGAGCAGGGTTTCCATCCGATCGCGGTGCTCGTCCCACTCGACGGCGCGCAAATTAAACTGTTCGTCGCAAAGTACCCACAGCGGCCCCAGCGGGGTATCCATTTTATCCTGCAGCAAGGTCAACATCGTTTCTGTCATCCACCATCGTACATGAGGGGCACACGATACCACGCGCTGACGACAGTCAACTATACTCCCAAAAGGTAAAGCCGCATCACGGGCTGGCGCTCTGCGTAAGCCACGATGATTTATTTTTGGATCGATCCTGGCGGGTTATCGGGCATGGTTTTTGCTACTTTTTAACTGACGATACCGGTGCTTCACGCGCCTGGTAGGGTGCCGACGCCTCAGCGCGGCGCTGTTAATCACTCAGAGGTGGGGCTATGCAATATATACTGACTGGCGTACTGGTATTGATCATCAGCGGCTTAGCGATCCACGGTCTGACCCTGGTGTTTGAAAGGGTGTACAAAGCGCTTTTCTATAAATTAGCCAGTGTGGATCATGCGGCCAGCAAAGTGAAAACGAAGGTGTCGCGTTAAGGCTATACGGCCATCCCTGGCCTGCCAGCAGGTTAAGGAAGATGCGGATAGATGCCCGGGCCGATCGGCAGTCCCACCAGATACCATCCCACCAGCAACAGCAGCCAGACGGCGAGAAAAATCAGCGGGTAAGGGAGAACCAGCGAGTAGTAGGTGCCGAGGCGGGCATCCGGTCGGTAGCGCTGTAGGAAGCCGAGAAACAGCGGCACAAACGGCGACACCGGCGCCAGCGGCAGCACCGATGAATCGGCGATGCGAAAGAGGATCTGCGCAAAGGCCGGGTGAAAGCCCAGCAGCATAAACATCGGCACGAAGATCGGCGCCAGAATCGACCAGATGGCCGAGCCGCTGGCGATAAACATACACAGAAAAGCCGACAGCAGCGCGAGCCCGACAAACGCCGGGACGCCGTTCATCCCGGCGCTCTCCAGCAGGTCCGTCAGACCGACGGCCATAAACTTGCCCATGTTGCTCCAGTTGAACATGGTAATTATAAGTAATGATAACAATAAGTTAATTGTTTATGGGGTTCTATTGGGGTGCTTTGGTGTGCAAAAATAATTCCGGATGCTACGCAATGGGCGGCATCCGGAATCATTGTAGCAGTATCACTTACTGTAGCCTTTCATCTGCTCCAGTAAGTCACGCCCTTTCTTCAACTGCGCATCGATGTGATTAGCAAGGTCTTGAATATGGATCATACGTGGTGCCTTCTGGCTCTCTGCCGCCCGGAAGGTCGGAATGGGTATCTCGCCCGTAGCCGCGCGTTTTTCTGCGGTTGCCGGTTTCAGCCCAAAATACTTTTCGCACACCTGGCTGAGTGGAACCGTAGCAGACCCATATTCGGCCATTAACAAAAACATTGTATTCATTTTCACCTCACACCACTTTCAGGCCACGATAGTGGCACCAAGTCTCATACATCCGCTTAAAGTCTTCCCTGCTATGATAGCCGCGACTGTTGGGCGGTTAATGATGGCAATTCCTACGCTCATGCTGTGCCTGCCTTTTTAATTGGCCATGGGGCGTACTCACCCTGGGGAAGTTCGTCGGTAACATCGTGAGAAGCCCATGAGCGAAACTTCTCGATGGTGACTGTGGGGTAATGCCGCCCAAACGAAACGGACGGGCTGTCATACTGGACGTGTGACCTGCTGAACCAGGTAACGGTACGGTCGTTCACCAGCGGGCTGATAATGGTGCCAGCAGGGCGCGGCCGCTTTGCCCGGTATGTGCGGCCTACCTTGATTTCGAGTAAGTCGCTCATGCTGCACCGCCTTCAACGCGCTCTGCTATGATGTCAGCCTTCTGCTCATCGTTGAGAATGTCATCTGACACGATGGCCGCGCGGTCACTACCGGACCACGATACTGGCGAGCTTTCCTTGATGGCCTTATTCAGTGCTTCGGCAGCATCACGCACGGCCTGTGGCAAGCAGTAATAATCATCACCTTCCGGCATAATTTCTTCGCAATGCTGTTCCAGATCGAATTCTGGAGGGTAGTTTGGCTCGCAGATAAGTAATTGCAGCTCGCTCGGAAACACCGAGTTTTCACAGCAGTAATCAACCAGAGATTCCACGTCAAAAAAATAGGTGTCGTCGTCGAAGATAACGAGAGGCTCGCCAGCCCACACGGCGCGCTCAAGTGCAGCGAACTTGGCCTGACGACTTTCTCGATGGCACTCTTCACAATAGCTATGAGTGCTATGAATAGGGTGATCGTCGGGTTTGTTTTTGCACTTACGGTGCGTCGCACCACTCCAGCGAGCCATATGCTCGTCACCACCCCAAAATCGACCATCACGCGAAACCCAACCAGTTAAGGTCTGGATGCTGGCCGCTTCATCACTGTCCATCAACACGATTTTTTCAGTTTGCTTAGTCATTCCAGGCCTCCAGTTCATTTTCGATCTCTTCGTCGATTTCGTCGTTGGTAGCGTCTTCGTCTAGGTAGTCGCGAGCTTCTTTGAGATATTTTTCCCGGCGTAAGCGATACCAGAGAGAAAACTCATAACTCCAGCTATTCGGCGCGCCGTCATAGTCAACCTTGGCGTTACGTTCAGCCATGCTCTCTACCATGCTGTATGCTGTGGTGAGCGCTGCTTCGCGGATATACCCGCGGAGGTCGCTTTTGCGCCAGTAGGGGTTATGCTTTGAGTCGCAGACAGATTTAAATTTCACTTCCCAGCGGCGGATACAACGCGCGTTTAAAGATTTGCTCATCGTGATGCCTCCGCTTTAATCGCTTTATACGCACGCAGTACGTGAGAGGGTTTACCGGTAATAACCGTTTTTAAAACAAAAAAACCGTTACGCTTAGCACGAACCGAAGGAGCAAGAAATAGCGCCGTATCAACAGCGCGGTTGTGAAGGCGGAATTCGAAAACTGTGCTCGTTAATGTGATGACTGAATCCGACCCTTGATCATTGAATTCTATTTTCATGATTCCTGTTCCTTAACCTTAAAGTAATCGTCACGGCATGGCATGACTATGAATTGAGGATTGCCATAGGCGGTGTCGATTTGTTTGTTGAACTTTATTTTCACTGCATCAAACTCGCCAGAGGGCCAAATTTGCATAGGAATAAAGTTACCTTCACAACTGAACATCTTTGTCGGATATCCAAGGTATTCGGCCTGAATGACTGGATTGGCGCTTAGGTTGAATTTTTTAGGGATAATTTTCCCCAAATCTGGAAAGCGACCATCTATCAATTTAATGCCGGTAATAGCCAGTCGATTTAGATACTGGTCACGATGAATCGCGAGTGGTTCTTTATTAAAGATAAGCTCTGTTGTCTCAGCCTTAGCAGGTATCTTCCCTTCAAACTGGACGATGATATCCCTCTTTGTCCGGATGCCATGCTCCATGCGCAGCGCTACTCGACCGTTAGTGCTCTCTATGTATTTCGGTGTGATATGTATCCCGCACAGGTAGTAACGAGGGTCGTTTTTGGCTACACACACCAGAGCGGCGCGGATTAACTTTGACGGAATGATCATATCGTTACCTACTAGCGCTTGTTGGCCATATGCCCCGGACGGGACGGCAAGGTTTTACGAAACGAGGAAGCGGCAGCGGAGAGGGCGATTTTCTGCTTTTCTTTCTCATTGCATACCGGGCAGAAATAAAAGTCTCTCCGATAAGCACCCCTGCCAGATGGACGATATTGCAGCTCATCGCGAGCAAAAGAACCGCCGCAGCCATGACAGTGCAACTTTAATTCTTCCATTTATCTATCTCCTGTTAAATTTAATGTGTGTTTATTCCTGCCAGTTAAGGCATTAAATAAAAAGTGATGGTATTAGTAAGAAACTTCTGTGTTTATTTTGTAACGTGCATTGCCAGAATCTGCGTTAACAGAAACCAAGTCGCCATACATGTCATAATTCAAAATAACATCATTGAATTTCAGGCCTGAGAGAGATTCTTCACGACCGCAAAACATAAAATCTTCTGCGTGCTTAGCTTCCTCATAAATATCTTTCATTGAGGAAAAAGCCTCTGACCACATTTCACCACTACCAATAAATTGAGCAATAGCCAGCTTGCTTTGTGCCGCTTTAAAAGCCGGGTTGTCATGCAGTAAATTAGCCATTGAACACCCCTTTGATATACATAATTTCGACAGCCAGCCCACTCCAGAAAACCAATCCGATAGCCAGCGCAATTAACAGGGAACGAATGCCGTTTTTGCTCATTTGTTACTCCAGAATGGGAAGCTGATAACGACAACTACAGCCAAGAACAAGGCAACCTTTATGCAGAACCGGTGCCATGCAGGAACTTCATGTTCGCGGATCATTTGCTACCCTCACTGTCATGTGAATTTGAGTACCAACAGACCTTGCAATGCAGTGCCGGGTGCCTCCCGGTGATACCAGCCAGTTAACAACTGGTATCGGCAGCTTTCTTTCCACCCCACTTCGGGAAACAAGTGGTACTGCTTTAACTGAACCGCGTGCGCATAGCCGCATTCACTGCATTGCAAGGTCTGTTATTTGCCTGTCTTTTCACCACTTCAGGCTCGGTGGTATGCTGGAGTTCTCACACAACCAGCAAAGGTAAATCATGAATAAAGATGATAAGGCTTGGCTTTTGGCCGTTGTTTACGCATCAACTCAACCCAAAGAAATCACCCCTGAAGAGTTCCTTTATGAAGTCGACCGCTCTGAGGTTGATTTTCTCTCCCTGCTTACAAAGCGTGAGGAAGAGGAAAGTGCGAAAGCGATCAAGACTTGGGAGCAACTAGGCTCTTCAAACTAATTGCCGATATAGCGGCTTCAACTACGGTTGTGGCTGCTTCTTTCACTTCATCCTTGGTTCGCCTGTCCCTCACCTTTTCAGCCACCACCACAAGAACGGTAGGTAAAACCTTCTCAATAATCAGCATGGCAACGTCTTTGCTGCACAGTTGGCCGTTAATCACCACCAGATCTTTGCTTTCCATATTCACCTCGTTAGTTAGCCCTTATCGCCGGGTAGCGGAACGTTTAACCTATCGCACCGTTGTGTCGATGTACTTATGGTGAGCTACAGGCTAAATAAAATCAACCAAAAGATAAGTCAAAGGCTAAAAAAATACCGCCAATCGGCGGCATTCTTTTGAAATTGAAGTGAATTTATTTTTCTCTGGTAGTCGGATCTACGTTGTCAGAGTAAAAATCTTTGAGTTTTTGTAGCCGCATTTGGAATGCAGCCAGCATGTTGCGCCTCTCGATAGGCGGCAATTCGCGGAAAACTTCAATAAGTGCAATTTCGTCTTCAGTGTATGTCCCGCCGAGTTCCTCTGCTCCTGTAAGTATCCATGAGAGCGAGGTTTTAGCGGCCTTGGCTAGCTTGGCTGCTGACTCCTTGCTTATGGTTTCCCTCTTAAACCAGTTGGTTACAGAGGTAGGACTAACTCCCGCAATCCGAGCCATTTCTGTGCGAGACCAATGATTCACTTTCATCAGCTCATCAAGTCTTGCGGCAAGCGTGCTTTGTGGCTTTGAGCCTGATTCATGCTGGGTTTCTGTCTTCATAGCAACAATTGTAAGCCACTGGCTAACACATTAATAATTTCTTGTTGTTGATTTTTTTTAGCCATTAGCTCAATATAATTGCACAATGGCTAAAAGAGAGGTTCACATGTCAGGTCTTGATAAGGCAATTACAGCTGCAGGTGGCAAACGTCGGCTTGCACTTGCCTTGAACATTAAACCGTCGTCGCTGAGTCGATGGATCCATAAGTACCAGGGGCAAGTTCCACCAAAGCGCGTAATTCAGGTTTACGAGGCAACTGGAATTACTCCGCATGAGTTGCGTCCTGATCTTCACCCAAACCCAACCAGTGGCCTTCCTGAGAATGATACGGCTACAGCACAGAAGGAGTCTGATTGATGGAAATCAAACACGAGCACGTTGAAATGGTTCTGCTGGCCTGGGCTGCAGAAGTTGGTCAGGCGTTCGCGGCAAATGCTATCGCTGAGGAATATGCACGTATTGGCGGTAATCAACTGCGCCTGGTTCCGGGGAAAACCTGGAGTAACCAGCAGAACATTTTCCACCGCTGGTTGAAAGGTGAGACCGAACTACAGCGCGAGAAAATCCGTTTGCTGCTTCCGGCAATCCTGCGTGTTCTGCCGCGTGAAATCCGTCATCGCTTGAGCATCTTCGACACCATTGAGCGCCGGGCGCTGCTTGCGGCTCAGCACGCTATTGGAACGGCAATTGATGCTCACGATGACGCTATTGAAGCCGTCTACAGCAAGGCTTATCAGCCTGGAGCTGTTGAAGTGCCGAAGTACCACTGATTCCGGAGGTGGCTATGTGTAACCAGTCTGCTGCTGAATTGATTGCACGCCTTAAAAAGGCTTATCCGTCGTATGTGCCATCCGAAGGGGATTGCGCAAGTAACGGGATACCCAAGGCGGGAGCACGCTTTCAGCACAGACACAAGGGGCACATGGTGACGGTACTCACGGCAACTGAGAAAGACGTTTCCTATCGGAGAGACTGCGGAACTGTTGGCTGGATGGGGTTACGTGAGTTTTTACGGCTACACAATGAGGTTTTGGTATGAGCAATCAGGTCTTTGAAATTGTTCAGGCCATGTCAGGGCAGGGGAACTGCATAACGATTCCCGGCCCGTATCTGGATTTCTTTGCAGGAGACAGGCAGCAGCATTTGCTGGCAGCGATTCTCAACCAACTGGTGTTCTGGTCGGGTAAGTCGAGTCTGGATGATGGCTGGTTTTACAAGGAGCATGCGGCGCTTGCGAAAGAGGTACGCGCTAAAGATGGCGATGTTGTCCGAAAAGCGATGTTCAAAATTACGGATCAGTACCTGTCAGGCGTCATCGAAGAAGAGCTTCGCCAGGTCGGTGGAACACCCATAAAGCATTACCGAATTGACCAGGAAGCGCTGATTTCACGGATATTCCCGCAAATACTGGATTCGGCTCAAGAGCCGAATGGGAATAAGTCACTGAAAGTAATGGAAACGGCTTATAAGCCGAATGCAATCGGCGCAAAAGCCGAATCGAAGCAAGTTACTGAAAATAATGGAAACGGCTCTCAAGCCGAATGCATTCGTCCCAAGAGCCGAATGGAAACGGCTCATGAGCCGAATCCTGGAAACGGCTCTCAAGCCGAATCCTATCTCTATACAGATCTTAAAAACAGATCATTACATACAGATCATAAAAACCACGCGGGAGAGATTTCTCCTGTGGATAACTTTTCTGAATCGACTCAAAAAACTGTCATCCCGGAAGCAGTCATTCCTGACGCTACCGAAGCCAGTAACCTGGCTACCGATGACGATTTCGACCTCGCTACGTGGTTCTGGTCGACCATCATCGAGCTGTACGAACGCGCAGCAGAGTTCGACGGCACTCTGGCAAAACCGAGAGAGCCGAACTTCTCAGCCTGGGCGCAAGAAATTTGCATGCTGCGCCAGGAGCACGGCTGCAGCCATGACCAAATCCGCACCATGATTGAGCGCATTCAGCGCGATCAGTTCTGGTGCTCCCGAGTTCAATCCGTGAAAACCCTACGCAGCAAATGGCAGGAGCTGGCTCTGAAGTTATGCCCGGCAAACCTGGCAACCGGCAGCTCGTTCGGTGTGAGCAGCAAACTGGATACCGACATCCCGAAAGGTTTCCGGGGATAGGTGTTTTACATGAAAACGACGATATCGAAGAAAACGCAACACAACGCATTCTGAGACGTTTTTATTTTAACCCTATGGGTTGGGGTTGGTTGTAGTGGTTAGTCTTCACTGCGGTCGATTCCGGCACACCATTTCTGATTATGAGAGTGAATCTGATGGAAAAAATTACTGACGTGCTGAAAGAACTGGAGAAGGTCACCTGCCGTGAGCTGGCTGTCTATTTCGACCTGACAGCACCTGAAATGCTGGCCCGCCTGATGGTGCTGGAGCGCGAAGGCAAAGCGCAAAACCTGAATGGCTACTGGATGCCGGGTGGAAGTACCGAGCCAGTAGCAGTAACGAGCAAACTCACAGCACTGGATATCAAACTGCTCCAGTCAGTGCCGGTTGGCGCCTGGTTTGAGTGGCAGTCCCTGGCTGGTTTCGTTGATCGCCCTCGCTACCGCTGCGAGCGTCTGGTGGCCGCCGGGTTTATGAATTCGAAGGTTACTAATCCTGGCAATCCGCACCACGGCACTAAATTCCAGAAAATCCGCGAGGTGACCCGGTGATGCGAGAGATACCTGATTGCCCGGTCTGCGGTTCAGCTGCTGAGTTTTATTTTCGGGATTACCAGGCTGGCGCCTGTTCCGGGGCCCTGCGATGCCCTTACGGACATCTCCGCGTACAGGATAGCTACTGGGCTGGTGGCAAGAGTAAATCGAAAATCCGGCTGATTGAAAAATGGTCTCAGCAGGTCGAACAGAAAAAAGGTGAAGTGAAAAATGGCTAAAAACTCGATCGACGCGTATGGCGCCAGCGGCAAAACCAACGTTCTGATGTTCGAACCGGAAAATCTGCACCTTGTTACCGACAAAACCCATCTTCTCTACGATGAACGTATCAACCTGCCGATCGACGAAGGGATGGTTATGAACATCAAGGAGCTGGGTGTACTGGAGCCTATCATCGTCTGGAAAGACCCTGAAACAGGTCTCACCTGCGTGGTGGTTGGCCGTCAGCGCGTTAAACATACTCTGGAGGCAAATAAGCTTCTTTTGAAAGAGGGTAAGGACCCGCTGCTTGTTCCCGGAGTCGTTAAGCGCGGATCCGCAAATCAGATGGCTAAATACATGGTCAGCGAAAACGAAATTCGCCGACCTGATACACCGCTTGGCCGGGCTAAAAAAATGTCAGACGCGCTCGACCGTGGGCTCGATGAGGACGACATTGCGGTGTTGTTTGGCTGCAGCGTTCAGACCGTGCGTGCAACGCTATCCCTGCTGGATGCCACCCAGGCTGTTCGCGATGCAGTGGAGTCCGGAACGGTCACCGTTACCCAGGCGCGTCAACTGGCGTCACTGAAACCCGAAGAACAGCGGGAGAAGGTCTCTGAAATCGAAGCGGCAACTGCTGGCACAACCGGCCATGAAAAAGCCCGGCGTCAGCGTCAGATCCTCGGCGAGGCAAAGCCGCGCCTGAAAACCCGCAAAGAAATCATCAAAGCCCTGGAATCAGCCGAGGGTGAGTATGCAAGCGCACTCCTTTGGGTGCTTGGAGAGGCCAGCCATGACTGATATCACCGAACTGGCGAGAGAGCGCCTGAAAGAGAAATTTGATGCGTGGTGGGAGCGCGAGTATAAACATCTCGAATCCTCGAAATATACCGATGCAGTGCCGCATATCAAATACGGTTTCTGGATGGCATATCAGGCCGGTGGCGCTGAGCTGGTAGAGGCGCTGGAGAAGGCGAAGGGGATGGAAGCCTACTGGAAAGTTCAATGCCGTGGGATAACGGACCATTGCGAGGTGTTGCAGGCGCGTATCGCCGAGCTGGAGCCCCGCACCGTGAAGCTGCCAGCTGAAAGATTTTGCCCTGCGGAGTACGCGGGTAGTCAATTATGGTCAGAAACTGAAGTTTGGAATAAGGCGATCACTGCATGTGCTGACGCACTTCGCGCCGATGGCATCAAGGTGGAGGCTGAGTGATGGGAATAACTGAAGGATTTTGCGCCGATTTGTATTGCGACTGTGATGGTTGTCAGTCAGGGAAAATCCATCCGCAGGGGCAGGCTGATTTTATTGGCCGGAATATGACCGACATTTCTCAGCAGGCGCGCAAAGCTGGCTGGCGCATCAGCAAAGACCGCCAGCGCTGCTATGCGCCGGGCCACAAAATTTCACGGGGAGCCAATCAATGACCAGCAAATTAACCAGAGAGCAGCTGGAAGAATGGGTTACACAATTTGATGAAGATGGCGGCTGCGATGCCACTGACAGGCAATTAGAGGCTCTCATTCGTCAATCGCTGGCCGCAATGGACAGCGAGCCAGTGGCTTACATCTTCAAGCATCCAGCAGGACGGTTGTTCTGGTCGCTGACGGATGAAAGTAACAAGGGTCACGATGATGTCATGCCGGTCTACGCCAGGCCGCAGCCAGCGCCGGAGGAATGGACTATTGCTGATGCCGTGAAGTTTTGCAAAGAAACTGGTAGGCAAGATGCCGGATCTGCAATGGACGCCTGGAACGCCTGCCGCGCCGCCATGCTCGCAGCCGCCCAGCAGGAGGTGCCAGATGGAAAATGACAGCGACAACGTCATCACTCTGGTGCAGCCAAAGCGCGACGAAGAGAAGCTACTTAACATCACCGTAACCGACAGAAAGGACTACAGGCAGCAACACTGCAAGCATAAAGCCGTAGAGGTCGATGAGAAGGGTCGGGTCATTCTGTGCCTGCAATGCAGCTGCGCTGTTGACCCTTTCCAGTACGTTCTACAGTGCGCGACTGATGGCGAGGCTGTGGTGAGAGAGATTCAGCAGCTTCATAACCGTCGTGATGAGTTGCGCGAGGCCGTCGCCAACCTCGAACGCGAAGAGAAAAACGCAAAGGCCCGCTTGCGCTCAGCCAGGACCGCAATTCTCTTTGCAGAGAACGACCTGAAAAACACAGAGCAAGGGACAAAACAATAAAACGCAAACGCGCTATTTGTTATCAACAAATCACAGGTTTGTATTTATGCGAATGATAACCAGAAAGAAACCGGCCTTCACTGAGCTATATCAGACCGGCGTACTGACTCGCATAGCCGCCGTAAAAAGTCCTGATGGCGGCGGCTGGCGATTGTTCGGCTTATGGCGGGGGAAGGATATAGCTGTGTTTGTGGAGGCTGCTCGCGGAGGGATTCGCGAATGGTCTGGGCTGGACTATCTTGCCAACTTCTGCGCGAGCTGCGGCATTAGCCTGTGGGAAGTTCACAGCAAGGTCGCCGAAAAATCCCCTCAATGAGACCCCGCTTCGGCGGGTTTGTTTAATCATAAGAGAATCTTGAACATTTATATTCATTATGTGAGTAAATAGGGGGTTGCACGCTATACAAAATGTGCATTCTTTGTCGCGGTGGTGTTTTCTGCTACTCAATTTTTCATGTAATTAATTAAATCCTGAAATTGGCTGAATTCTTCTATCTGAGTGAAATAGGGGGTTGCGCCGGAGAAAAAATGTGAATGACTTTTTTATGTTTTTTCCTTTCATTTAAGATATTGAATTTATATGTTTTTATATTTTTGTTTTCATTCACCCCTTCCCGTGAAAATAGGGTCTTGATGGGCGATTTAAATATGTCATTGTATTCCAGAACGTCGCGAGTTCATTTTTAGCCATCCCTGTACAGGAAAAGCAAAAACCAATATTTATGGAATAATCACAAGGTGCTAACTAATAAGTGAGAAAGAGATTATTGAAGCAATTCGCATTCTGGGGCGTTATGTCGTTGATAGTCTGCCAGGGGGGATTTTTGTTCTTACCCCATTAGAGGATGGGGAAATCATAAATACCGAGGAATCTCACAAGCAATGCAAAAGCTTCTTCCGGAAGAAGAAAAGCTGATTTATACTAATCACTTCGGCTGAACACCGAACCTATCGCGCCATCACCGGAGAAAAGTGATGACGCAAAAACGCAGTAATTCCATTCAACGCCGTGCCTTTGTGCGCGGTGTTTTTGCTTGTCTGTCGCACCATGGCGGTGCGATATGAGCAAATCTAAAACCAAGGCTGAAAAGCTCCATCTGAGCCGCGTAGCTGCGCTGGGTTGCATCGTATGCCGGAACCTCAATTACGGCGAATCACCTGCTGAAATCCATCACTGCAGCTCTGGTACTGGCTTATCTGTCCGCGCTGATAACTTCCATGTCATTCCGCTATGCCATGCCCATCACCGTACTGGTGGCTACGGCGTTGCTATTCATGCTGGCCGTAAGTCATGGGAAGAAAAGTTCGGTACTGAGGCTGAGTTACTGAGTCAGGTACTCCAGGAGTTAGGGGAGAGCGTGAATGACTAATTTTTACTGTGAGGCCCTTACGGCGCTGCGTTCAGCACCCCATCACTATTTAAAAGAAGTCGGCGACCAGTGGCGGACTCCGGATCTGCTGTTCTGGGGTATTAACGCGATGTTTGGCCCGCTGATGCTGGACCTGTTCGCAGACGACAGCAATGCAAAATGCCCTGTCTGGTACACCGCAGAAGATAACGCGCTGACACAAGACTGGTCGGAAATGCTTTCCTCAATCGGAGGCGCAGCCTACGGAAACCCGCCTTACAGCCGCTCTCAGTACCACGAAAAGCAAGCCATCACTGGCATGACGCACATCATGAATTACGCCGCTGCACAACGCGAGAAGGGCGGTCGCTATGTCTTCCTGGTGAAGTCAGCCACAAGCGAAACGTGGTGGCCGGAAGATGCGGATCACGTCTGCTTTATTCGTGGGCGAATTGGTTTCGATCTGCCCGAGTGGTTTAAGCCAGCCGACGACAAACAAAGGCCGACCAGTGCGTTTTTCGCTGGCGCCATTGTCGTTTTTGATAAGTCATGGGCTGGCGAGCGGTTTAGTTACATCAATCGAGCGGAACTCGAAGCGAAGGGCCGCGCATTTATGTCACTGGCGCAGTTTGCTGCTGGCCAGAGCAATACCCAAAATGAGGTGAATGTATGATCAACCCTTCTGAAGTTGGTAAGTCAGGTGAAATGATTCGCCTCCGTACGCTGGAAAGCATCTGGATACAGGGAAAGCTGCGCATGTGGGGCCGCTGGTCATACATTGGAGGCGGTAGCGGCGGCAACATGTTTAACCAGCTACTGGCGTCCGGGAAGATAACGAAGACTGCTATCAATGACGCACTGCGCCGTATGAAGAAATCGGGTATTACCAAACCTGAACTGGAAGCCTTCTTCAAGGAAATCCTCAGCGGTAAAAATAAAAGCGGCCTGGCGTTTTGTACTGACGAGGAGGGATTGAAAATTGATTCAGTGCTTAGCACCGAGCTTGTGCGCTCCGGGAATAAAGCTCTCTATAAGCTAATCAAGGATCGGTATGTTTATCGCATGAGCAAGAAGGCCATGGCAAAAGAGCTAAACGAAAAGCATCCAGAATGGTGCTTGAGGACTTGCGAGAGCAGGGTTGATGTTTGGCTAAATTTAGCGGAATCGATGCTTTACGCACCAATGTGTGATGCGTTTGGCACAAATAGCGACAGATTTTACTTGAATAGTTGCGCGGGAAGTGCTTGAATTGTGATAGGCTCGGGACGTTAAAGCGAACTGAGCAGCAAGAAAAAATTAAAAGCCCAAGGCTAACCCCCTTGGGCTTTGTCATTTCTGCAATCCGGTCAGGGCTCTTGGGTAGAGACGTGCTGCACGACACGTTAAAGCCTTACACGCGCAGAGCCCTTAACCAGATTGCATCTGTCGTAGTTTGGTAATTACGTCTGGCTTCCAACCAGAATATGCGGGTTCGATCCCCGCCAGATGCTCCAATCCCTCTACCTTGGGATCATTACGGCTACCCGCCGTCACTTTTTACCCTTGGTATTTCTTCCCGCCTTGAGCGGGTTTTTTATTGAGCATGCCCAGACCCTCGGAAATCATCCCCGACGTGCTTTGTTGATAAATCAGCCCGCAGGGTCTGGGCCTCTTTTCCCCTTTACGCACAGCGCCATCCGTCATCAACGGAGGTCAGAGGCCATGAAAATGAACAACCAAAACGAGAATATCGTTACCCATTTCTTTGCGTGGCTGGCTGCTGTTGCCTCAATGCTGGGGATCACTACACAGGACATGGTTTATATCCTCTTTGGTTTTATCGGCGTGGTGATTTCTCTCGCGTCGTTTGTGCTGGGGAGAATGGATGCACGGAAAGAGCGTAACGAAGACAGTAAGCGAACGCAGTTGCTGGCTGATTATCTCCATGGCGTGCAGCAGAAACCGGTTCGTGAACGCCCATCGTCTGCTGAAGTGATCACCGAATCAATGAACAGGATAAATAACGATGGTGCAACTGACTAAAAGAGCTGGTGCCACCGGCGCGGTTTGTTCTGTGGCAGCGATTATCGCAATAGTGCTGAATGCCGGTCATGTGCGCACCAACGAGCGTGGCCTTGAACTGATTGGCAATGCTGAAGGTTGTCGGCGTGATCCATATGTCTGTCCGGCAGCCGTGCTCACCGATGGCATCGGGAACACGCACGGAGTTAAGCCCGGTGTGCGCAAAACTGACAAGCAGATCGCCGCTGACTGGGAAAGAAACATCCTTGAGGCCGAGCGTTGCGTAAATACCTATGGCAATGGCCGACGGCTAAGCGACAACACATTTTCAGCAGTAACGTCGATCACCTTTAATGCGGGCTGCGCCAATATGCAGAAATCGACATTGTTTTCGTTGCTGCTGAAAGGTCAGGTTACGCAGGCATGTAACCAGTTCCCTCGCTGGGTGTACGGTGGTGGGAAAGTTCTTCCCGGCCTTGTGACTCGTCGCGCAGCAGAGAAACAGCTCTGCCTGGACGGTGTGAAATGAGCCGATTAACCGCCATTATCAGCGCCGTTGTGATCTGCCTGATGGTTTGCCTTGGGTGGCTGGTAATGCATTACCACAACGCTGCTTCTGAGCAGAAAACCCGAGCCGATAATGCAGAGCAACAGGTAAACGCAGCCCAGACCATTACATCCAATGTTCTGACCACCATGACCATCTTCAACACCATCGCCGAGGCCAATCAGCATGCAAAAGAGCAGATCGCACTGGACGCATCGGGAGCCTCGGCTGATATCCGGGTTGCTGTTGCGAATGATGATTGCACTAATCGCCCTGTGCCTGCTGGCGCAGTTAAGCGGTTGCAACAATTCGCGAACGGTCTACGTCAAAGTGCCGGTGGTCCCGTTACCGGCCATCCTGACGGCTGACACCCCGCAACCGGAAATCCCCGACAATCTGACGTGGGGCCAGAGCCTTGATTTAAACGTCAGTCTGCTATCAGCGCTGGGCCAGTGCAACCGGGATAAAGCGGATATCAGGCAGGCAGAGAAAAAACGAGCCTCGCAATAGCGGGGTTTTTTATTACCAGAAGCAGGAGAAGAAAATGTTTACCGTTAAGCAGATTATTAACAACGCAACCTCATTGTATGAGGCAAAAGAAATCACCGTTGCTCGTCCTGGCTCTGAGCAATGGCGTCAGGCTTTTGCTCTTGCTGATGAACTGGAGGTTATGGCGCCTGACATCATTGAGCATATCCCAATGTCCTATGAGGACCAAGATATGACGAAACCAGTTGGCGATGAGCATCAACTAATGGTCGAGCGTACTGGAGCAAACCGGGCTGATTGCATTGCCATTATTTGTTCAGGAATTCCTTCACCAGCTTTCCCTGACATTCCTGAGCTTGGTGGTGTTGGATACCAGTTCCTTTATAAGGGCGATCAGATTTACATCACCAACAGCCACGGTTCGACCATTGAAACCGTGAAGTAGGGCATTACAGAGCCACTTCATGAGGTGGCTCGATAATGTCAAGGCGAGGACAAAATTATGGCAACACCGGACTGGGAGGCCATCGAGTCGGCATACCGGGCCGGAGTCCTTAGTCTCCGTGATATAGGCGATAAATACGGCGTTACTGAAGGTGCTATCAGGAAGAGAGCGAAGAAGTTTGAGTGGGTACGCAAGGCCAGTACGCAGGTACGCAAAAATGGTACGCAAAGTGGTACGCAAAAAGGCAAGGTGCGTACCAGCGAGAAGCCCGTCAACTCTAGCGGTACGCAAAAAAGCGCGCAACCAAAAGCTGAGCCGCTTCCAGAAACGAAACCGATACGCGGAATGCGTACCGATCCCCCAACCAATCCATTCCAGACCGGTAATCAGCATGCTCTGAAGCATGGCGGTTATGGGCGTCGGATGTTGCTTTCTGATGCGACAACCGAAGACGCTCAGATGCTCACGCTCGACGATGAGTTGTTCTGGTTGCGCGCTGCGAACCTGACTGCTGCGGAGAATATCGGGCGCTGGCAGACAGAGCTGGAGACGGCAGACAGCGAGCAGGTCAAAGATTTGCACGACCTCATATCTCAGGCGCAGAAAGCCATGCATCGCAATACTGCTCGTATTGAATCACTGGAGTACACCAAGGCATCCATCATTAAGCAGCGCGCTGACGTTACCTATAGAGAGGCTGCTACTGATAAGGTGTCGCTGGAGGCCGATCGTCTTCGCCGTGATGCAGGTATTGATGATGGCAACGGAGAGCGTGACCTCAATGACTTCTACTCAGATATCCAAGCCGACACTGAATCCGGCTCTACGTCCGTTCTGGACGAAGAGAGCCAGGAATAAAGTCCTTTACGGTGGTCGGTCATCGTCGAAGTCGTGGGATGCCGCGGGGATTGCAATTTTCCTGGCAAATAAATACACCCTCCGTTTCTGCTGCGCTCGTCAGATCCAGAACAAAATTGAAGAGTCGGTGTATACCCTGCTCAAAATCCAGATTGACAGGTTTGGCCTGCGGCATCGTTTCCGCATTCTGAACAACAAAATCATTAACCGGGTGACCGGCTCTGAGTTCGTGTTTTACGGCCTCTGGCGCAATATCGAAGAGATTAAGTCGCTGGAGGGAATTGACGTGCTCTGGCTGGAAGAGGCTCACGCGCTGACGGAATACCAGTGGAAAATACTGGAGCCTACCATTCGTAAAGAGGGCTCAGAGTGCTGGTTTATCTTTAACCCCGGACTGGTGACTGATTTCGTGTGGCGTAACTTTGTGGTCGATCCGCCAGAGGATACGCTGATACGCAAAATCAACTACGATGAAAACCCGTTTTTATCCGACACCATGCTGAAGGTTATTGAAGCCGCCAAGCGTCGGGATCCGGATGGGTTTAAGCACGTATACGAAGGCGTGCCAGAGTCGGATGATGATGCGGCCATTATCAAGCTGTCATGGATTGAGGCTGCTGTGGACGCCCACAAAGTCCTTAATTTCGAACCGAGCGGGCGTAAGCGCATTGGTTTCGACGTTGCCGATAGCGGCGCCGATAAGTGCGCTAACGTCTATCGCCACGGTTCTGTCGTCTACTGGGCGGATGAGTGGAAGGCGAAAGAAGACGAATTGCTGAAGAGCTGCCAGCGTACGTATCAGGCGGCGCTGGAGCGCGATGCTGATATCGTCTACGACTCAATCGGTGTTGGGGCATCTGCGGGCGCTAAATTCTCAGAAATTAATGAGGATCGTAAGCGCGAAAACATGAACGCATCCCGCATCAACTATCAGCGGTTCAATGCTGGCGCTGGTGTGAATGAGCCGGACTACGAATATATTGGCATCCCGAACAAGGATTTTTTCGCCAACCTCAAAGCGCAAGCCTGGTGGCTGGTAGCGGATCGCTTTCGCAACACCTTCAACGCGGTTAAGAACGGTGAGCAGTACCCGGTAGATGAGCTGATAAGCATCGACTCATCCTGTCCACTACTGGAAAAACTCAAGCTGGAGCTAACCACTCCGCACCGTGACTTTGACAAAAACGGGCGTGTGATGGTGGAAAGCAAGAAAGACCTCGCCAAGCGCGATGTGCCATCGCCGAACGTGGCCGATGCCTTCATCATGGCATTTGCCCCAACCGATACGGCAATGGATATCTGGGAAGCGCTGGGAAACAGCTAAACCCCCGGAAATAAGCGTTTCACGCAAAATTACCGCTATTCATTTTTTGACCCTGTTTATGCATGTTTTATTCACGCGCTTTTAGCCACTTATCCCGGATAAATAAGCCTTTGGCGGACATTTCATCATGGGAGGGATCCGGCTGGTGCGGGTAACAGTCATTATGTTAAATCGGGTCATTTTTTAACAAATTATCCTATCCGCCACGACTACCGAAAAAGCCGGAGAATAATCACCATGGCGAAGAAAACAGGACGAGTCGCCACGGCGGATTCGTACGATAACTTTGTTGCCCGTGTCGGTATGCAGCAGCCTAACCAGCATGCCGCATCGACCTATCGGGCGAACTATACCAGCCGCAACCGCCTGCTCATCGAGTGGGCTTATCGGTCCTCCTGGATTATTGGCGCTGCTGTCGATTCGAAAGCGGATGATATGACCAAAAAGGGCGTGCGGATCACCAGTGAGATAGACCCGAAACGCCGTGGCGTTCTGGAATCACGGTTCGATGAGCTTCAGTTGTGGGATTGCATCAACGAGACGCTGAAATGGTCCCGGCTGTATGGCGGGGCGGTGGCGCTGATTCTGATTGAAGGTCAGGCACCACTAACGCCGCTGGTGCTGGATAAAGTAGGCAAGGGCAGTTTTAAAGGCCTGGCTGTGCTCGACCGCTGGATGATTAACCCTCAACTAACCAGGCGCATTAAGGCGCTTGGCCCCAACCTCGGCAAGCCTGAATTCTATGACATCGTGACGACGGCGCAGGGGCTTCCTGCGTGGACCGTTCACCACAGCCGCCTGATCCGCATGGATGGTGTGAAACTGCCGTACCAGCAGAAAATCACCGAAAACGAGTGGGGCATGTCCATTGTCGAGCGCATCTTCGATCGCCTGACCTCCTACGATAGCACCAGCGTCGGCGCCGCCCAACTTGCCTACAAGGCGCATCTGCGAACGGCAAAGATTAAAAAGCTGCGTGAAATTATCGCCACGGGCGGTAAGGCGTTTGAGGCGCTTATCAAGAATATGGAGATGGTCCGCCAGTACCAGACGAACGAGGGTATGTCCCTGTTTGATTCGGAGGATGAATTTGAAACACATTCCTATTCTTTCGCAGGGCTGTCTGACCTTCTTAGCGAGTTTAAAGAGGATATCGCGGGTGCTGTCGGCATTCCTCTTGTCCGCCTGTTCCGCCAGTCACCGAAGGGTTTTTCAACCGGTGATGCCGACCTCGCGAACTACTACGACGACGTGGGAACGCTTCAGGAGCGAGATTTACGCCCTCACATCCGCCTGTTATTCGATGTACTGCATCGCTCAGAGTTTGGCGAACCGTTGCCGCAAGATTTCACCTTTGAGTTTAACCCCCTGTGGCAGATGAGCGACACCGACCGCTCCACGGTAGCGACCAACACAACTACCGCTCTGGCAACCGCTGTGCGTGATTTGGGAATGTCTCCGGCGGCTGCGCTGACCGATTTGCGCGAACTTTCTGACGTTACCGGCATCGGTGCTTCAATTAGCGGTGAGGATATCCAGAATGCGGCGAAACAGTGGCAGGAGACTGAATCTGAAACCAGCCCTCCGCCGCCGATCGGAGGTCCAGTACCAGAAAAGCCTACTGGCGATAGTCGACCAGATAAACCAAATCGTCACGGGCTCCTACGATGGTTCACAGGCAAGCGCTGACAGCATTGCTAAATCGCTTGTTGACTACTCCGGGGTGATTGACGACTGGGCCGAAATGGTCGGTCGAAAGATGTTTGCCCAGGTAGAGCGTGAAGAGTGGAACCAGTGGCGCTCTGTTTCGGAAGAAATTTCCTCTGGCCTGCGTGACGTGATTAATAACACTCCCGTCGGCATGGTGGCGCAAGACATCGTTTACCGTCAGATTCGCTACATGAAGTCTCTGCCATTAGAGGCGGCTGGGCGTGTCAGGGAAATTCAGGAGCGTGCGATACAGGCTGTCATCCATGGTGAGCGCCCCGATCAGCTTTACGAGATGATCTTGCAATCCGGTGACGTGGCGGCCAGCAGGGCGCGGATGATAGCCCGCACTGAGATAGGGCGTGCAACTGGCGCATTAACTCAGGCTCGGGCGTTATCCGTTGGTTCTGAGGGGTACTGGTGGCGTATTGAAGGTGCAGGCACCAGGCCATCACACCGAAAAATGAAAGATAAGTTTGTACGCTGGGATAGTCCGCCAACGCTCGATGGTATGACCGGACACGCCGGGTGCCTGCCTAACTGCAAGTGTTGGTCGGAAGTGCAAATACCTGACCCTGTAAAATAACAGGCCGCCAATGAGCGGCCTTTTTTGTTGCCCGAAGAGGTGAGAATGAAAAAGGTCCATATCGAATCAAAGCGAGCCGGCGACCGCAGGGTTATCGAAATATCGATAGGCGGCATCACCGCGCGTTACCGCGCCATTGGCGATCTCTCAGAGTTAAAAGCCACAGGTCGCGGTAACGTCCGCCAGGTTAAGGCGCTGCTACGTGAGTTCATTCGAAACTCCGACCCCGCGCTCATTTAGCGAGGCACCATGAAATATTTCTTTAAAACCCGCCTGGGTAATACACGCTTTCAAATTGCTGATGGGTCAGTCCTTTTTAAGGACGTCCCGATCGCACGGACTGGTGAGCAGGAGTACGACGCCACAGAGCGGCCTGAGCTTGTCCCAAACGACAGGGGGAAGGTCATCGTACGCCGGGCACCAGAAGAGGTGTTCAGCGAGAGAGCCATGGCGTCATTCGAAGGAATGGCAGTCACTATCGGCCATCCGCGAGATTTTGACGGGCAGATCATCTTTGTTACCCCTGATAACTGGCGCCAGCTGGCTCACGGGCACATCCAGAACGTACGACGTGGCACGGACGATAAAACCGATCTGCTGCTGGCTGATGTCATCGTCAAAACCCCGGAAGCCCTGCAGGCCATTGATGATGGTGATGACGAGGTCAGCTGCGGGTACGACGCCGATTACGAACAAATTTCACCTGGTCTCGCAAAGCAATCTGCGATTACCGCTAACCATCTGGCCCTTGTCCCTAACGGGCGGGCCGGTTTCCGTTGTGCAATAGGGGATTCTATGCCAAGCACTACTAAAAACTGGTTTACCCGGCTCCTGAAGGCCCGTAAAACCGGGGACGCTGCCGAAATGGCAAGTCTCATTGATAACCCGCCTGATGATGTCACGGGCGATAACGATGTATCGACCTCTATGACACCCGGCGGAGTGATCATTAACCTTGCGCCGCAAAATCCACTGCCGGGCCCGGCATTACCTGGTACCGGCGATGGCGAGGAAGAAATTCCTGCATGGGGTAAGGCGCTGATTGATGCGGTGGCCAAACTCACGCCTGCGGCAACTGCTCCTGGTACCGGCGATGCCGAAGACGAAGAGGAGAAAAAGGAAGAAGAGGGCAAAGTAACCGGTGATGCCGCTTATCGCGCCGATCTGATTCAGCCAGGCATCCAGTTGCCAGAAAAGGCTAAGCCGACAGCGTTCAAACGCCAGGTGCTCGCCTCTGCAGATCAATCTCTGGTGCGCTCTATTGTCGGTGATGCCGATATCAGCAAGCTGAAAAAAGCCACGGTAGATATGGCTTTCACGGCTGTTTCTGAGCTGGCGAAAAACCGCAACACCAAAACCGTCGACAGCCTGCAAACGCAGACTGCCACCACTGTTAAAACCATTGCCGGTATGAATCAGGCCGCGCAGGAATTCTGGTCTAAACGAGGCTAACCAATGGGTAATACATTTCTTTACCGGATGCCTGCGGGCATCGCCGGGGCAATTTCTCGTCCGCAGGATCTGACGGTTGAACCTCAACTGCTGGACTCTTCCAACCTTTTCCCCGCTTACGGCCTTGGCGGCAAGATTTCCTCCGGGAAATTTGTGCCAATCGCTGCGAGCGACGAAGCGTCGGTGCTGGCGGGCATTTACGTTCGTCCGTATCCGACCGCCAGCCAGCCGGATAAAGTCCAGCAGGTAGGCAGCGGTAAAAACTTCACCGGCGATTGCCTGGTACGTGGCTACGTCACGGTAAACATCGGCGCGGATGCATCCAGCGTTGCGCTGCATGGTCCGGTCTATATGCGAGTGGCCACACCATCCGCCTCAAGCCCTCTCGGCGCGTTCCTTGCCGCCGCTGATGGCTCGAATACCGTCCAGATCACTAATGCTTACTTCAATGGCCCTGGCGATACCAGCGGCAACATTGAGCTGGCCTTCAATATTTAAGGAAATCGCAAATGCCAATGACATTTGACCAGGCGACAGTCGACGGTACTGGTGCCTTTCTTGTCCATGAGCTGGAGCGTCTCGATCAGACACTGAATCTGCCGCTGGTGAATTTCACCTGGTCGCGCGATATCCAGTTGCGTGAAGACGTGTCTATTGCTGATGAGATCAGCTCGTTCACTAACACCACCTTTGCTGCTGCAGGTACACCGAATGCCAACGGTAAAAACTGGCTGAGCAAAACTGCGACCGCGATGGCTGGCCTTAACGTCGACATCGCAAAAACTGGCTTCCCGCTTACTCTGTGGGGTATGGAGCTGGGCTGGACTGTTCCAGAATTGCAGGCAGCTGCGCAAGTTGGTCGCCCGATCGACACGCAGAAGTACGACGGTATGCAGCTGAAGTGGAACATGGACACGGACGAGCAGGTTTATATCGGCGATTCCGGTCTGGCGGTAAAAGGCCTGCTGAACCTGACGCAGGTAACGCCGACCAACGCCGCGAAGACCTGGGCGACCTCCACCGCTGACGAAATCCGAGCGAGCATTAATGCCGGGTTGAGTGCAGCGTGGGCCAACTCGGCTTACTCCATGGTACCGACGGACCTGCTGATCCCGCCGGAGCAGTTCTCTCTGCTGGCAAGCACCATCGTATCCAGCGCTGGTAACCAGTCCCTGCTGACCTATCTGGAAACCAACACCATCGCCTACCACCAGAACGGACGTCCTCTGAACATCCGTCCGGTGAAATGGGCGAAAGGTCGTGGCGTGTCGAACTCTGATCGCATGATGTTCTACACCAACGACAAGAAATACGTTCGCTTCCCGATGGTTCCGCTGATGAGCGTGCCGATTCAGTATCGCGGCCTGTATCAGCTCGTAACCTATTACGGCAAGCTGGGTGCAGTAGAGCCGGTTTATCCGGAAACTCTGGCCTACGTCGACGGCATCTAACCTGAGGCGGCCCGAAAGGGCCGCTCATGAGGACTTGCAATGAAAAAGATTTATGTACTCTCCCCGTTTAATTTCAACGACGGCAAAGAGCAAAAGCATTTCCAGGTAGGTTTCCATGACGTCGATGATTCGGTTGCAGATCACTGGTTCGTAAAAGCGCACTGCTCACCGGATGGTGAAGCGCCAGCGGTAGCAGAAGATCCGCGCATTGCTGATCTGGAAGCAAAACTCGCCGAGAAAGACGCGCGCATTGCTGAACTCGAAGCGAAATTGCCGGAGACTACCGATAATGGCAAGAAATCAAAGTCTGCCGACGCCTGAGCAGTTCAGGGCAACCTTTCCGCAGTTCGCTGACGAAACAAAGTACCCCACGCCAATGATCCAGGCTCGCCTGAATTTTGCTGATTCCCCGCTGAGTGAGTCGCGCTTTGGCGTGGATATCTTTCCCTACATCGTCGGGCTGTATGTTGCGCACTACATGTACCTTTACGCCGCAGATATGCGTGGTGTGGCCGTGGGTACTGCTGGTGGCGTCAATAGCGGCATACAGACGGCGAAATCAGTGGATAAGGTTTCTGCCAGCTATGATGCCAGCGCGACACTGGACCCTAACGCCGGTTTCTGGAACAACTCCCGTTACGGATCCGAGTTCTGGGAATACCTGATGATGTTCGGTGCAGGAGCGGTACAACTGGGGACGCCGGAATGAAAAGCGGGATCACGATTCGGGAAGACAATTACAGCAATGTTCTGGATGCGCTGAAGCAGTTATCAGGCACTGATGTGCTGGTTGGTATCCCGGCAGGCCCTCCGCGCGATGATGCGCCGCTGAGCAACGCTGAGCTGGGTTATCTCCAGTCCACCGGGGCAACCGTAGAGATAGACGGCGAGACCGTCACTCTGCCACCAAGGCCATTTCTGGACATGGGTATTGAGGATTCGCGGGATAAAACGACCGAGCGTTTAAAGCTGGCCGCTCAGTCTGCGCTTGAAGGTAAAGCGGATGTGGCGGCGATGCATCTTGAAGCCGCAGGCCAGATTGCGCGTGATGCCTCAAAGGCTGTCATTGAGGCAGGCGATCGACTGACCCCGCTATCTGAAAAGACCATCAAGAAGCGCAGAGCAATGAAACCTCCCATCCCTGGCGATAAGCCGTTGCGTGCCCGAGGATTCCTTTTCAGAGCGATTCAGTATGTCGTGAGGAAAAAATAATGCCGTTTCTCGATGTGACTGATGTTCTGCTTGATCCGGACTTTGTCGACCTTTCGCTGGTGTGCTATCGACAGGTGCAGACAGTGGATGAAGATAATTTCCCGACCAATACCGCGCAGGCCATTCCGTTCTCTGGTGTCGTAACCGTCGATCGCTCGCTTGAGGCTAAGCGAATGGCCGCCGGGCAAAACATCAATGGCGCCATCCTCATCGTTACCCAGTTCAGGCTAACGCAGGGAATGCCTGCCAGTGACTCAACGCCAGAACTCGACGCTGATATCGTTTTATACAGTGGCAGACGGTACCGCGTGACCTTTGTCGATCCGTACACCCGATACGGTGCCGGGTTCGTGCAGGCACATTGCGAGCTGCTGGAGTTTAACGGAGGAATTCCCGTTGAGTAACGACAGCACAGAGCCTGGGTATCTAACCCCCGTCGGGGATGCTCCTGATTACGATAAGGAGCTGGAAAAGCAACTGAGCCGATGGGTAAGAGGCGTGACGGGAATTCCGGTTAACCTGGTATTGCCCCGGTTTACCGATCCCCAGCCCAAAATACCGCCGAACGGTGAGACATGGTGCGGATTTAACTTCTCCACGCTTTCACGTCCCGGCTCGCCCGCGAATGTCCAGGTAAGCGAAGAGCAGAGCGAACAATGGTCATGGGAGAGCATCCAGGTGCTTTTCTGTTTCTATGGCCCCGGCGGTTCCGGGATGGCCACTCGGTTTCGCGACGGAATGTTTGTAGATCAAAACGCAGATACGTTGCGACGAATCTCAGGTTTGTCGCTGGTGAGCGCTGATGATATACGAAACCTCCCCGAATTGATCAACAACCAGTGGGTGCGCCGGTATGACCTTGCCGTGACCCTTTCCCGCAAAAACACCCGTACCTACAACGTTAAATCTGTCGTTGACCCTAACGTCACGATAGTTACCGGAGACTAAAATGGAAAAAGGGCTTCCCCTTAACCGTATCGCTAACGTGACGGTGACGCTTTCTGCTCGGGCCGCGCAGGGGCGCAATTTTGGCTCAATGCTCATCCTGGGCGACTCAACTGTTATTCCGATTTCTGAGCGTCTGCGCCTTTACTCCAGCGCTGATGATATCGGCGATGACTTTGGTGTAGACAGCCAGGAATATGCAGCGGCTGTTATCTGGTTCTCCCAGCAACCGCAGCCGACTCTGGTGTATGTCGGTCGCTGGGCGAAAACGCTGGCTACTGGCGAAACAGGCAGCGCAGAAAGCCTCCTGCAGGCCGTTAACGCCTTGCTGGACTGGAATTCATGGTATGGCCTTCACCTTGCTGTGCCGGCTGCTGATTATCCTTCCGACACCGACATTATCAGTGTCGCTGCTGCTATCGAAGCCGCGAGCGTATCGCGCATCTTTGGCGTTACCTCGGCTGATTCAACGATTCTTGACGCGGCTACCACGACGGATCTGGCTTCCAAGCTGAAAGCAGCGAAATACAGCCGTACCTTTATCCAGTACTCGACCAGCAGCCGCTATGCTGCGCTGTCCTCGTTTGCGCGTGCGTTCACTGTTGACTTCACCGGAAGCAATACGACGATCACCCTCAAGTTTAAACAACTGCCGGGTTTCACCTACGAAACCCTGGGTACCTCGCAGGCGAACAACCTGGAAGCGAAGAACTGCAACGTTTACGTGTACTACGAAAACGATACGGCGATTCTTGAGCAAGGCGTTATGGCAAACGGCGATTTCTTCGACGAGCGCCATGGCCTCGACTGGCTGCAGAACGCCGTGCAGACCGCTGACTACAACACGCTCTATACCAGCACAACCAAAATTCCCCAGACCGACGCCGGGACCACAACCCGTATCGCCAACATTGAGCTGGTGCTCGATAAGGCTGTGCAGAACGGTCTCTTTGCTCCGGGTAAATGGACTGGTGGCCCGCTTGGTCAGCTCAATACCGGCGACATGCTGACTAAGGGCTACTACACCTGGGCAGAAAACGTTGATGACCAGCTTCAGGTCGATCGCGAAGCGCGGAAAGGTGTGCCTATTCAGGTTGCCGGGAAACTGGCCGGAGCCGTTCATTACGGTACCGTCGCAATCACGGTCGTGCGCTAAACGTGCTATCATTGCTTTTTTGATGTTGAGGAAAGGCAATGAAAAAATGTTCGCGTTGTGGTGAAGAGAAAACCCTCGATAACTTTGGGAAAAATAAGCGTAAAGCAGACGGCTTGCACTATTGGTGTAAGTCGTGCTGTTCTGCACACAAAAAAGAACATTATCAGCAAAACAAAGAGATCCTTAGCGAAAAATCGAAGATTTATTACCAGCTTAAAGGTGACGAGATTAAATCTCGTGTTAGGCGTCGTTATTGGGAAAATCCCGAATCTCACCGAAAATCAGCAATTGAATATCAACGCGAAAACCGTGAGGCGGCTTATAAAAGACAAGCGGAATGGAATCGTCAGCAGTCGATAGAAAATCCTCAATTCTTGTTGAGGAAGAAGATAAATCGCCGCCTTTCGCGATGGATTAAAGGAACAGGTAGATTTAAAACTATTTTGGCAGGCTGCAATGAAGCTCAATTCATTAGTCATATTGAATCTCAATTTGTCGGCGAAATGAGCTGGGAAAACTACGGAATAGCATGGACCTTTGACCACATCACTCCTTTAACCGCATTCGATTTAACCGATGAAACGCAGGTAGAAAAAGCCTGTCATTTTTCTAATATCCAGCCTCTTACCTCTGCTGAAAACGCGAGAAAAGGAGGTGCGAACAGGATGAAATAAAATGGGATCAACCTATAGTTTTCTTGATGTTTCGGCCTCTCTCGCAGGGCCTACCGGGTTAGTTGAGCTTGGCTACGGCTCAGCGAACGCCGAAGAGGGCATTACTGTCACAATGACAGAGGCCAAAAACACCATGACCGTCGGCGCCGGTGGCGAGGTGATGCACAGCCTGCACGCCGGAAAGAGCGGCACTATCACAGTAACCTTGCTGAAAACCTCCCCGGTCAACAAAAAGCTCTCGCTGATGTACAACGCACAGAGCTTGTCTTCGGCAACGTGGGGCAATAACGTCATTGTCATTCGCAACAAAGTATCAGGTGATACCACTACAGCGCGTTCTTGTGCTTTCCAGAAGCAACCCGATCACGCTAACGCCAAAGTCGGCAATACGGTCTCCTGGGTCTTTGACTGCGGCAAGATTGATCAGCTGCTTGGGGAGTTCTAACAGATGGAATTTGAAATCAAAGGCGTTAATTACCGCACCGCCAAGTTGGATGTTTTCCAGCAGTTGAAGGTAAGCCGCAAGTTGCTTCCGGTGTTGGCTGGTCTGGTTTCAGACTTTGGCACGCTGAAATCCATGATGGTCAGAGACGGCGAGGGCAAGCTTGTTTTCGGTGAGAAAAGGGCGTTCGACGCTCTGGATATCGTTTTGCCGAAGATTGCCGATACGCTGGCGGCCCTGCCGGAAGAGGACGTTAACGCGGTGATTCATCCGTGCCTGGGCGTTGTTATGCGCCAGCATGAAAAAGGATGGGTAAAAATTTTCGATCAGGGCGCGCTGATGTTCGACGATATTGACCTGCTCACGATGCTGCAGCTGGTGGCGCGGGTGGTCGCCGACAGCCTGGGAAATTTTTTGAAAGAAATCCCCGGCAGCGGGACGCCTACCCAGCCATAGGTCCTGTCCTGGAATCCTTGCCAGAAGGTGAGGATTTTCTGATGCGCCCGGTGGATGCCGGGTACATCCCTTACACCGCCCTGAAAGACGGATCGGTAGACCTGGCCGATATTGCCCGTATGAATGACTGGCTTGACCTGAAAGCCGATAACGAAAACCGTATAGCGAAATGGAGAGAGGCTAATGAACGCTGAAACGCTCAAGGACTTTCTGATCTCGCTTGGGTTCAAAGTGGATGAGGCTGGCGCCAGAAAATTCGATGCCGTCGTTGCCGGGACAACGCTTAAAGCGATTGAACTGGGCGTCAAAGTTGAAGCAGCAGCGCTTTCCGTCGTGGCGTTCACCGCAAAAATTGCCAGCGGTCTCGACGACCTGTACTGGGCCTCCCAGCGCACTGGCGCGACGGTGGAGGGCATTAAGCAGATTGGGTATGCGGTAAGTCAGGTTGGCGGCAGTGTCGACGGAGCCCGCGGCTCTCTCGAAAATCTTGCCAGGTTCATGCGTAACAATCCCGGCGCTGAGGGTTTCCTGAACCGGCTGGGGGTTCAAACGCGTGATGCCAGCGGCAACATGCGGGATATGGCGACGATCTTTACCGGCGTCGGCCAGCGTCTTAGCAGCATGCCGTACTACCGCGCGAACCAGTACGCTGAGATGCTGGGTCTGGATGAAAACACCCTGATGGCAATGCGTCGCGGTATCGGCCAGTTTAGTGGCGAATACACCGCGATGGCGAAGGCGATCGGCTATAACGCCGATGTAGCCGCTGTCAGCTCTAATAAGTTCATGACCTCTCTGCGCTCCTTCGGGCTGATGGCTGGCATGGCGCGGGATAAAATAGGCTCCAGCCTCGCTGATGGCCTTGCTGGTTCTCTCGACAGGCTGCGTCGCCAGATACTGGACAACTTTCCCAAAATTGAAGGCGCTATAACCGCTACCGTCAAAGGGATTCTCTGGGCTGGTGAGATGGTAGGCAGGGTAATATACCGCCTCATCCAGTTGGGTCAGAGTATCAGCAACTGGTGGGACTCTCTTGATAAGCAGTCGCAGGAGCTGATCGAACTGATTGGGGCGCTTACCGCTGCCTGGTGGATGCTAAACCGCGCTATGCTCGCATCGCCGATTACGTGGGTTCTCGGCCTGGCTGCTGCTGTAGCGTTGCTGTGGGAGGATTACCAGACCTGGAAGGAGGGCGGAAAAAGCCTAGTTGACTGGGGTAAGTGGAAGACGGAGATCGACAACGCAGAGAAGTTTATTAAGTCGCTGCGTAATACGGTTTCTGACCTCACCAACTCAATCGCAAAACTGCTTGGCATAGACCCGAAAGCCTGGTCACTGAAATGGGACTTCGACAACTTCATTACCCAGATGGGTGAGTTCAGCAAGATGTTGAGCATGATCGGCGATCTGCTGAATGCCATCAACGAAGGTAACTGGAGCGAAGTGAAGCGCTTGGGTATCGCGATATGGCAACAGGGCAAGACGCCTGTCTCCGGCGCCGGAGAGACCCAGACGAGTATTGTTCATGGCGCCAATATCCAGCCGGATATCCCTGGTGGGACTGGGAATACGCTGGCTGATCGCAATAACAACCCCGGCAACATCCGTCCCGTTGGCGGTGGTGGCTTCCGTACCTTCGAGAATGCTCTACGCGGCTGGGCTGCTATGAAAAACCAGCTGATGCGGTACTTCACAGGGAAAACGACCGGTCGTCGCCTGCAGACTATCATGGATATCGTCAGCACCTGGGCGCCCGCGGCCGATAACAACGATCCTGCCAAATATGCCCGTGACGTTGCTGGCTGGATGGGTGTATCGCCGACAGCAGCCTTAAACCTGTCCGACCCCAATACGATGGCTATGCTCATGCAGTCTATGGCCCGCAAAGAGGGTTATTCGAACTGGAATAGCCCCCTTGCCCACCAGGCTGCTGGCGCGACATTGAACCAGAATACCGTTATCAACATTTCTGGTGTCAGCGATCCGAGAGAAGCAGGGAAAATCGTCTCTGATAGCCAGAGCAACGTTAATGCACGCGCAACCCAGCAACTAACCAGGGGGCCGAGCTGATGGATATTCTTTCAACTCTTTTCCAGCAGCGTAGCCGCCGTATTGGCCTGATGATACCCGATGTAGTGGTTTCAGAGCGTCATAGCGATGCTCTGGAGGTGACGGAACATCCAGTGGAAAGGCCTACAAGCGCTGGTACAGGGTTCATTGCTGACCATGCGTATCGACGCCCCTCAGAAGTCGTTATGGAGATGGGCTTTGCTGGTGGCGGTTCCCTGCTTGATTTTTATGATACAGCAGGCATTGGATTATCTACACCGCTCAATAGCATGGGGCCGAAGGAGGTTTATGCTGAACTGCTTAAAATGCAGCAGGAAAGGCAGTTGCTTGATGTGACCACCGGGAAGCGCCTGTATACCAATATGGTGATCCGCTCCTTGGATGTGACGACAGATCGCCATAGCGAAAATGTACTGATGGTGACAGTCACACTCAGGGAAATAATCACCACCCAGACGCAGACAGTCAGCGTGGCCGCAAAAGAAAACATGAAAGAGGGGGTGAACACGTCTGCGGTGCAAAACTCAGGAGTAAAGACGCCGACTCCAAAAGATGAGTCGCTACTAAGCCGGTTTGTCGGTTTCATCTCTGGAGGCTAAATGGCTGTTTCAGAAATACCTCTTTCCCCGGAAAACCAGCGATTTTCCATATCTGTGGCAGGTCAAAGTCTGCAAATGGCTGTGACCTGGCGTGCTGCTTTCTGGTGTCTGGATATCATGGACAGTACGGGCGCCGACCTGATAAAAGGCATTCCTCTTATCACCGGCGCCAACCTGCTGGCGCAGTATCGCTATCTCGGGCTTGGATTTTCGCTCTATGTAAATTGCGACGATCCGGCAAATGATAACCCAACCCAAACCGACCTCGGCATTAAAAGCCATCTCTACGTGGTAACGGAGTGATTATGTCTCAGAACTGGATGCGACACTTTGAGTTGCAGCTTATTGACGATAAGGGGGATGGGATATCGCTGTCGGATTTTAAGGTGACGTTTAATATCCAGAAGATGCCCGCGACTATCTTTAACGGGTTTGTGGGAAACTTCAAAATATATAATCTGTCGCCAGAGACCCAAAACCGGATCACGGGAAAAGAATTTACCCGTGTAAGGGCTATTGCCGGGTATAACGGCACAGCAGACAGCAGTGGAAACTATCCAGATAAAAATGTGGGAATCATCTTTAACGGCGATATTCGCTTTACCGTCACCGGCAAAGATAACGTCACCGATAGTTGGGTACTGGTCCAGTGCATTGATAGTTGGGAAGGGCATCTCAACGCCAGTGTTAAAACGACGGTATCGGCTGGCTGGAAGCATGCTGACCTTTTTGATCTTGGCATGCAGTCCCTACGGCCTTACGGTATCTCAGAAGGCAGCAGGCCCGATTTCGGCTCGACCGTCTTCCCGCGCGGGAGAACAATTTATCAAAATACCGGTCGCCTTATGTATAGCCTCGCTGGTCAGTGCAAAGCCAACTGGTGGTATGAAAACAACCAGGTGCATATCGTTCCTGACGATAAGTACATTCAGGAAGCAATTGTGCTTAATGCTGATACTGGATTGATAAGCATGCCACAGCAGACGATGGGCGCCGGGGTAAACGTGCGTTGCCTGATAAACCCAAATATTAAGCTTGGTGGCCTTATCAGGCTGGATCAAGCCTCCGTGTATCGTCAGTCTCTCGGTAATGACCAGGTTGGGCAGTCACCTGGCAGACTGGGTGAAAGCACCACAGACGGTAACATCTATGTCGATGGCCTTCCCGGTGCGCAGCTGGCAGCAATCAATACCGACGGTGATTACATTGTCGGCAGCATTGACTATACTGGCGATACTCGCGGGCAAGCGTGGTATATGGACCTGCTGTGTCTGGCGAAAGGGGCTCGGGATTTGCTCAACTCAAAAGGTTTGGATGCGGCGCAATACTCATGAAGAAAATCATCACTGGTTGTATTTTTCCCCTCTTTCTTTCTGCCTCTGCTTTTGCGGATACAGCCTGCGGACCATTTGGGATCAACTGGAAAGCGCAGGATGGGTTTGCGCGGATAGATGGCGTCAAGCCTGAGTCTCAGAAAATTACCTTTCTAAAGGTAAAAAATGATTACAACAATGTGAAAATACAGTGGATGCTTCCAGATGCCAGATCTGGTCGCTGGCTTGGAATGGATTTTGTTGCCCGAAACGGCAAGCCCATCCTTAATGTTGAAGTTGTTCGTAAAAATATGGATGATCCCCGGGAATTTTGGACCTATGATTGCAAGCGTATAAAATGATTGTTACATAACGGATTGCGTTTGGTGGGGGGGGGTATAAATGGCGGTAGGTACAGGGAAGAAGATTGTTTTGGCTGTTATTGTTGTCGTTGGATATTTAATCGGCAACCACTCTAACGATAGTAAAAAGTATGAAGAACTAAAAAATAAGGACCCATCATCCCTAAGTCAGGACGATAAGTCATTTATTAAAACGATTGAGGATGGGCGGGCGAAAGCAGAAGCCGATCGACGCGACTACCAGAAAGAACAGGTAGCCGAGAAGGAAAAGACAAAACCAAAACCTTTATCGGAAAAAGCTTTGCTTCAAAATGATGTGATATTTACATGCAAAGACATTGCAAGAAATTCTCTCAACTATCCTGATACTTTTGAAGTTGAAGATACTAATAGCGGTGTAGATAACCAAAATGGAAAGCAAGTCTATTACTTCACTCTTGATTATTCTGGGGTTAATGCTTTCAATGTCCGAGGATCACACACTATTGAGTGCTATGGGACCATAGGCGACCCATCGCACAGTGTAACTTATAGAACATTCAACTAACCCGCTCCGGCGGGTTTTTTAATGCCCGGAGTAAACCAAATGCCCGTAGCACTAAATTCCCAGCTCGGTAGTAAAGAGCAGGCCGATGCGCGGCTGGCACAGGCAATCATGTCTGCAATGCGCGTTTCCATGCCTGGCATCATCCAGTCGTTTGACCATGATGCCGTCACTGCTGTAGTTCAGCCCGCAATTAAAGGCGTAGAACTGGACGAATCAGGCGCAGATGTGTCTGTTAACATTCCGCTGCTGGTGGATGTTCCTGTCGTTTTCCCTCGCGGTGGAGGCTGCACGCTGACGTTTCCTGTTAAGGCTGGTGATGAGTGCCTTGTTATCTTTGCGGACCGTTGTATTGATTTCTGGTGGCAGAGCGGAGGTATTCAGGAGCCGGTAGACGAGCGCATGCACGATTTGTCTGATGCGTTCTGTATCGTCGGCCCGCAGTCGCAGGCGAAGAAAATCGGCGGCATCAGCACCAGCGCGGTAGAGCTGCGCAGTGATGACGGGGAAACAAAGTTGAGCCTTAATCCTGCCAGTGGAGCTATCAACGGTACGGCGCCGGGAGGTTTTAACCTCAACGGGCTTAAAATCCTTTCTGATGGCCGCCTGCAGCTGGTGGATGGCTCAATCGTCGATAAGCATACGCATGGTGGCGTTGAGCCAGGCGGGAGTAACACGGCGCCACTCGGAGGATGATATGCGATACCGTCGAGAAGATGATGACGGGGATTACACCTTCGGTCAGGGTGATGATACCTGGCTGGTTAACTCCCCAGAGGCCGTCGCGCAGGCCATTAAAACGCGCTTCCTGCTTTGGTACGGGCAATGGTTTCTGGATACCACAGCGGGTACGCCGTGGATTCAGTCAGTACTGGGTAAGCAAAAGCCAGACACCTATAACCTCGCCATTCGTAAACGCATTCTCGAAACACGCGGGGTAAAATCCATCACCGAATTTAACACTGAAGTTGATGGCCGTACGCGGCGTGTAACGTTCACAGCGACAGTGGAAACCATCTACGGGACAACCACAGTAACTTCGGAGGCGTAATGTCTTTGGACCTCGACACACTCGGCTTATCGGCAACGGTAACCGCTGAGGGGATAAGTGCGCCCGACTATCAGACCGTGCTGGACACCATCACCGGTTATTTTCAGCAGATTTATGGCAGTGATGCCTATCTCGATCCCGATAGCAAAGACGGCCAGATGGTGGCGCTGGTGGCCCTGGCTATTCACGACGCCAATAACACGGCCATTTCGGTTTACCGGTCGTTCTCGCCAGCGACGGCAGTGGGTGACGCACTGACGAGCAACGTCAAAATTAATGGCATCACCCGGCGTGCAGCGACCAATTCAACTGTCGACCTGCTGCTAACCGGAACCGTCGGTACAGCCATCACCAACGGCTCGGTACGCGATACCAATAGCGTGATCTGGAATCTGCCGGCGACGGTGGTGATCGGCACTGACGGTACCGTGGTCGCTACGGCAACGTGTGCGAATAGCGGGGCGGTTGCTGCGGTCGCCGGGTCGGTAAACGGCATCAATACACCGACGCGCGGGTGGGCCTCAGTAACTAACCCGCTGGCGGCCACCGTTGGTATCGAGGCGGAAACTGACGCTGAACTACGGGTGAGGCAGTCACAAAGCGTTGCCCTGGCCTCTCTCACACCATTTGCCGCGGTAGACGGTGCGATTGCCAACGTTGAAGGCGTGACCCGGCACAAGCTGTTTGAGAACGATACAGAGACTACCGATGCTAACGGGCTACCGGCTCACTCCATTTCGGCAATCGTCGAGGGTGGGGATGCGACGGAAATCGCAAACACGATACGAAGCACTAAGGGGCAGGGCGTATCAACGTACGGTACGACGGCGGTAATAGTCACCGACAAATACGGCAACCCTTACACCATTCGTTTCTCTCGCCCGGTCGACGTGCCGATCTATGTGTCGATAACGATTCAGGCGCTGACGGGTTATAGCTCTGAGGTCGGAGACGAAATGAAGGCGGCGGTGGCGGCGTATATCAATTCGCTGGCCATCGGTGACAGCGTTCTGCTGAGTCGGGTTTATTCCCCGGCTAACCTGGGTGTCGTCAGCGGCGGGAACGCACGTTATTACGACATAATGGAGCTGTTGATCGGTCGAACGGCAGAGGGGGTCGCCGCGGCTAATGTGGTGCTTGCGTACGACGAGTCGGCATCCTGCAGCGTGGATAACATCGCACTGGTGGTGACGCCATGAGCAAATACACCGACCTGATCACCAATTACCACGCAGGAAAGCCGAAATTCTTCGACCACGTTGATTTATCAACGCGGCCACTTATTGATGTTTCCGATGCGACAGCCGGACTAATCACTGCTTTCGACGTCGATACCGCCGTTGGCGACCAACTGGATATCCTCGGAAAGTGGATCGGCGTTTCACGCGCGGTAGCGGCACCTATTACCGGCGTTTTTCTTGAATGGGATAAAGAGCGTGTCGGTTGGGATCAGGGGATCTGGCTGGGCCCTTACCAGTCCACCGATGCGCTGACGTATCTCAGCGATGATGTTTACCGCGTGGTGCTGAAAGCCCGCATAGGGATAAACAACTGGAACGGCCAGAACGGAACACTGCCGGATATCTTGGAAACGGCATTAGCAGGAACAGGAATTAAACTGGTTATTCTGGATAATCAGGATATGACGATATCGGTTTTAATCGTCGTGGATGATGAATATATCATTCCCAATATTGACAGGTTGATATTTGACTCAGCAATTAACCACGGCCCGTTTATTCCTCTGCCGGAAGGATATGAGCCTTCTCGCTACGATATAAACCCGATAGATAAACTTCCTGCTGAATTTGTTTTTGTAGTTCGTGCTGGCCTCCTTACGGTAAAAGCGGCCGGAGTAAGAGTTAGAGAAACGGTTACGCCCTCAAACGGGTATAAATTTTTTGGTTTTGATGTTGAAAATGACTATATCGCCGGTTTCGAAACCGGCGCATGGGGAGAGAACTTCTGATGCCAGTTAATAATTTTAAACCGTTCGCGATAGCTTCCGGGGCAAACGTGGCGACACAGGCTGAGTGGGAGGCGCTCATCGCTTTGTCTACTGGGTTTACAGCGGGCATTGCTCGTTCAGGTCAGGTCAATAAAGCACTGAGGCAGGCAACGGTAATTGCATCTGCTATTGCGCAGTTCATTTCCGATCAGTCCGATGTTGACGTTCTCGATGACGGAGATATGGACAAACTGGGAGGACAGTTGCGGTCTGCTCTGACGTCGCTACAGGTTGATTCCGTTTACCCCGTTGGAATCGTGCTGTTTTTCGCACAGAACAAAAACCCCAACACACTGTTTCCGGGTACGACGTGGTTATACGCAGGTGAAAACAAAACCATTCGCCTGGGCCTTCAGGATGGCGCAGACGTTTTGACTACGGGGGGATCGGATACCGCCACTATTGGTAAATCTAATTTACCGGCTGTGTCATTGACCGTTTCCGGATCGGCGGCGTCCGTGGATCTCGGGACAAAAACCACCAGCAGTAATGGCGATCACACCCATGGCTGGGGTTCTTCAATGCAGAAACAGGGAGGTAGTGATCAGGCCGTCGGTAATAATTCGGGGACAGATTTCGGCACTACATCTACCGCTGGCGCCCACACGCACAGCGTCGCTCTTGGCTCCCACACACATGCCGTTTCCGGTACTACAGAAAATATGGGTACCGGCGCTGCCCTGACAGTTACTAACGCCTACGTCAAGTTGATGGGCTGGTATCGCACCGCCTGATTAACCCGGCGCATATTTTTTGAGGTAATCCCCCTATGCCATTTTATTTGACGCGGGACCCGGTCCCGTCGGCAGACATGCGCAACGTATTCGATAATGCGCAGAATTTAGACCTGGCCCTGAACGATATTACATCCTCTTTCTGGAGTGATCGGCTCGGTCGTAGCCGTATGTCATGGTTCGGACTGGAGTCTGCGTTTACGGTAAAATTGAGTGACTTTGAGTCCCGTTTTTCCACCCAGATAGTCGAGCAGGAAGGTATTTTTGAATCATCTCAGACGGATAAAGAAAATCGCTTCCAGCAGTTTCTTGTTTCATCCGGTTATGTCTTCCTGGGGGATTACGAAAATGGCCCATTCCAGTTTAGCGCTCGTAACCAGTACATCCGCTATAACAACCAGTATTACCGCCTGAATGCTGCTACTGACGTCGGCTTTACGACCACCGGAACCGATGCGACCAGCTTTGCGAACGACGTCACTCACTTTGTTCTGATGGATGGTGATACGCTTCGCCAAGACCTGAGTTCAGGTTTAGGTGGCTCTCAGCTAATATTTGGGTTGGGGTATTGGGTTAATGCTACTACTGATGTTTTTGAATTAACCGGCACACCCGGTGAAATTCGTACTCGTGGTTTTTATATTCAGAATGATGGTGGTGAGGGGGTATGGGTTGCCACAGGGGATACTGATATTTCCCGCGCAGGAATGCATTTTATTACCGAGGCCCGTATTTACAATGCGGCAGGTATTGAATATCAGTTAAAGGTAGACGCTGGTTCAAAAATAAACCCAAAAATCAACGGGGCACAAGAGGCTGCGACATATGACGAAACGCAGCTTGATACTGACGATTTTGTTTGTCTGGGGCAGGCGATTAACGGTATTTACGCTGCTCTGCCCGTGCTTTATCAGGCAGAAAATACCCTGAGCACATCAACAACATTTTCGGCAATAGACATCACAATCCCCTCCGGAATTTATCGGGTTGGTAAAGAGGCAATCAAGCTCCGCAGTAACATTCACTACGATTTCGGGAAGTCCACGATTGTCGTGAAGGCGGCTGCCTCTCGAAAATATTCGGTAACGGGTAAATACTTAAACGGGCTGGAGCACTCTGTTGAGGATATCGAGTCTATTTATGCAGCCTGCGGGAACAATCTTTTCTGGGAATCGGTCAGCCTTGGCTTTACCAGGATTACCGGTGGCGCGCTGATTGGCGACCACGTTCCAGGCACTCTGGATGCAGACTGTACCGCCGGGGTGGGTATTCTCGCCCTCAACGCGTGGTACTGTTCGTTCTCGGACATGCGCATCGAAGGGTTCCGCGTAAATCTGGTAGGGATGCAGGTTCGGATTGACGAGGATGGCGTGATGTCCAGTGATATCATCCCCTACAAATCTACCGTCCTCCCTGAGAAAATCGGTAACTTCTACGGATGCGTATTTAAAAATATGTATATCAGCACAGCCCGTTACTGCTGTGCGCGTTTGCATATCGACTGGTGCCAGTGGATAGGTGGGACTATCTCCAACAACGGGCGCTGGGCCTCTTCGCCAAGCGGCCAGCAGTGCGACTACTATTTAATCGAAACTGGTCATGGCTTCCATTGCTCAGGCGCATATCTCAGCATCCCGGCGTACAACCCGACCGAACGCAAACCGAACAAGTCTGTTATCGCAACCGCTGCCCGTGGCTCCGTCTACACTGCGTGCTACATGGAAGACACTCCTTCCTATGTCACCATCCTGAACAAGTGGTGGAACGACGGCAACGAGAAGGGATTCGGCTTAAATATCGACTGTATTGGTTCGCAGTACCGTCCTGACCGAACCTATAAGTACCTGACTTTCGAGCCAGGCGCATTTGGGTATTATGATGCTAATGAGAACTGGGTGCCGCCAGCCGGATACGGTTCGTACCCGTCAACCAACGGCATTGACTTCGTTCGCTTCGGCAGCCCGACACACGATACTGGCGCATTCCCACATGGCGGATTTGACTTCAAATACGGCACCTATGGCGTGATGTACAGCACCAATAGTACCTACGAGAATCCGCCTGATGTTGACAGCCTGCGCGGGCACAAAACCACCAAGGAGATGTTCTCTCCGTATGGGCTGATGGCGGCGAATGGTATCCTGCAACTGCCTGTGTTGTCGCCTGCAATGCACAGCAATATCTGTATCTGGTACAAAGACCTGACTGGCAATTTTGACTTGAACAACGTTGTGTTGTGGCAAGGTGCGAATATCGACCAACTCAGTACAGATAATGGTTATAACTACAACTTGTTTATCGCCAAAGCCGAAATGGCCATTGATTTTGGTAATGGCTACAAAATGGCGATTATCCAGAACCTGAAATGGAACAACAATGACGGCGTTGGTACAGCAGGAAGCCAGCAGTCATTGCAGTTTACTATCCCCGGCACCACTCCGATTATTCTCAAGGCTGTCCAGGCATTCACTGGGGGTATTCCAGTTTTTCCTGTCGGACTGGATTATCGCCCAGAGACGTCAGATTTATGTGTGTGGGGTCACGTCAATCCGAGTAACGGGTTTAGGTACAACCTGTTTAAAAAGGTTGGCGGCGGTATCTTCATGCCCGAGGATGTCATTTACCCCTGGACGGCACACCAGCGGGCGAACACAGATTATAAGTTTGCGACCACTGTTTACGAGGACTATGGCTTTACGAATCTGCCGTTAATCATCAAAGGCGGGAATAGCATTGGTGCCTTCTTCGCTAAAGAGTTCACTGTATCAATCGTTGATGTGGACTCCACTAATGGCCGGACAACCGTAGACGTACCCGCAGCGTATAAGCCATACGTTTTCATGGGGGTTCCTCTTAAGATTACTGGCGGGTCTTCTACCGGATATACAGGGGAAGTTCGCATTCATAAGCGTAACCTGAAAACAGACGGAACTCTTAGCGGGCAGTACGTTCTCGATGCGGTCGTTGGTGCCGTTGGCGATACTCTGAATATTAACCAGAGAACGCTCACAGCACGGACTTATCGCCGGGACTATACCGCAGACGCCTTGACAGCGAACGGCAGCTTTACCCTACGTGGTACTACAATGCGATTCGGGTATAACGCTGGGTCGACAGGCACGCGAACCATTGAATTTTTTGTCGGAGGTGCCACCACTAAATCCGCAGATATAAACGCATACGGAACCTCACTTGGGCTTAACGCCTCGGCACTTGTCTTCGGTGGGAATATAGGTTTCAGCGCGACAAATACCTGGGATATAGGCTCCCCGGGTAATACGGTCAAAAACATCTACGCCCAGAATGCGGTAACTGTGGTTTCAGACCGCGACCGTAAGCCTGTACGGGAAGGGATACCGGATAAGATCCTTGATATCTGGGGAACAATCGGTATCAAGCGGTTTAAGTATGACTGGGCTATTGCTGGGAAGGGTGAAGATAGTGCGCGCTGGCATGTTGGCTACATTGCTCAGGACATTATTGAAGCATTCGAAGCGGCAGGGGAGGACGCTACCGAATGGGCGTTGCTTGTACGCAATGAATGGGACGCGGTTCCGGAGCAGGTGGAGTCATGGGACGATGAGTACGAAACCATTCCGGCGCAGTACGATGAGCAGGGGGTTAAGATCTCAGAGGAAACACAGGTTCTTATACGCCAGGCAGGATCTCGAGTAACTAAGGAAGCGATACCAGCAGGAAGCGAATGGCGTCTGGTAATGGATGAGTGCAATGTGCTGGAGGCTGCGTATCAGCGCAGGCAGCTGGAGCGTTTAGAATCAGCGCTCGCGCAGTTGCAGAAGTAGCTACATTGCCCGGGAATGGATTCCCGGCAGCAGGTAGCCGATGTGATAGGGGTTAATGTGAAGACGCTATATAAGTACCTGCCAGCTTCTTAAAATCATTACGTTGCGTCGGTGTGTCTGATCGATAGCTGTAACCTGTATTTACGTAAAACGCAACTTTCACGGTTATGCTGCTTTCATGATGTTAAGTGCAGCGTCAACTCTCCTTAGCTTTACCATCAGAATTGACAGGTAACAGGGAATCCCGCCAGTTATGAGCTGGCGGGGCAAGCATCAGGATGCGCTTGAAGAAGAGCTCTGCGAGTAACCAGCGAATTTATTAAAATTATTTTGTAGATGTGTAGTTGTCGTTTTTGCTGACGAGTCAGCAGCTTTAGGGGATGAGCTGCTGTTAAGTGATTGCTTTAAATTACCCACTTCCAAAATTTTTGTATTAAGGTTCATCATGACGTTTCCAGCCCTCGTAACTAACTGTGTTGTTGATAGCAAACTGCTGCATTGGTGGTGGAGATACCTGAACTTTCTGCAACAGCCCTTGAGTTCGCATCTGGTAAGAACACGTATCTGTAGACTCTACTAATGCTCTAATGGCTGTATATTGCTGTTGAGGAGCAGAGCCAAGCGTGGTATTGACATCAAAAGGCTTACCAAGTTCCAGCTCGCTCTTGATATCAACATAGATAGAATTAATCAAGCCATATAATGTTTCTGAGGGTTTTTCTATTGTAAGCCCAAGATCATTTGTGGCTTCTCTTCTGCTGATAGTGTAGTCGTGGCTACCAGAATCCGTGCAAAGAAAGCTCACAATCCGCTCAATCTTATCCTGTTCAGATACCTGGTGTGTCAGAAGCCTTCTGGCGAGCATCTGAATTTGAGTTTGTGCCCGATAAACGCTTCCTAACACAAGGGGATGCACTTTTTCGCTCAGCTTAAGAAGGATATTGATAGCATCTTCCGGTTTTTGAATGCCTAACTCATCCTTGGCCAAGGAAAGATAAGCCTTGATATCTTCGACACTTACCGGGGAAATATTTGTCTGTCCATTAATTGTTACAACTGGATTTAGAGGGGATGTAAGGCTTGGATCTATAGGGCCAAGGGTGGCCTGCTTTGTCATCACTATCCTGTTAGCTCCAAGAGCCATAATAGTTCCAGCACTGAGGCATTTTGAGGGAATTATTACTTCGAGTTCATCACAAAATTGCCTGAGCAGATTAACTAGGCTCCATGCTGTAAGAGTTTCTCCCCCTTTAGTGTAAAGAAGTAAAGATATTTTTGGGGTTACGCCAATTTCATCTAAGTGATTCACAAAGAAATCATAAACTTCAGAATGGATTTTCGTTTCCATGCCAGGTCTGTCACCGGTTACATAAGTGATAACTTTCGACCCACGCTCTCTTTCAAGATCACGATACAACGCCTGTCTATCTGTAAACATCTTCAATCCTTTTTATTGTTAGTTAAGAGCATTTACATCACTTGTCCATCCTCTTGAAACCAAGATTATCGTGGACAGAACTAAAATTGTTAAAGTAAGTACACACAATATATCTCCTAAAAATATTTAGTAACATCCTGATAAAAGATCAGTGATCGCGGCTTTCCATAGACAGGGGCGCATAGGCGGCCGCCGCAGAATGATGACCAAGGAGGTAGTGGAACGCTGCCGCCAGATGCTTGCGAACGGCTCTACCCGACAACAGATCGCAGATGTTATAGGGGGGGAGTGAAGACGATTTATAAAGATTTCCCGGATAGCATACTGCATGAGGCTGGGTGAGGATTTGGTGTAAAATCCCACCCGGCAGCAGCATGCATTAGTTGCCGGGTGGGCGTGGGCTCAGGCAGGGGGAGCACCGCTTTTGATTCTACTCAATGTTTTTGCTTTTCTGCAACTTATCGAATTTCTCATGCAGCGTTTTCGGAAATAGCTCAGTGTAAACCTGCCACAATATATTGAGTGAACGATGTCCTGTGACCTGCGCCACCTCTTCAATACTGAATCCTGCTTCAAACAGACGGCTTGCCCCTTCGCGCCGTAGATCGTGATACCTCAGATCCTCAATCCTCAACTCGTCACGAACGCGCCGATACATGGCTGTTATACTTTTCGGATTGAACGGGAATACCCTGTCGTCAACACGAGGCTGCATCGTCAATATCCTCCAGGCATCACCAAGTAAGGGCACTAACATGTGGTTGCCGATTTTTTTCCTCGGGTCCTTCCTGTCTCTAACGATAACAGAACGCTGAATATCGTCCACATCCTCCCAGAGAAGACGACAAACCTCTCCAACCCTCATACATGTAAGTATGGAAAACATAAATATTTGATGTAATGGCGCCCCGGTGTATGCCGTTTCGGCCTTAACTTTAAGAACTTCATACAACCGATCAACCTCGGTAGCACTTGCGCGGCGACTACGTCGCTGTGAAGGACCTGTGATCCCCATATTTCTCAACCAAACTTTAGCGTCAGATAATTCGTTCAAATTAGCTGGGGCGCCAAAAAGTGGCTTGGCCGCTTCAAGCGCAACACTTAAATACGATACGTCCTGAGAGATAGTGGAAGGCGCAAGTCCTTGCGCTTTTCGGGTCTGGCAGTGCTCGATAATATGTTTTGCGGTCAAGTCCGTAAGTTTGATTTCTGCCAGAAAGGAACGGCCAAGGGTGCGGAGAGAGCTTCTTTTTGATGCGCCGAGCGTTATGTTTGGGTGGTTTTCATACTGAGTAAGCAGGTCACCAACAGTTATAACAGAGATCTCTTTCATCTCTTTTTCTGGCTCTGGGAGACCATGCTCTTCAATGTATGCTACACGTTTAGCCCCCCAGGACTTCGCAAGGGTGTTCTTGGAGAAGGTTTTGTTCTCCCGGTGGACGTACTTACCATTTTGTTTAACGGCTACAGTACAGCGATAACGGGCAGTTCCATCACTGCGTAATCTTTTCTCTATGGTGAAGAAAGCCATATCCAAACCTTAAACTGTGGGGTGCTGTGTGGGGTGCTGATAACAACATAATGGGTTAAAACGGGTGAAAACAGCCTAAAATATAACTGTCTCGATATCCAGTGTATTTTTATATATGACTGATATTGTTATATATATTTTATAGGGTCTGATTTGTGGCTACGATTGAACATCGCCACGAACTGCGCCAGCGGGAAGACCATCACGATAAACCCGGCCATCTCTTTCATCGGCTCAATCATCAGCTGCGGCAGGTCGGCCTGGCGGCGAATTTTGCCGGTGGCGATGCCGTATGCCAGCGACACGACAAAGAAGAAAAAGATAATCAGCGGCACGATGCCTTTGATAAACGGCGAGGGCATGACCGTATGTTGAACCGGGTCGCGAAGAATACCGTTCTCGGGGACCACCATCAGGGCGACGACCGCCACGAATACCAGCGTTGCCACGCCGGCGATGCGCAGGCCGAAACGCTCCTCGGGCGTCAGCGTCTGCAGCTTTTCATCACGACTGCCTTGCCACTGCCCCAGCCGAGGCTCCACCAGCTTATCGGTGATCAGTCCGCCGACGAGCGTCAGAACGATCACCGAGGTCGCCATAAAGTACCAGTTGTCGATCACGCTGACGTGCAAAGAGGCATCGATGGATTTTGCCGCCTCGGTGCTGATCCCTGAGAGCAGTACGTCGGTGGTGACAATCAGTAAATTGGCGGTAAAGCCGCAGCCCACGCCGGCAATCGCCGCCAACAGGCCGGCGACAGGATGCCGACCGACGGCGAGGAACATCAGCGCGCCCAGCGGCGGCATAATTACCAGCGCCGCGTCGGAAGAGATATGGCTGAAGAAGGCGATAAACAGCACCATATAGCTGGCATAGCGGGCGCTGACGTGAGAGGCCATCTTCACCATTAGCGCGGGTAACAGACCCACCCGCTCGGCGAAGCCAGCGCCCAGCACCAGGGCGAGGATCGCCCCCAGCGGCGCGAAACCGCTGAAGTTTTTAATGACGTTGGGCAAAAACCAGTGCAACCCTTCCACGCTGAGCAGATTTTTGACCACCACCCGTGAACCATCCGTAGGGTTCTGCACCCCGACGTTGAAGGCGGAAAGTATCGCCGTGGCCGCGATCAGCGCCACGATAAGATAGATAAACAGCAAAAACGGGTGCGGGACTTTGTTACCGATCTTCTCTACCCAGCCATAGCGCTTTCCGCCGGGGGAAGACGACGGTATGGATGACATACTCATGGGCGTTCCTCTGTTGTCGTTGTTGTGTTGGGCAGGCCTGCTCCCGTACTGCCGGCGGTTATTATGGTCGGTGCGTGCCGCGATGCCGGTCAGCGTTGGCCAGGAGTAGCCTGTCTTAAGTGGTTATCGTAAAACGGACGGACTCACCTCCGCCGGGATCGGGCAACGATAGGGGCGTTCGGCCAGTACCTGCCTGAGTTCTTGCTGGCTGGCCGCCAGCAGGGCGCTGTCGCTGAATAAACGGATCGCGGTCGCCGCGAGCACTTTCCCCGCCAGCAACATCCCTTTATGGGCAATGGAGGTTCTGCCCTGGCTCACCAGCTGCCAGCTGTGCAGCGGGGTTCCCACCGCGAAGCACGGGCTGAAGCACTGAGCCACCGGCGCTTTCCAGCTGACATCGCCGACGTCAGTGGAGCCGGCGAGGACGTTATCCGTGGCCGCCCAGGGCGCCACCTCATCAATCAGCAGCGTGTCGCGGTGGCGAAGAGCGAACGTTTTGCCTTCCTCCCCACTGGTGCCGGCAATATTGTTCAGGCTGTTGTTAATATCGTTGGCGCTGAGGGTGGCGCGTATCGCCGCGGCAAAAGCGCGCTCCTCGTCGCTCCAGGCGGGGGTACCGTAATGACAGACCGCCTGATACATCACCGCCTCAAGCGTGCGGTTGGGGAGATAGCTGGAGCAGGCTTTTTCAAAGCGGCAGCTGACGTGGGTCTCGGTCATCAGAGCGGCCCCCTGGGCAATCTTCTCGATGCGGGCGAAAATCTGCTCCGCGTCGGCCATCTCCGGCGCACGGATCAGATACAGCACTTCCGCCTGAGCCTGCACTACGTTGGGCGAGACACCGCCGGTATCGGTAATGGCATAATGGACCCGCGCCTTCTCGATGATATGTTCATTGAGGAAGTTGCTGCCGGTGGTCATCAGAGTGACGGCATCCAGCGCGCTCCGGCCCAGGTGCGGCGAATTCGCAGCGTGGGCGGCGGTGCCGGTAAAACGCCATGCCGCCTGAATATTGGCGAGGGTACGGGTGCTGAACATCCCGGCCCAGGCTTCCGGATGCCAGGTCAGCGCCGCATCGACATCATCAAACAACCCTTCGCGCACCATAAAGGTTTTTCCCGATCCGCCTTCCTCGCCGGGACAACCATAGAAGCGCAGCGTGCCCGCGCCGCCATGCTGTTGCAGCCAGGCTTTGGCGGCGACCGCCGCGGCGAATGCCGCCGTACCGAGCAGATTGTGCCCGCAGCCGTGGCCGTTGGCTCCCGGTGTCGAGGGTGTCGGTTCCGCGCAGTGGGCCTGCTGGCTGAGGCCCGCCAGGGCGTCAAATTCGCCGAGCAGGGCAATGACCGGTTGGCCTTCGCCGACGCTGGCGATAAAGGCATTCGGGATCCCACCCGCATCGCGAGTGAGCTGGAAACCTTCTGCCTCCAGCGCATCCGCCAGGCGTTGGGCGGACCAGTACTCCTCAAAGCGGGTCTCCGGGTGATCCCAGATGTCATCGGCGATGGCGCAGTACGTCTCGCGTCGCGTCTCAATCATCTCGTCCACAAACTGAAAAATGGCTTCCATTACACCCCCCGCTGCCAGGGAAAGTTAAGCGCAATACGCGCCAGAGTTTCTACCGCTAGCGCCATGACGCTCTCGTCGAAGTCAAACTTCTCGTTGTGGTGACCGGCGCTCAGTTGGGTGCCGAAGATCATGTACGAGGCGAGGCCGCCGCGCGCCTGGACCCGGGCCATCATCAGGGTGGCGTCTTCCGAGCCCGCCGGGGCGGCGATACGATCCACCGCCTGTTGCACGCCGGGCACACGGGCGGCCTGTTCGCGCAGATAGTCCACCCACGCCGGCGACGGCGCGCTGGCGGTCGCCGCACCCATCATGCGCAGTTCGTAGCGGGCTTCGTACATCGCCGCCGCCCCGGCGACGACGTGCTGCGCCCGCTCGAACACGTACTGGTTAATGGCTTCGCTTTCACCGCGGGTTTCCACTTTTAACAGCGCGGAAGAGGGCACCACGTTGCGCCCGGTGCCCGCCTGCATCACCCCGACGTTGACCCGCGAGGCGCCGGCGCTGTGCGGCGGGATGGCGTGCAGGCCAAGAGCGGCCTGGGCGGCTGCCAGTAGTGCGTTGCGCCCCTCCTCCGGCTTGCCGCCGGCGTGGGCGGCCACGCCGCTGAACTGCACGTCGAATTTAGTAGTGGCCATAAAGTTGTCGCCGCCGCAGACGACGGTACCTGCCGGCACACCGGTCCCGATATGGATCGCCGTGAAATAATCCACGTCATCCACCACGCCGGCGGCCACCATCGCCCGGGCGCCGCGGGTGCCCTCTTCAGCGGGCTGGAAAATCAGTTTGATCACCCCGTTGAGCTGCGCGGCATACTGCTTCAGGACATGCGCCAGGCCCAGCCCGATGGCGGTATGGCCATCATGGCCGCAGGCGTGCATCATGCCGGCGTTGCAGGAGGCGAAATGGTCGCGATGAGGGCGGTGGCTGTCGTCGTGCTGTTCATTGAGGTCAAGGGCATCCATATCGACGCGGAAGGCCAGGGTTGGGCCGGGACGTCCGGTGTCGAGCGTGGCGACCACGCCGGCGAAACCGCCTTCAAACGCCGGCAGCCAGCGCTCCGGCGCGCCCTGTTCGCGGGCGCGCTCGAAAGCCTGGGCCAGGGTATCCTCGTCCGGCAGCCCCATCCGGCTATCGGCATCGATGACATCGCGCCCCAGCGCCAGCTGATAGCCGAGCCCGTCGAGGATCTCCGCCACCTTGCTGGCAGTGCGGAATTCCAGCCAGCCGGATTCCGCGTGCAGGTGAAAATCACGGCGCCATTGGATCATGGCCGGCGCCAGCTGGTGGAGGTATTCATCAAGTTGCGGCATAGCTCATCCTGTCATAAGTAAAAAATGTGACGGCGTTCACGATGTGATAGCTTTTGTTTATCACTTACGTTTTACAGGCCGTATCCCACTTAACCTGCCATAGCCTGATGGATTACAGTAGATGTGATTTTCTTCTGTCTGATAAACAATGGTTATCACCGAAAGCATGGCATTTCAGATTAAATTTCATCATATCCGCGCCTTCGTCGAAGTGGCCCGGGAAGGGAGTATTCGCGGCGCCAGCCGGGCGCTGGCGGTCTCGCAGCCGGCCCTGACCAAAGCGATTAAAGAACTGGAGGAGGGGCTTTCCGCCCAGCTGTTCGTGCGCCGCAGTCAGGGGGTGGCGCTGACCGAGAACGGCGAAAGCTTTTACCAACATGCGAGCTTGATCCTTGAAGAGCTGCGGGCGGCGCAGGACGAACTGCTGCAGCGCCAGGGCGAGCAGGCCGGGCAAATTAATATTGGCCTCGGCGCCAGCGTCGCCCGGTCGCTAATGCCGTCAGTGATCTGCCGCTTTCATCAGCAGCATCCGCAGGTAAAGGTGCGGATTATGGAGGGCCAGCTGCTGGCGATGATCAATGAGCTGCGCCAGGGAGAGCTGGATTTCACCATCAATACCTATTACCCCGGGCCGTACGACCATGAGTTCAGCTTTGAGAAACTGTTTGAGAAACCGTTCGCGGTGTTTGCCCGCGCGGGACATCCGGCGGCGCAGGCCACCTCGCTGGGGGAGTTGATGGATCACCACTGGACCATGCCGACGCCGCGCGGCAGCTACTTTAAACAGCTGCAGGACCGGCTTAATCAGGCCGGGTTAGCGCCTAAGGTAGATATTGTTTGCGAAACCTTCTCGTCGTGCATTAGCCTGGTGGTGAAAAGTGATTTTCTCAGCATCCTGCCGGTGGAGCTCGGCAACGATCCGCTGATGGCGGACAAGCTGGTGATGATCCCTGTCCGCGACGTCTTGCCGACGGCCACCTATTATCTGATCCAGCGGCGCGATACCCGGCAGACGCCATTAACGGCGTCGTTAATCACGCTGTTTCGCCGCCAAAGCCGACAATTGTTTCCTTAATCGCCCGTCGCGCTCACTTTGCCAGCGAACGCGGCTAAACGCGTTGAGGGGGGAGCGCCGGGCGGCTATAGTAGCTGGCGACAGCCGCTGGAGGAGAGCCCATGAACCTTGATGACAAATCCCTGTTTCTTGACGCCATGGAAGATGTCCAGCCTCTGAAACGTAAAAATGACGTGCACTGGCATCCCGGGCGCAACAGCCGGGCCCCGCAGCGCGTCGATACCCTGCAACTGGATAATTTTCTCACCACCGGCTATCTCGATATCGTGCCGCTCGCCACGCCGCTGGAGTTTAAGCGTGAAGGGCTGCAGAGCGGCGTGCTGGATAAGCTGCGGCGGGGGAAATACAGCCAGCAGGCGAGCCTCTCCCTGCTGCGCCAGCCGGTGGAACAGTGCCGACAGATGCTCTTCGCCTTTATGGTGCAGGCGCAGAAAGAGGGGTTACGTAATGTGCTGATCGTTCACGGCAAAGGCCGCGACGACCAGTCCCACGCCAATATTATCCGCAGCTATCTGGCGCGCTGGCTGGAAGAGCTGCCGGAGGTGCAGGCCTTCTGCGCCGCGCTTCCACATCATGGCGGCAGCGGCGCCTGCTATGTCGCGCTGCGTAAATCGGCCGAGGCGAAGCAGGAGACCTGGGAGCAGCACGCCAAGCGCAGTCGTTAGCGCAGAAGCAGCGTCAGCTCGCGGGCGGCTTTTTGCAGCTCCGGCAGCACGCGATCGATCATCTCGCGGGCCGACATCTGGCCCGCATGCACCCCAACGTTCAGCGCCGCCTGGACCTGCCCCTGAGCGTTAAACAGCGGTACCGCGAGGGAGCGCAGGCCCATCTCCAGCTCCTGGTCGTTGAGGGCATACCCCTGCTGATGCACCCGTTTCAGTTCGGCGCGCAGCTTCGCCACCGAATCCACCGTCTGCGGGGTGTAGCGGATCATGGTCACCCGAGCCAGCATGTCGTTGAGCTTCTCCTCCGGCTGATGGCTGAGCAGCACCCGGCCCATCGAGGTCGCCCAGGCCGGAAGGCGGCTGCCGATATCCAGGTCGATGGTCATAATCCGCGAGCTGGAGGCGCGGGCGATATACAGAATATCGTCCCCGTCGAGGGTGGCGATGGAGCAGGACTCGTTGAGCATTTCGCTCAGATGTCGCAGCACCGGCTGCGCCGAACGCGCCAGCGGCGTCGAGGCCAGCCAGGCGTGGCCCAGCGCCAGGATCCGCGGTCGCAGCTGGAAATTCTTACCGTCTTCGGCATACACGAACCCCAGCTTGCTCAGGGTATACAGGCAGCGGCGCACCGCCGCGCGCGGAATGCCGGTCTTCTGGCTGATCTGCGAGATAGACAGCAGGGGCCGCTGCGGCGTGAACGCCTGAATCACCTCCAGGCCGCGCGCCAGGGAGGCCATAAAGTTAGGATCGCCCTTAAACGGATCGCCGTCGCCGGTCAGTAAATCGTCTGGATGCTTGTCCATTTCTGTTCCCCATATTTGCCATCGATCACATTCTTTCGCTAAAGATAACCGATGTTCGATTATCGCACCATATTTCGATTATCGCCCTTGACCGACATCGTTAAGCGGGTCACATTTTGTGCGAACAACGAATAAAAGTGCGATTACCGCACATCACTGGAGCGACCTGATGATTGATAAAAGCGTATCGACGCTGAGCGAGGCCATCGCCGGGATCCACGACGGGGCGACTATTATGATCGGCGGCTTTGGTCCCGCCGGCCAGCCGACCTTTCTGATTGACGCCCTGATTGACCAGGGCGCCCGCGACCTGACCATCATTAATAACAACGCCGGCAACGGGGAAGTGGGTCTCGCGGCGCTGCTGAAAGCCGGGCGAGTACGCAAGATGATCTGCTCCTTCCCGCGCCAGGTGGATTCCCAGATTTTCGATGACCTCTATCGCAGCGGCAAAGTGGAGCTGGAGCTGGTGCCGCAGGGTAACCTCGCGGCGCGGATCCAGGCGGCTGGCGCCGGGCTGGGGGCAGTGTTTACCCCCACCGGCTACGGCACACCGCTGGCGGAAGGCAAGGAGACGCGGGAAATCGATGGTCGCCATTACGTACTGGAATATCCGATTAAAGCCGATTTCGCGCTGATTAAGGCCCATCAGGGCGACCGCTGGGGCAACCTGGTCTATCGCAAGGCGGCGCGCAACTTTGGCCCGATCATGGCGACGGCGGCGAAAACCACCATCGTCGAGGTCTCGCAGCTGGTGCCGCTGGGCGACCTCGACCCGGAACACATCATCACCCCCGGCATTTTCGTCCAGCGTGTCTTCTCGCTGGAAAACCTGACTGCCGCACAACGCGCCTGAGGAGCCCGAGATGCAAAAACTGACCCGTGACGAAATGGCCCAGCGCGTGGCCCGCGATATTCCCGAAGGCGCTTACGTCAACCTCGGCATCGGCCTGCCGACCCGCATTGCCAATTACCTGCCCGCCGACAAAGAAGTGTTCCTGCACAGCGAAAACGGCCTGTTGGGGATGGGGCCGAAACCGCAGCCCGGGGAAGAAGATCCCGAGCTGATCAATGCCGGTAAAGAGTATGTCACCCTCCTGCAGGGCGGCTGCTATTTCCACCACGGCGACTCCTTCGCCATGATGCGCGGCGGCCATCTCGATATCTGCGTGCTGGGGGCCTATCAGGTCTCCGCCAGCGGCGACCTCGCGAACTGGAGCACCGGTGCGCCGGATGCGATCCCGGCCGTTGGCGGGGCGATGGATCTGGCCATCGGCGCCCGCCAGGTGTTCGTGATGATGGACCACCTGACCCGTGACGGCGAGTGCAAGCTGGTGGCGCAGTGCAGCTACCCGCTGACCGGCGTCGGCTGCGTCAGCCGGATCTATACCGACCTGGCGGTGATCGACATCACCGACCGCGGCCCGGTGGTACGTGAAATCTTTAACGGTCTCTCTTTTGAAGAGCTGCAGCGCATCACTCCGGTGGCGCTGACCTTTGAACAACTGGCGGAAAGCGCGTAAGGAACCTATGATGAATCAGGCATTTATCTGTGATGCGGTACGTACACCCTTTGGCCGTTTCGGTGGTACCCTGGCGACGATGCGCGCCGACGACCTCGCGGCGCTGCCATTAAAAGCCCTGCTGGAGCGTAACCCGGGACTGGATCCCTCGCGCATTGACGATGTGATCTTTGGCTGCGCCAACCAGGCCGGGGAAGATAACCGCAACGTGGCGCGGATGGCGCTGCTGCTGGCCGGGCTGCCGGAGAGCGTGCCCGGGAGCACCATCAACCGCCTGTGCGGTTCCAGCCTCGATGCGATCGGCGTCGCGGCGCGGGCGATTAAAAGCGGCGAGACGCAGCTGATGATCGCCGGTGGCGTGGAGAGCATGTCCCGCGCGCCGTTTGTGATGGGGAAAGCAGAGAGCGCCTTTAGCCGCAGCATGCAGATGGAGGATACCACCATCGGCTGGCGCTTTATTAACCCGCAGATGAAAGCCCTGTACGGCGTGCATTCCATGCCGGAGACGGCGGAAAACGTCGCCGATGAGTTTGCCATTTCCCGTGCCGATCAGGACGCGTTCGCCTTACGCAGTCAACTGCGTACCGCCGCGGCGCAGGAGGCGGGGCGTTTCGCCGATGAGCTGATCGCCGTCCAGGTGCCGCAGCGTAAAGGCGAGCCACTGCTGTTTAGCCGCGATGAGCACCCGCGCAGTACCTCGCTGGAGGCGCTGGCTAAACTGCGCGGCGTGGTGCGCGCCGACGGCAGCGTCACCGCCGGTAACGCCTCCGGCGTTAACGATGGCGCCTGTGCGCTGCTGCTGGCCAGCGAGACGGCGCTGGCGGCTCACGATCTTCAACCGCTGGCCCGGGTGGTCGGCGTGGCGACGGCGGGTGTTGCGCCGCGGATCATGGGCTTTGGCCCGGCGCCCGCGGTGCGTAAGGTGCTGGCGCAGACCGGCCTGACATTAGCCCAGATGGATGTCATCGAACTGAATGAAGCCTTCGCCGCTCAGGCGCTGGCGGTGACCCGTGATCTGGGCTTACCGGATGATGCCGCCCACGTGAACCCTAACGGCGGGGCGATCGCGCTGGGCCACCCGCTCGGTGCCTCCGGCGGCCGGCTGGCGATGACCGCGTCTTATCAGCTGAAACGGACCGGCGGCCGCTACGCCCTGTGCACCATGTGCATCGGCGTCGGACAGGGGATCGCCCTGATTATTGAACGTGTTTAAGGAGCCAGAATGAGTTTGTTGACCCCAATGCTGCGCAGCAGTCCGCTGACCGACTGGTTCAGCGACGCGCAGCGGGTGCAGGGCATGCTGGATTTTGAAGCGGCGCTGGCGCAGGCGCAGGCCGTCTGCGGGATGGTGCCGCCGGAAGCGGTCGGGCCGATTGTCGCGGCCTGCCGCCACGAGACCATCGATTTTGCCGCGCTGGGCGAGGCGGCGGTGGGGGCCGGTAACCTGGCGATCCCGCTGGTGAAACAGCTGACGGTACAGGTAAAAGCGCGAGATCCCGAGGCTGCGCGCTACGTCCACTGGGGAGCCACCAGTCAGGACGCCATCGACACCGGACTGGTGCTCCAGCTGCGCGGGGCGCTGGATGCCGCTGAGACCTTGCTTGAGCAGCTGTTGGCTGCCCTGGCTCTCCAGGCGGATCGTTATCGCGATACTGTCATGCCGGGTCGGACCTGGATGCAGCATGCGCTGCCGGTGACCTTTGGCCTGAAGCTGGCGGGCACCCTCGACGCGCTCCTGCGCTGGCAGCAGCGGCTGCGCGAGATGCGTCCGCGGCTGCTGGTGCTGCAGTTTGGCGGCGCCGCGGGCACTCTGGACGCGCTAAAAGAGAAAGGGCCGGCGGTTGGCCAGGCGCTGGCGCAGATCCTCGGTCTGTCGCTGCCGGATACCCCGTGGCACAGCCAGCGCGATCGGCTGCTGGAGGCGGGCGCCTGGTTTGCCGGTGTCTGCGGTACCCTGGGGAAATTCGCTAACGACTTCTCCCTGCTGATGCAGACCGAAGTGGCTGAGGTCGGCGAGCCGGTGGCGGAAGGCCGCGGCGGCTCATCGACGATGCCGCATAAGCGCAATCCGGTGGCCTGCGCGGCGATCCTGACCGCCGCCCAGCGTACGCCGGGGCTGATGGCGACCCTCTACGCCAGCCAGCTCCAGCAGCACGAGCGGGCGCTGGGCGGCTGGCAGGCGGAGTGGGAGACGCTGCCGGATCTGATTACTCTGGTGGGCGGGGCGCTGGCGCAAAGTGAAGCGCTGGTGCGCGATATGCAGGTCTTCCCGCAGAAAATGCGTGCCGATCTCGATATCACCCACGGGCTGATCATGGCCGAGGCGGTGACCCTGGCGCTGGCGGAATTCATCGGCAAAGCCGAGGCGCATCATCATATCGAGGCGCTGTGCCGTCAGGCGCTGGACCGTCACTCTCCGCTGGTCGATCTGCTCGCGGCTGACCCACAGGTCAGTCAGTATCTCTCTCGTGAACGCTTAACCACGCTGCTTGACCCGGCAACGGCGACCGGCAGCGCCGAACGCTTTGTGCGCCAGGTACTGGCGCGTTATCAGGAGAAACGTGATGAATCTTGATTATCAACTCGACGGGCCGGAGGGCGCGCCGGTTATCGTCCTCTCCAACTCGCTGGGCACCACCCGGGCGATGTGGCAGCCGCAGATCGAGGCGTTAACCGCCCATTTTCGGGTGCTGCGCTATGACACCCACGGTCACGGTAATACGACGAAAAATGGCAAAGTGACCCTCGCCCAGCTGGGGGAAGATGTGATTGCGCTGCTCGATCACCTGAATATCGACCGCGCCTGGTTCTGCGGGATCTCGATGGGCGGTCTGACCGGCCTGTGGCTGGGACGCTTTGCGCCAGAACGTTTTTATGGTCTGGCCGTTGCCAACACCGCGGCGCGCATTGGCGATCAGGCCAGCTGGCTGTCGCGGGCGCGGGCGGTACGCCAGGAGGGAATGGCGGTGGTGGCTGCCGGGGCGGCGGATCGCTGGTTCACTCATGCGTTTCGCCAGAAGGCGCCGGAGGTGGTGGAGGCGCTATGCCACCAGTTAACCCATACCGACGTCGAAGGCTATGCCGCCTGCTGCGAGGCGCTGGCCGCCGCCGACCTGCGGGGCGAAGTGGGGCAGATCCCGCTGCCGACATTAATTATCGCCGGTGAAAGTGACCCTGTCACTACGGTCAGTGACGCCAGTTTCCTGCAGCAGCAGATCCCCGCTTCCCAGGTGGTGGTGCTGGCGGCATCGCATCTGTCAAACATTGAGGCGCCGAAAAGCTTTACTTCGGCGCTGCTAAGCTTTTTCCAGGGGGAACGCCATGGAGGATAAACAGCGCTATCAGGACGGAATGACGGTACGGCGCAAAGTATTGGGCGACGCCCACGTCGACCGTACCCTGCAGCATCTGACGCCGTTGAATGACGAGTTTCAGGACTTTATCACCCGCTACGCCTGGGGTGAGACCTGGACCCGTCCGGGGCTCGACCACCACACCCGCAGCATGATCACCATTGCCATGCTGATTGCTCTCAATCGCGAGGCGGAGCTGAAGATGCATCTGCGCGCGTCGTTTAACAACGGGGTCACCCGCGATGAGCTGAAAGAGTTGATCATGCACTCTGCGCTGTACTGTGGGCTGCCGGCGGCGAATGCCACGATGCATCTGGCGCAGCAGGTGTTTGACGACATCGACGCCGCGCAGGGTTGAGTCGTCGTCCGAGTCGGATTGCCCGGCAGTCGTTGTAGGCCGGGTAAGGCGCAGCCGCCACCCGGCGAAATAACGGCACAACCGGAAATGTCCCTGTTCGCACTATGTTTGGCAGGGCTACAACTTCTATGTTAATTCCGGGCAGATTGCGCTCCCGGTTGATCTTCTGCGTTATGTCTCTTATGGCACAGGGGGCGGCCAGTCGCCGCCGCCCCCTGTACCCCCGGGCTCCGGCCAGCAAAATCGCCACTGCGCGGTCCCTTCGACTTATCCCTGCAGGCTGCCCCGGCCTTCCGGGAACGTCACAGCGATTTTGAGGCCGCCAGCACCGGCAGTTTCAGTCGCGCAAGTGGGTAAATGAGTGACAGGTCGCACGATCCGTAGGCCGGGCAAGGCGTTAGCCACCGCCCGGCACAAACGCGGCTCTGCGCTGGCTGTTCTTGCTCAGCGGTGAAGCCGCCACCCGGCGGAAATGCCGCTATATTAGCCCTTATTTCTCAGGCTCCTGCGGCGCGACGGCTGGGGCGGCGTACCAGGCCTCCTGCGGCACCACCACCGCCGCCTTGGGCTGCATCACAAAGTTCGGCGACATAATCTGCACGCCGAATTCGTTAAACACATCAATAATACTGCTATGCAACGCGTTGCGGCCATCCGGCAGCTTAGTTGTGGGGAGCAAGCGCACCTGCAGCTCATACGCGGTGTACCAGTCAAGCAACCCCAGCTTGCGAACTATCGGGGCGATTTGTTGATCCATCCCAGGGGTGCGTCTTGCCGCCAGCTCCAGCAGGGCATGCACCTGACGCCACGGCGTATCGTAGCCGATGGTGACGCTGGTGGTGAGATTGAACCCGCCGTCGGTGCTCTCGGCGCTGAGATTAATAATTTTCCCGCTCACCACCACGGCGTTCGGGACGGTGACAATGTAATTCTCACGGGTGAGGATCTTGGTCGCCAGCACGCCAATCTCGCTGACCTGTCCCTCATTGTCGGCGAGGCGGATCCAGTCGCCTTTGCGCAGCGCCCGGGAGTAGATCAGCACCAGGCCGCTCATCGCATGGGTCATCACCCCGGTCGACCCGAGAGTCAGCATCAGGCCGAAGAACACGCTAATGCCTTTGAAGGCGAGGGAGTTGGCGCCGGGGAGGAACGGGTAGGCGGCGGACAGGGCAAACAGCCAGATGACCACCGAGATCAACCGGCGGGTGGCGCTGACGGTTTCCGGATGGATGCCCGGCACCTGAATGCGGCCGGCGGCGACCTGGTCGAGAGCCACTTTCACCAGGCGAATGATGAGCCAGGTGATCAGGAAAATAAGCACCACGATCATCAGCCCCGGCAGGGAGGCGACAATCGACAGGGAGAGATCGCGGATCACGCCCAGCGACCAGTCACCCAGCGATTCACTCCACACCCGTGTCCAGGGAAACAGGCTGAAGGCCCAGCTCAGCCAGAGATAACTGGCCAGCATGCCGACGAGAATGACCAGCACAGCATAGAGTCGAACTTCAATATTGCCGAGATAGCGCCGCCAGTGCTGCGGGATGGCGCTGCGTTTTTCAAGGATCCGCAGCAGGAAAAAGCGCCGCACCCGCCGCCAGGCGCGGAAGGCGCCGTAGTAAAACAGCGCCAGCAGCAGCCCACCGGCCAGCGCTTTGCCGGCTGAAAGCAGCAGATAACGGTCGTTGAACTGTTCCTGCAGGCTGGTGCGCTGGGCCTCCATTCGCGCCAGCACCCGCTGGGCCGCCTGGTCGAGGGTTAAATCATCGCCCTCATCGAGATCCGCCTGGCTCAGCAGCAGCACCGGTTTGCCGTTCATCAGGAACAGCCGGCCTGGCTGACCATAGCGGATAACCGGCATGACCCGCAGCGGCTGGCGGATATCATCCTCGGTAAACGCGCGCAGGGCGCTGCGGGTACGCAGGACGCGCTCTTCGGGCGTGGTCTGGCCGAAAGTAGCCTGCAACATGACGACAGGTTGATGGAAAATCGTGACCGTGCGTGCCTGCTCGCGGGCGGTCGGCTGCTGTCGCGGTTCGGCAGCCAGCGCCGGCTTTAGCACCAGCAGCGCCAGCGCCCAGAGGATCACCACGCTCATCCTGTTCATAGAGGCACCTGAGAAAGAGAATTATTGTTATTTTTCAGCAAACAACGGACGGCTTGTAGTTGAGCATAGCCTGGCGCGAAATGAATTCAAGCTGGCGCGGCGTGGGCATAAAAAAAGCCGTCGCCCAAACGGCGACGGCCTGATATCAGCGTCAGAAGTGAGCGTTAGCCGTGCTGTTGACAGCCGGCACACTGCTTATTCTGGATCTGCTGGAAGAAGTCGTTACCTTTATCATCAACCAGAATAAACGCCGGGAAATCTTCCACTTCGATTTTCCAGATAGCTTCCATCCCCAGTTCCGGATAGGCCACGCACTCGAGGCTCTTAATGCTCTGCTGGGCGAGCACTGCTGCCGGGCCGCCAATGCTGCCGAGGTAGAAGCCGCCGTGTTTATGGCAGGCATCGGTCACCTGCTGGCTGCGGTTGCCTTTCGCCAGCATTACCATGCTCGCGCCGTGCGACTGCAGCAGATCGACATAAGAGTCCATGCGGCCTGCGGTAGTCGGACCGAGGGAGCCGGAGGCATAACCGGTCGGCGTCTTCGCCGGGCCCGCGTAGTAGATCGGGTGATCTTTGACGTACTGCGGCAGCGCCTCGCCGTTATCAATAAGCTCTTTTAGCTTGGCGTGGGCGATGTCGCGGGCCACGATGATGGTGCCGTTGAGGCTCAGGCGGGTGGAGACCGGGTGCGCCGACAGTTGCGCCAGGATTTCGCTCATCGGCTGATTCAGGTTGATGCTGACGACATTGCCTTCACCCTGCTGACGCAGATGTTCAGGGATATATTTCCCCGGATTGCTCTCCAG